>JBBSMX010000036.1:0-31729 GCA_038232935.1 Rhodothermales bacterium | reverse complement strand
CCACGGTGGTCGCCACGGGACGGAGGAGGTGATCCGGCGTTACGTGGAGGGTCAGGGTGAGGAGGAGCACTACCGTCGGCTACACCGTCAGCAGTTTGATATGTTTGAGGACGGCAACGATACTCCGGGGCTTGCCCCGGAGTAGTTCATTGCGTTTGGAGTTCTCGGGGGGACGAGCGCGCTATCATGACCCGCCCATCCTGATCATGGACGAGGCGACCTCGGCCCTGGACAACGAGACGGAGCGCTCCATCATCCGGGCTGTCGAACAGTTGCGCGGGCGCCGGACGCTGATCATGATTGCGCACCGTCTGAGCACGGTGAAGAACTGCGATACGCTCTTCCTGATGGAGGACGGCGGCCTCGTAGCCGCTGGGACGTATGACGAGTTGGTAGAGCACAGCGCCGAGTTCCGGGCGATTGCGGTGATGTGAGGCGAACGAGACCGCGGCCGGCCGACCGCGGACTGCGAAGCCAATCGGCGGTCTGTGATCCGTCGTCTGCCGCCCCTCCAACCCTCGTCGCGTGCTGGGGCGGCCCTGGTAATGCCACATGCTTGCCCCCGCTCCCTGGCGCGCATAATTTCCGCACCCCTTCTCGACCGTCCTCCCCACGCCCACTCGATCCTCTACCCCGCACCACCCATGCTTGCGAGCCGTCATATTCGGTGCGCGCTGTGTACGGTTCTGTGGGTGGCTTGCGCGGCACCGAGCGCCGCGCAAGCACCCGCCGACTCCCTCGACGAATATGAGTTGGGCGAGGTCGTCGTCGGCACGGCCTCGGCGACTGTGGCCCCTTCGACGCTTCAGCGCATCCCGCTCGCCGCCATCGATGGGCTCGACGCCGTGGACGTGGCACAGACGGCCCGGCTGATTCCGGCGGCCCACGTGCAGACGAACTCGCGCGGTGAATCGCTCGTCTATCTCCGGGGAGCGGGTGAGCGGCAGGTCGCGCTCTTCTTCGACGGCGCGCTCCTGAACATCCCGTGGGACAACCGGATCGACCTCTCGCTTCTGCCGAGTGGCGTCATCGGCGGGGTGACAGTGGCGAAGGGCGTGCCGTCGGTGCTGTGGGGGGCGAACGTGCTCGGCGGGGCCGTCAACATGATATCGCGTGGCCTAGAAGGCGAGGGCGCGCACACCGAAGCGACGGCGCAGGGCGGATCGGAGGAGTTCGGGCAGGGCGTCGTGACGCATCTCGCACGGCGTGGGTCGGTGTCGTACGTCGGCTCCGTCGGCTATGCCCGGCGCGACGGGTTCTCCGTACCCGGCAGCCTCGAAGAGGCGGGGCTGCGCTTCAGCCAGCCGTCCCAGAGCGTACGCACGAACACAGACCACCGCCTCGTCAACGGCTTCGGCCGCGTCGCCTATGCGCTCGGTGCCCGTACTCGCGTGGGCATCTCCGCGCTCCACGTCGACGGCGAGAAGGGCGTCGCGCCGGAGGGCCACCTCGATCCGGCCGTGGACCGCGTCCGATTCTGGCGCTACCCGGACTGGCGGCTGTCGATGCTGATCCTCAGCGGCGAGGCCGGACTGGACGACGCGACGACCCTACGCGGCGCGCTCTGGGGCAGCCGCTTCGCTCAGACCATCGCCGCCTACGAGGGCGTGGGGTACGACCAGCTCGAAAGCGAGCAGGACGACGAGGATCTGACCCTCGGCGGCCGGGCGATCCTCCAGCGGCAGCTTGCGCCCGTCACGCTCCGCTTCGGTCTCAACGCGCTCACCTCGTCGCACCGGCAGCAGGAGTTCGCGTTCGAGGATGGGCAGCGGAGCGAGGACCCGCGCCAGACGTACCGGCAAGGACTCTACAGCGCCGGGCTGGAAGCCGAGGCGTCGCCGCTCGCGCCGCTCACGCTCACCGCCGGCGTCAGCCTCGACGTGCTGAGCGCGCCGGAGACGGGCGACAAGCCGCCGCTCGATCCGTTCGTGGACTACGGCGCGACGGCGGGCGGCGTCTACCGACTCGATGAGACGTGGACGCTCAACGCTTCGGTCGGCCGCAAGACGCGCTTTCCGACGCTGCGCGAGCTGTTCGGCGAAGCACTCAACCGCTTCCTCGTCAACCCGGACCTGGAGCCGGAGTCGTCGCTTCTGGCCGAGGCCGGGGTCCGTCGGAGCGGTGAACGGCTCTCGGGCGAGGCGACGCTCTTTCTCAGCCGTACCGACGACACCATCGATCAGCGGCGGCTGGAGGACGGGCGTCGGCAGCGGATCAACCTCGGCGGGAGCCGCATCTACGGTATCGAACTGGCCGGCGCTGCGCGTCCGCTCCGTCGCGTCCGCCTCGACGGGCACCTGACCCTCCTGCACCTGCGTGGCCTCGACGCCGACGGTGAAACCCTCCGCCTCTCGGAGAAGCCCGAGGTCATCGGCCGCCTTGCCGCCACGTATAACCCTGGGCTGGGGCCGAACGCGATCGTGGAAGCCGTCTACATCGGGGTCGCCTATTCGCCGGATGCCCCCGACTCGTTCGCCCGTCTCGACCCGGCCCTCGTGCTCAACGCCCGTGCTGGCTACCGGCTCGCCGTGCGTGCGATCTCGGCCGAACTCTTCGCCCGCGTCAACAACGTCACCGACGCCGTCGTGCTTCCTCAACTCGGCCTGCCGGGGCCGGGCCGGGAGGTGCAGGCCGGGATTAAACTGGCGCTCTAAATTGGGCCGATCCGCACGTGCTGGCTGTGCGCGACGGTCGGCGCGGCGAACCACGCTTTGGTCTTCGCCCACGTCTCGCGGAAGAGGTCGCTGTGGCGGTACGTATCAAGGGCTTCGGCGCTGTCCCAATGGCTGTACGTAGAGAGGATGTTGGGGTAGCGCGCGTCCTCCCACAACTCCAGATGCAGGCAGCCCTCGACCCCTCGAATCTTGGGGGCGACCTCCTCGAACATAGCCAGAAAGTCGGCGAGGGCGTCGGGGCGGAAAGTCATGCGGACGGTGCGGATCAGCACGGCGATACGGAGTTGGGCAGGGGAACGGGGTCGAAAGGTAGCACCCCGTTCGCAACCTACGCCGTCTCGACGGTCGGTCCGTGCCTGCCGGAGAGGACGTGCTGCCCGATGGGGCAGCAGAGGCAGCGGCCCCCGGTGCATCGGGTGCGGTAGAGCTGGTGAAGGCCCTGCGCTTCGAGGGCGTTCGCGGGTTTGGTGCCGTAGTGCTCGTAGCGACGGGTGACCGCGTCCGAGGTGGCTGGAAGCCGCTCGTACAGTTCGAGCACGCGGGTTTCGAGCGAGGTGTCTCCCATCTGCTCGGCGTGCAGGAGGAGGACCGGAAGGATCGCGTTGACGAGCACGCTGTCGGCGTGGCCGCGGCCGATGTGGGCACGCGCAGGTTTGCAGGCCCGGTCCAGTCGGAGGTGCGTCTCCCAAAACGCTGACGGTTCGGCATCGGTGAGGAGAGCGCGGAGCGCAGGGAGGGCCTGGTCCGATCTCGCTGCGCGGACGAAGCGGGGGAGCGGGTCGCGGTGAAGCACGCCACTGGGGGCGACGAGGGCCGCGGCCTGAGCGATCCGGCGTGTCGGCAGGCTGCTCGCGCGGAGGCGGGCCCGCTTCCACACTGTGGGATTCAACGGGCGCACCGGATCGGCAGCGGCCAGCCGGTCGAAGCGCTCGCGGAGGTTCACGGCGTAATCGGCCGTAGCGCGGTCGGTGCCGAGCAGGCCGCGCGCGGTCGGGAGCAGCCCGGCGGTGCCGAGCAACAAGGCTTCGGCGTCGCGGAGGTCATCGAGCGCGCGGAGCCTGCGGAGCGGGACGGCCCGGGCGAGGGCCTCCATCGAGTCGGCGTTCTTGGCGTAACCGAGGGCGCGGAAGACGCGCTCATGGAGCAGCCCGTCGAGTTCGGGGGAGGTCAGAAACGAAGCGGCGAGATCCTCTTTTCTTTGGGTGAGCCGTTCCCGCCCGAGCGCACGGACGAGGGAACGCCGGATCGTCTCCGGCACCTCGGGCCAGTGAGGCGCGCAGAAGAAGTCGAGCTCCGGCGTGGCATAGAAGCGGTGGAGGAGGGACCGGAGCGAGTCGTGCAGAAGGGGGTAGAGGACGATCTCCGGGATCACCGCGCCGTCGCTCCGCTGCAAGTGGCCCGTGTGGCGGTCGGCGACGAGTGTGACGTGCAGCACGACCCGGTCGTAGCGCGGGTCTTCGTCGTGGCGGTGCTCGATCCACTCGCCGGAGGTCCGGTGGATCTCTACGTCGCCGGACCAGCAGAGGCCGCCGATGTGCACGCGGGCGTCAGCAAAGTCGGGTCCGGCATCCGTGTTCAGCACGCCGGGGTGCCAGATCTCGACAGCTTCGCCACCGGATGTCGTGAGGCCGGCGTGGTTGAAGCGGAGGCACCGCCAGATGTCTTGCACGACGGCCTCGGGGATGTGATGAACGCGGGCGTCGGGCTCGTGGAGAGTGACCAGCAGGTCGCGGTCGTCGTGGATGTCGCGGTACGTGAGGGACGGCGTGATCATAGGAAGCGGCGGTACGTAAGTCGAAGAGGTGCGCCACCTATAGACACCCATCCCCGTCCTGTGTAACCCCGCTAGCTGGTCGGATCACCGAGGGCGTCGCGCAGCGACTCGGCGGCGCGGCGGGCGGCGTCGGCGAAGTCGTCGCCGGCCGAGGCGTAGAGAATCCCTCGGCTGCTGTTGACGAGCAGCGGTCCGGATCCCGCCGCTTCGACCACGGCCCCGGCGTCACCACCCTGCGCCCCGACGCCGGGGACGAGGAACGGCACGTCGGGGTAAGCATCGCGTAGCTCCGCCAGGAGGGCGGGCCGCGTCGCGCCGACGACGAAGCCCGCTTCGCCGGGTTGGTCGGCTGCCGCGTTCACCGCGAGCCGTGCCATACGGAGATAGAGCGGCTCGCCGTCCGTCTCCAGCGCCTGCACCTCCGCCGCGCTCGGATTCGAGGTGGCGACGAGGACGAAGGCGCACCGGCCGGGCGTCTCCAGAAACGGCACGGCGGCATCGCTCCCCATGTACGGCGAGACCGTCACGGCGTCGCAGCCGAGCCGGTCGAAAAAAGCTCGCGCGTACATCCGCGCCGTGTTGCCGATGTCGCCGCGCTTGGCGTCCGCGATGACGAGTCGGCCGTCGGGGATCGCGGCGACGGTTTGTTCGAGCGCTCGCCACCCGTCCGCGCCGAGTGCTTCGTAAAAGGCGAGGTTCGGCTTGTACGCGCAGGCGACGTCTGCCGTCGCTTCGATGATGGCACGGTTGAACGCGAGTACCGCTTCGGCAGGGGGACGGTCGCGAAGCAGGTGCGGCAGGCCCTCCGGGTCCGGATCGAGACCGACACAGACGCGGGAATGGGTAGCGGATTGCGCGGCGCGGAGCTTATCGGTGAAGGTCAAGGGTGGGATCGGGTAATTGGACGAGAACGACGAAAAATACGGCGTACGCCTCACCACGAGCGCCCGTAGAGACGCAGCCTACTGCGTCTTGGGGGATGCTACCGCGTTTGACCGGCTGGCTGGCTGGGTATCGCCCACTCACTCTTCGCGGAACAACGAGTGAAAACGGGGGCAAGGGGGCCTCAGCCGGGCTCGGCAGGGAGCCTGACGAGGACAGGCCCGTATATTTTCGTCTCCGCACTCGAACCGGCCGCGACGGATTCCGTTCGAGACGGAAGCGCTTCCGCTGTGCGTCGATGCGTCGCGCGCACTTCTCCCTCCTGACTTTGCCACCTACCGAACTCGATATGTCGATCCTATCCAACATGAAAGGCGTCGGTGCCAAAGATCAGCAGATGATCCGCGACGCTGAGATGATGATGGGGCCGGAGCCCGAAGAGATGGGCTTCATCAAGAACATGTTCTGGGGCCGTATCCGCGAAGACCTCGTCTTCCCGTACCCCGAGGTGTCCGCCGCCGAGAAGGCGAAGTGCGACAGCCTCCTGGCCCGCCTCGACGACTACCTCCAGAACGAGCATCCCGCCATTCAGATCGACCAGGAGGAGTTCATTCCCGAGTGGGCCATCGGCCGGCTGTTCGAGCTCGGCGTGCTCGGCATGACGATCCCCGAGGAGTACGGCGGGCTCGGGCTCGGCGTGGCCTCGTACAACCGCGTGCTGGAGCGGATCGGGCGGACGTGCGGCTCGACGGCCGTCGTCGTCTCGGCCCACCAGTCCATCGGCTGCAAGGCGTTGATGCTCTTCGGGACGGAAGCGCAGAAGAAGGAGTTCCTCCCCAAAGTCGCGCGCGAGTACCTCTCCGCGTTCTGCCTCTCCGAGCCGCAGGTCGGATCCGACGCGGCCGGGCAGGAGACGCACTGCGAGCTGAGCGCCGACGGCACGCACTACATCCTCAACGGAGAGAAGAAGTGGTCCACGTCCGGCGCACTCGCCGGGCTCTACACGGTGATGGCGAAGCAGCAGGTCACCGATCCGAGGACGGGCCGGACGAAGGAGGGCGTGACCGCGCTCATCGTTACCCCGGACATGGACGGCGTGGACGTGTTCGAGAAGAACCGCTCGAAGACCGGCATCCGCGGGACGTGGCAGGCCCGCATTCGCTTCACCGACGTAAAGGTGCCCGTCGCACGGCGGATGACGAAGGAGGGGCAGGGGCTCAAGGTCGCCCTCACGTGCCTCAACTACGGGCGGTGCACGCTCTCGGCCGGCGTCACCGGCGCGGCCAAGCAGGCGCGCGACCAGGCCACGAAGTGGGTCCGCACGCGCCACCAGTTCGACCGGCCGCTCGCCGAGTTCGAGCTCGTCCAGCAGCACGTGGCCCAGATGGCGGCCTACTGCTATGCGATGGACGCCATGCTCTACATGACGTGCGGCTTCCTCGACCGCCACGACGAAGACATCATGGTCGAGACCGCCGCCTGCAAGGTGTTCTGCTCGGACTACGGCTGGAAGGTCATCGACGCCGGGATGCAGATCATAGGCGGCGAAGGCTACATGACCGAGAACGAGTACGACCGGATTTGGCGCGACAACCGCATCCACCGGATCGTCGAGGGCTCGAACGAGCTCATGCAGGGGTTCGTCTTCGCCTACGGCGGCAAGCAGCTCGCCGAGTACATGCTCGGCGTGCTCAACGCCGTCGAGTGGGACGAGGAGGCGGGCACGCTCGATAACCTCAAGCGGATCGTGCTCAGCGCCGTGAACCCCGAGATCGTGAAGAAGGGGACGCCGCTGGCCGCCGAGATCTTCCTTGGCAAGAAGCGGCCGAAGGCGGAGGTCGAGTGGCTCCACCCCGCGCTCCAGGGCCAGGCCGACCTGCTGGCGAAGCACGTCCAGACGCACTCGCGCGAGTTCAAGCTGGCCTCGAAGCGGCTCGAAGAGGCCATCGTCACCCGGCAGGTGATGCAGGCCCGGCTCGCCGACAACGCGATCCTGATGTACGCCTGGGCCTGCGTCCTATCGAAGCTCGACATGCAGCTCCGCAAGGGCGAGCGCGGCGTCGAGTTCGAGCGCGACAAGGCCGCTGCGCTTCACGTCCTCCGGCTGGCCGACCTCCAGATCCGCGAGAACGTCCGCGGCCTCTCGCGCAACGCCGACCAGTCGATGGTCGAGGCGGCCGAGGCGCAGTACGCTGTGACGGATCAGCAGCCCAACGCCGAGTTCTACATCCACGAGAGCTCGCCGACGGACAAGGGCACCGGGCACCCGATCCAGACGGACTTCATCAAGCAGTTCCCCGGCGATGCCTACCTCCAGGAAGGCGGTAGCCTCGGCGATGGCGCGCCGGCCACGCAGCCTGCGGCCGAAAGCAACGGTGCGCCGGCCGTCGAGAAGCCGGCGAAGAAGTCGTAAGCGACCAAGTAGGGGCACTGCGCGCTGCGCCCCTACGTTGTTATTGCGCGGGGATCCACACGTACCACTCGTAGACCCACTCGGTATTCTGCTGGCCGCCGTTGGGGTGGGAGTCATACCACGCCGGTGTGTCCGGGAGCGAGCGCCCGAGGGCCTGCTGGACGAAGTAGGCGACCGCCTCGGACGGGGAGCGGAGGAGGGCTTCGGTCAGGTCCGGTACGGACACGCCGAAGGCGAGGCGGCGGACGAGGTGGGCGGCGCGGCGCTCGTCCCACGGGGCGCTGTCGGTGGGGACGAAGGGTTCGAGCCCACCGCTGATCGGGGGCGGCGTCGGAGTCGAGGGCGCAGGCACGGGTGCTGTGCCGAGGGCGAGGAAGCGACGACGAAGCATAGCGACGAGCTGCTGGTGAAACCGTGTGCGTCCAGGATCGGGACCCGCTCTGAGTCTCGGATCCGCGCAAATCCCGTGCGCTCGTGGTCTACACCGTTCAGGGCATCACATTCCCACACTCGTGCGACACAGAACCTTGGTAAACCCAGAGATCGATTACGCTTCTCGTCTCGGCCTATTCGAAGCGACCGGGCTGCACCCCGCGAGAGGAGGCGTATGCCGCTGCCCGGTGGGAGGATTGGATAAAGTGGAGGAGGGTTGATAGTTTGGGGCTACCGCACCTCCTCTCTGGGAGACTCCGCCACCCACCCCCACCACCAATCCCATGTGGCAAGAGTTTAAAGAGTTCGCCGTCAAGGGAAACGTCGTCGATATGGCTGTCGGCATCATCATCGGCGCGGCGTTCGGGACGATCGTCACGGCGCTTGTGAACGGCATCCTCATGCCGCCGCTCGGTCTGCTGATCGGCGATGTCGACTTCAGTAACATCTTCACCGTGCTCAAGGACGGAGCCCCCGCCGGGCCGTACGCCTCGCTGGAAGTGGCGGAGGCTGCCGGAGCGGTGACGATGAACTGGGGCGTGTTCATCAACACGTTGATCTCGTTCCTGATCGTCGCCTTCGCCGTGTTCATCTTCGTCAAGTGGGTCAACGGGTTGAAGAAGCAGGCCGAGGCCGACGTGGCCGAGGAGCCCGCTGCCCCGGAACTGACGGCCGATCAGCAACTGCTGATGGAGATCCGCGACCTGCTCAAGCAGCCGCGCGGCGTCTGAACCGCACCGTGTTACAAAGGAGGCCGACGGCGATCCCCGCATGGTTGCCGTCGGCTATTTGTTTTCGAACGCCGCCTGCCCGCTCCGGTCGCGACTGTCGTGGCGATGCGCCGGTCAGTCCCGGTCCCGTTAACTCGACGTGAACGGGGAGCGAAGTGGGCGCAGGGTCGTTTGGGGTGGATACGCCTCAGGATTCGCGGCCCCGCACCCCATGGCACCATCGCCCTTGACCACGAAGCGAGATCCCGGCCCTCGATCTGATGGGGACGCCGAGCCGGATCGACTCCCTCGTGCAGACGAGGCCGAGCGCACGGCGGGGAAGGCCACGGTCGGTGCCCGGAGCATCGCGTGGCCGGTACTGCTGAGCCTGCTGACGCTGGGGATCGTGGGCTACTTCACCTTCGATTTGGCGACGTTCCGGGAGATTCTGCCCCAGCTGAACCTGTGGTTCATCGCTTTGGCGGTAGCGACGGTGGTGCTGCGCGTCGTCTTCGGCGGGTGGCGCCTGAACTACTTCTCGCGGGGCCGGCTCGGCATGCGAGCGAGCATTCGAAGCCAGGTGGCGTGGGACTTCTTCTCGTACGTCACGCCGTCGACCGTCGGAGGAGGGCCGTTCGTGACGATCTTCATCGCGCGCGACCGGGACCTCCCGCTCGGTGAGGCGACATCGATCATCCTGTTCGCGATGCTCGTCGATCAGGTCATCCTCGCGCTGACGATCCCGGCGCTCGTGCTCTGCGCGGCCTACGTGGACGTCTTCCCGGCGGCGCTCGGGACGGTCGGGACGGGGGCGATGGCGCTGTTCTTTCTGGGGTACATGGCGTGGGTGCTCGCGTTCGCGTACGGCACGCTCTTCCGGCCCCGCCTGTTCGCAGGGCTCGTGGGCGGCCTGTTCCGGTTTCGGTGGCTGCGGCGCTTCCGGATGCGCGCGCTGCGCGTCGTGGGCGATCTCGAAGAGCGCTCGGCCGTCCTGCGTTCGCAGTCCATCCTGTTTTACCTCAAGGGCTTCGGGCTGACACTCGTCCCGTGGATCGCCCGGTACCTGCTCACGGTGTTCCTCATCCGAAGCGTATATTCCAGCGCCGATGAGGTGCTCATTTTCCTCCGTTCGGCAGCCTTGAATCTGGGGGCCATCGCGTTGCCGACGCCCGGCGGTGCCGGCGGGGTCGAAGGGCTCTACGTGCTCTTCTTCGGGCCGGAGCTCCTGCCCCCGGCTCTCGTCGCACCGACGCTGCTGGTGTGGAGGCTGTTGAGCTACTACGTCTTCATTTTCGCGGGCATCTTTATCACAGCGCGCCACGTTCAGAAGAGCGTCACGTAATGCGGGATCGTCCCACCCTTCTAGCTCTTACACCCCAGCGTGTGATCGACGTGTATCGACGATGGTAGAACAGCAACAGGTAAAGCGGACGAGCGAGATCGAGGAGGCTACGAATCGCTACGTCATCCACCCCATCAGCAGCGCGCTCGTGACGCACTTCGCCCGGTGGGGCGTGCGGCCGAACGCGGTCTCCGTCGCAGGGATGGTGTTCGGCGGGCTCGCCGCCGTGGCGTACTACCGGTATGACCTCTGGCCCCACGCGCTGGCCGGTTTCCTCTTCATGATCGGCTGGCACGTCATGGACGGCGCGGACGGCCAGCTCGCCCGGCTCACGGGGCAGACGTCGGAGATCGGCAAGGTGCTCGACGGGCTGTGCGACCACGTCGCGTTCGCCCTCGTGTACGTCAGCCTCACGATGGCTTCGGCGGCGGTGCTCGGGTGGTGGGTGTGGGTCGTCGCCGTGGCGGCGGGGCTGAGCCACCTCGTGCAGGCGAGCGCGTACGAGTTCCAGCGGCAGTCCTATGACTACTGGGTCCACGCGAAGGAGTCGGCGCGGATCGAGATGCCGGACGCGTTCCGGCGAGGACTGCGCGGGAAGCAGGGATCGTCGCTCACCTTCGGCAAGATGTACCTGACGTATCTCCGCATCCAGCACCGGCTCGCGGGGATCGACCCGGACCTCGTCGCCGAGATGGAGTCCGCGCTGCGCGACGGCGGGGAGCGGGCGGCGGAGGTGCGGGCAGCGTACCGCGCCACGAATCTCCCCGCCATTCACCGCTGGTCGCTCCTGTGCTCGAACTACCGGACGATTGCGATCTTCGTCGCGTGCCTGCTGGGGAGCCCACTGTACTTCTTCCTGTTCGAGATCGTCGGGCTGAACGCGGCCTTCGCAGGATTGCGGGCGATGCAGACGAAGCGGAACCGCGCCCTCCGCGCGTGGCTGGCCGAAGCCGAGCCCGAACCGTCATCGCCCTAACCGATGGTGTCGAACCCGGTGTAGGGCCGGAGCGCCTCGGGGATCGAGATGCTGCCGTCGGCCTGCTGGTTGTTTTCGAGCAGCGCCGCCACGATGCGCGGGAGCGCGAGCCCGCTGCCGTTGAGCGTGTGGACGAACTCGGTCTTGCCGCCGCCCTCGGGCCGGAAGCGGATGTTCGCTCGCCGCGCCTGGTAGGCTTCGAAGTTGGAGATGGACGAGACTTCGAGCCAGCGATCCTGCCCGGCGCTCCACACTTCGAGGTCGTACTTCTTGCTCTGCGTGAAGCCCATGTCGCCGGTGCACATCAGCAGGCGGCGGTAGGGGAGCCCGAGCCGTTGCACGGCCCGCTCGGCGTCCTCGCGGAGCCCTTCGAGCGCGTCGTAGCTCGTGTCCGGGTGGACGAACTGCACGAGCTCGACCTTGTCGAACTGGTGGAGCCGGTTGAGCCCGCGCACGTCCTTGCCGTACGAACCGGCCTCGCGGCGGAAGCACGGCGTGTACGCAGCAAACTTTATCGGGAGCGCGCCCACGTCAAGGATTTCGCCCCGGTAGAAGTTGGTGACAGGGATCTCGGCCGTGGGTATGAGATAGAGTTGGTTTTCAGCCAGCATTTTTTCAATGCTTTCACGATTCTGGATTATCCCCTCTTCGATCTCCTCGCTTCTCCGGATAATATTGAAGAAAAGACCTTTGAAATCCTCCTCCATCCCTGGCTTTGGTGTGACTCCTCGGAGAGAGAAAAGAGTCTCACGCATTTCTTGGTGCTGAATCTGGTTTTCTTCTATTTGCTGAGCCAGGGCCTCAATTCTAGCGCGTGCAACGGACTCCGTCTCGTACATCATCGCCTCTTTATCCGGGATCTGTCCGGTCCCGATGCCCGAGGCTTCGTTGACGACGAGCGGTGGCTGCATCTCGGTGTAGCCTGCCTCGCCCGCGAGGTCGAGGAAGAACTGGATGAGGGCGCGCTGGAGTCGAGCGCCTTTGCCGATGTAAAAAGGGAAGCCCGCGCCCGCGACCTTCGCGCCGCGCTCGAAGTCGATCAGCCCGTGCCGCTCAGCTAGCTCCCAGTGCGGCTTCGGCTCGAACGCCTGCCCCGACCCGTCGGGGTCGAACGAAGGCTTGTCGCCGAACTCTGCGGCGACCACGTTATCGGCCTCGGTGCGGCCGACGGGGACGCTGGGGTGGGGGAGGTTGGGGATCTCCAGCAGGAGGCGGCGCTGCTCTTCGTCCAGCCGCTTCGGCTCGTCCTCCAACTCCTTCACGCGTTGCTTGAGCTCGCCGGTGCGTTGGATGAGGGCCTGCGCTTCGTCGCGCTTGCCCTGCCCCATGAGCTGGCCGATCTGCTTCGACGAGGCGTTCAGCTCGGTCTGTGCCGCTTGCAGCTCGGTCTGCGCCGCGCGCCGCCGCTCGTCCACGTCGAGCACGCGCTCCACGAGCGACGGGTCGCCCACGCCTTTGTCGCGCATGGCCTGGCGGACACGGTCGGGGTCGTCGCGGAGCGTCTGGACGTCGAGCATCGGGATGGGGGAGAGTCGGGGAAGGGGTCAGCAAAATATCACGCAGGGTGTCGTGACAGCGGCGAAACAGCACGGACGCGGCGATGTTCACGTTACCTTTGCTCGCTGTCTCCCACTCCGTCCGTTTTAGCCCGAGCCGATGCCCCGCATCCTCTCCTGTTCTCTGCCCCTCCTCGCTCTGCTCCTCGGGGCCGGCTGCGACACGAACCTCGAAAGCGACCTGATCGGGACGACGTGGGTGCTCGATCAGGTGGACCTCCCACCGGGCGATTCGACGGAGGTTATTCCGACGACGATCCGCTTCGAGAGCGACACGGAGGTCACCATCACGTCGTGCAACCGATGTGACGGGGCGTATCAGAGTGACGGGCACCTCTTCGACTTCACGGCGCTTGCGTGCACCGAGATCGGCTGCGGCAACCAGCTCGACTTCGGCCCCCGCCTCGCTGCCGCCGACCGCGTCGTGTACTCCCTCTCCGACGACGGGCTGATCCTCATCGCCGAAGACAACGGTGCGCTCAGCACGTTCACGTTCGTCGCCGAAACCGGCGGCCCGGATGGAGACGGTTGAGGCGCTGAACTACGGCCGGGGTTCGGTCAACTCGAACGTGACGTAGACGGGGCGTGGCTCTTCGTGGCCTCCCGCCCTCGCGTACAGACGGCGCGCGGCCGTGTTCTCCTCCTCGGTCAGCACCCAGGCTTCCGTGCAACCCCGCGCCCGGCCACGCTCGAACAACGCTTCGAGGAGCGCCCTCCCGACGCCTCGGCTGCGATGGGCCGGCGCGACGCCCACCTCGTTGATCCACAACTCGGGTCCTTTGTCCGGGTGGACGTAATGGACGGCGGACGCCATCCCCACGACGAGGCCGCCATCGAGGGCGACGGCGAGATGATGCCGCTCGTCTGCCAAGAACTCGGCCACCCAACGGGGATCGACGGGGCCATCGAAGACGTCCGGCGCGACGGTGTCGAGCACGTCGTGATCGGCAGGACCGAGAAGGCGGATTTCGATGGAAGCTGGTCCGCTCACGGGTCTTCCTCGCAGGGAATCAGCGCGTCGGTACGGGGAGGCCGAGGCGCTGGCCGAAGTGGTCGATGGCGTCGTCGAGCGAGCGCGGCTTGTAGCCCAGCTCGGTCTCGGCTTTGAGGATGAGCAGGCCTGTGCGGAGCGGGCGCGGCGCGTCCGGGTGCAGCGCCGCCGTCGTCGTCGGGATAATGAGCGACGGGTCGAGGTCGAAGCGCTGGGCGAGGCGGCGGGCGAAATCGAACACGGAGATGATCTCGCGCCCGGCGAGGTGGTAGAGGCCGTTTTTGTTCAGCCGGACAGCCCGTGCGATCCCGTCGGCGAAGTCGGGGATGTACGTCGGGGTGCGAATCTGATCGGTAGCGACCTCTGTCGGCTCGCCGCGCTGGAGCCGCTCGGTCAGCCACAGTCCGAAGTTGGAGCGGGGGAGATTGTGCCCTGTCCCGTAGCCGAGGGCGGTCCGCACGATCGTCCACCGCCGCAGCCGGGCCGCGCGTACGGCGTTCTCGCTCGCCCACTTCGAGCGGCCGTAGAAGTTGATCGGGTCGGGCCGGGCGCGCTCGTCGTAGGGGCCGGCGGAGCCGTCGAACACGAAGTCCGTCGAGAGCTGGACGAGGCGGACGCCCTGTGCCTTGCAGAGCCGGCCGAGCGCAGAGACGGCGTCCACGTTTACGGCCCAGCACGCCTCCTTATTCGCCTCGCCCTGCTCGACTTTCGTGATGGCGGCGCAGTTGATCACGACGCCCGGCGCGAAGTCCAGAAACAGCCGGCGCATGGCCTCGGTGTCCGTGATGTCGAGCGGCGTGTAGCCGCACGAGCCCTCGGTAAAACGCGGGCGGTCGTCGCGCCCCGTTGCCAGCAGGTCCACCTCCGGAATCGCGCTGAGCCGCTCCACGAGCGCCTGCCCGACGAGGCCGTTGGCTCCGGTGAGGAGGATGCGCTGGTAGAGAGGAGACACGGCGGGCGCTAGCTGCGATCGAGGGCGGAAACGGTCTCCCGAAGGTACGCAACGATCTCGGCGAGGGATGTCCCCGGCGTGAACACCTTGTCGACGCCGAGCCGCTCTAGCTCCGCGAAATCCTCATTCGGGATCACGCCGCCGCCGAGGAGCACGACGTCGTCCATCCCTTCGGCGGCAAGTCCGTCGCGCAGCTTTTTGAAGACGGTCAGGTGCGCGCCCGAGAGGATCGAGACGCCGATCACGTCCACGTCTTCCTGCAGCGCCGCCGCGACGACCTGCTCGGCGGTCTTGCGGAGGCCGGTGTAGATCACCTCCATGCCGGCGTCGCGGAGCGCCGCCGCGACGACCTTCGCGCCGCGGTCGTGCCCGTCAAGGCCGACTTTAGCCATCAGCACGCGAATAGGACGGTCTGCCATCGGGGACTTGGGGGATGGAAGGAGCGGAGGAGTGCGTGGCGGGCGAGCCTTCAAGCTACGGCCGTACCGAGCGGCCCGGCTCCATCACGGGTAGTACCGGAGGCCGAGCGCCCCGCCGATGTCGAAGTCGGTGTTGTCGATGAGCCGGAGGCGGGGAGTGAGCTGGCCGAAGAATTCGAGCTGTCCCGTATAGTACGAGAGGCCCGCGTTGAAGCTCGCACCGAACGCGGTGCTGCCGTCACGGTCGTTGTTGCCGTCGCGGACGCCGAGGAAGAGGCCGGGGCCGTAGAAGTAGTGGAGGTCCGAAGCCTCCCCCTGCAAACGGGCCTCTCGCAGTAGCAGGTGGCCCTGCACGAAGAGGTAGTCGTTGAGGTCCCACCCGGCGGCGAGGTCGAAGGTGCGGCTGCCCGAGCCGAACTTGAGCGCGACCCCCGTCGGATCGCCGAGCTGGCCGCCGATGCCGAAGGTGCCGCGCTGAGCGTGGGCGGCCGGAGCAGCGAGGCACAGGACCAAGAAGGTGGCGGAGAGCGTGTGGCGGAGCAGCATGGAGAAGAAGGCAAAGGCGAAGTGCAGAGCCGCAGACACGGACCGCTTACATCGCTCGAAATAAGAAGCTGCACAGGACTACTGGTCGAAACGGGAATGCTGGGATCAAAGTGGTGGTCGAGAGCAGGAGAGAGCAAGCTTGGTATCGAAGCGTTGTCAGTGGCGCTTGTACATTCTTACTTTAGAACAACTAACGATTCGGTATCTGCTTCATGCTCGATATTCGACGAAAAGGGGGAGGAGCTTGT
Organism: Rhodothermales bacterium; assembly: GCA_038232935.1. Taxonomy (GTDB): domain Bacteria; phylum Bacteroidota; class Rhodothermia; order Rhodothermales; family JANQRZ01; genus JBBSMX01. The sequence goes on along the minus strand of JBBSMX010000036.1, from coordinate 15,813 downwards.
CTTGGGTTTACTCAGAGCGGAAAGCGGTGTCAGCGCAAAGTTAAAGGGGGATGGCTTTGTCACCAACACAAGGGGCATCTAATCCGATCCTGGTGGGACTGGGGGAGGTACACTATAGTGGGCCAGATATTTGTATTTATAACAGGAGTTTTATTGACATGGTCAATTATTAGTATACTGGATAGTGGAAAAGATAAAGAGGAGGAGGAATTCCGCCAGCGTATAGAACAGAAAGTCGATGACACTCAGCTCGTTTCGCATCCTGGATTGTCTAAGAGATATCCTATAGGATATAAGATATTTTGGGCTAATGGACCTGTGATATATCCATCCGAGATAGTAAGATTGTCAGAAAATATAGAAATTAACATGTCTAGCCTTCATATAAATATGAGCGAGTCGGAAATAGAAGTGTTGGGTATCAATATGAAGGGCATAGGTGACTTGAGACACAACGCCATAAGTATGCAACGAGTAGTCGGTTATAAATACTTATTGGTTAGCGGGATCAATCCGGTTTCAGGCAACATGAATCCGACTGCGTCATCTCCACCAATTGGAACTTCGTATCCGTTTGACGTTTGGCTTGAGTATCTAGGTGACGATCCTCGCGGAGCTAATTTTGTTTTCGGCCTCGCTCCTGTGCCCCGCTAAGTGGGTGTAGGCATAGTGCGCCCAGCTTTATGTCTTCTGCTTCTGTTTCTTGGCGGCGGGGAAGAGCACGTTGTTGAGGATCAGGCGGTACCCCGGCGAGTGCTTGTGGAGCGCGAGGTCGGTCGGAGGGTCGCCGACGAAGTGCTGGTAGTCCTCGGGGTCGTGGCCGCCGTAGAACGCGAAGAAGCCTTGCCCGAGCGGCCCGTAGAGGTAGCGCACCTCGTCGCGCCCCGGTGCTTCGGCGAGCACGACGACGCCGGGCTTGACGAGGGCCTTGCGGAAGTTCGTCGTCTGCCCCATGAACCCCTTGAGCGTGGCGACGTGGTTCTGCGTCAGCATGGTCGGGACGGGGTCCCACTTCGCGGAGAACTCGAAGAGGGTGAAGAAGTCGACGGCGGGGTTGCGGAGCTGGGGCGGCGGGGTCACGTCGATGTCGGAGTGCTCGTACTCCATCGCGTTGAAGCTCGGGCGGAAGTTTTGGAAGGCGAGCGTGCGGGAGAAGTCGAGCTGTCCGAGGGCATTGGGGTCCACGGGGTCACCGTCGAGCTCCTGGGGGACGATGTCCGTGCCGGCGGCGGCGAGGGCGATGTCGAAGGTGTCGGTGCCGGAGCACATGGCGAAGAGGAAGCCGCCGTTGGAGACGTAGCTGCGGATGGACTCGGCGACGGCGAGCTTGAGCTGGCTCACCTTCGCGAAGCCGCGCTTCCGGGCCTCGTCCTCGGCCTCGCGCTGCTGCTCCTGGTACCAGGCCGCGTTGCGGTAGGCGGAGAAGAACTTGCCGTACTGCCCAGTGAAGTCCTCATGGTGGAGGTGGAGCCAGTCGTACTCGCCGAGCTTGTCGTCGAGCACTTCGCTGTCGTAGATGAGGTCGTAGGGGACCTCGGCATAGGTGAGGGCGAGCGTCACGGCGTCGTCCCACGGCAGGCTTTGCTTCGGCGCGTAGACGGCGACTTTCGGTGCTTTCTCCAGCCGTACCACGCTCGTGTTCGCGCCCTCGCTCTCGACCTCGGCGATGATCTGCGCGGCCCCGCCGCCACCGAGCTCTTCGAAGCTCACGCCGCGAATGCGAAGCTCCTGTTCCAGCTCGGGTGTGCCATTTGCGAGGAACGCACCCCCCCGGTAGTTCAGCAACCACTCGACGTTGATCCCCCGGTCGAGCGCCCAGTAGACCGCACCGTAGGCCTTGAGGTGGTCGCTCTGCCGGGCGTCCATCGGGATGAGCACGTCCTGCGCAGCGGCGGGTAGGGCAACGAGAAGGAAGAGAGAAAGGGCGAGAAGATGGCGCATAGAGGTTGGGCAGAACGTTTACATCTCGTCATTCCCGCGGAGGCGGGAACCCACCGGGTTGGCTTCGTTTCTGGGTCCTCGCCTTCGCGGGGATGACTCTCATAAGGGTTATAACAATCGGCACCCCAATCGCCCGATCCTTCAATCCCCGATAAATTTAGACTCCGTCGCCGCGGAGGCGGCGGATGCGGGCGCGGGCTTCGGGGGCGAGGAGGGAGCCGGGGAAACGGGCGAGCAGGTCGGCGTACGCAGCCATCGCCGCTTGCGGATCGGCGCGGTCGCGCTCGTGGATCTCGCCGACGGTGAAGAGGCTGCGGTCGGTGAGGTAGCTGTCGGGGAACTGCTCGGGGAAGGCGGTGAGGAGGGCGAGCGCGTCGTCGAAACGGCCGAGGGCGCGGAGGATCTCGGCGCGGAGGAAATGGGCGTCGTCGGCGAGCGCGTGCTCTGGATAGGCAGCGAGCAGCTCGTCCACGGCGTCGAGTGCGAGGGCGGGGCGCTGCTGGCGCTGGAGGAGCTGGGCGCGGGCGAAGGTCCGCAGTGCGGCCGAGGTCGAGTCCGGCCCGCTGTTCTCAGAGAGGAGCAGCTTGAGCGCGATCGCGTCGTTGGCGACGTCGGTAGCCGTGTTGCGGTTCATCGCCTGCGCCCGCGTCGTCGCCATGTCGAAGTGGCCTTCGTAGAACTCCAGCCGCGCCAGTTCCAGCCGCGCGAGTTCGGCCGATTCACCGATCCGCTCGCTCTCCTCGACCTGGGTGAACGCGGCGCGGGCGGCCCCGAGGTCGTCGCGCAGGAGCGCCACCTCGCCGAGGTCGAGCCGGGCCTGGGCTGCGACGGGACCGTTCGGGAAGCGAGCCAGCACATCGCGCAGAAGTGCCTCGGCCTGGCCGTAGTCGCGGAACACGTCTTTCTGCAAGCCGGCGAGGCGGCGGAGGGCGACGGGCTCGCTCGGGTGCGTCGGGTACTGCCGGAGGAACGCCCCGTAGCGTTCGAGCGCGAGGTCGTAGTCCGCCGCCGGGATCCGGTTGCCCCCGGCGTCGAAGGCGCGTTCGCCGTGCTGCTGGCCGCGCAGCTCGTAGAGGAGGGCCGTGCTGAGGAGCGCGAGCGGGGCGATGGGGCCGTCGCCGTGGCGTTCGAGGATGATCTCGTAGGATTGCAATGCCTCGTCGTAGGCCTCGGCGTTGAGGGCGGCGTCGGCGAAGGCGTAGAGGCTCTGGCCCTGCTCGCCGCGCAGCCGGTCGAGCGCGCGCGTCGCGTCGAGCGCGGCGGCGAAGTCGCCGGTCTCGGCGTAGAGCCACGCGGCGAGCTCGCGGTAGGGCATGACGAGGGGTTCGCGGCGGATCAGGCGCTCGACGGCGGCTGTGAACGCCGGGGCCGCGCCGTCCCCCTCCAGCAACCGCCCGATCCGGCTCTGCACGAACCCGAGTTGCTGCGGGTCGGCGGTGAGCAGGGCGGCGTACTCGGCCATCGCCTCCTCGTGCTGGTTGGTGCGGCCGTAGAGGTCGGCGAGCTCGACCTGATAGAGGGCGGGGTCGCCGAGCCGCTCGCGGCCCTGGAGGAGCACGTCGCGGGCCTGCTCGTAGAGCCGCGCCTCGACTTCGGCGGCGTAGACCTGGCGGTACGTCGACGGGTTGTCGGGCGCTGCGTCGAGGGCGGCTTGCCACGTGCGCTCGGCCGCTTCGAGATCGCCTTTGAGCACGTGGAGGCGGCCCGCCTCGGCCAGCAGGTTTGGCGTCGGGGCCGTCAACTGCATCCGGGACTCGATGAGCGCGAGGGCGTCGTCGTACTGCTTGACGGTGACGTAGGCCTCTTTCAGCTTGTCGTAGACGGCGAACGAGCCGGGGTCGGCGGCGTGGAGGTCTTCGAGCAGCGCGAGCGCCCGCTCCGACTGACCCGCCCGGAGGTACGCGTCCGCGAGGCGGAACTTGGCCGTCGCGGGGTCGGCGGCGTTTTGGATCGTCGGCTTCGGCGGAGACTGCTGGGCGCGGGCAGGCACCACCGGCGCGACGGCGAGGACGAAAACGAGGGCGAGGAGGCGACGGACGAACATAGACAGCCGGGCAGGCAGCGGCGTTGTGGTATGGGACCTCAACGCGTAAGTTTCGCGGGTTGTTGTCGAAGGGTCCCTGGTCCTTCGTAGAAAAGCCAGTGACAAAGGACTCATAACGAAGGACCCTTCCACATGCTCCCCCGTCTCGACCGACCGACCCGCGTTCACACCGACGCCCCGCGCGGGCTCGCCATCCTCGGCTCCACCGGCTCGATTGGAACGCAGACGCTGGAGATCATCGAGCTTTTCCCGGAGCGCTTCCGCGTCGTAGCCCTCACGGCGTACGAGAACCTGGACCTGCTGGCCGAGCAGGCGCGCGCGTTTCGGCCGGACCTCGTCGTAATCGGGGACGAGACGCGGGCGGCGACGCTGCGTGACGCGCTCGCCGGACTCGGCACCGAGGTGCTCGTCGGGCCGGAGGGGATGGACGCGGCGGCGACGGCGGAGGGCGTGGAGACGGTCGTCGCGGCCGTCGTCGGGTTCGCCGGGCTGCGGCCGACGCTGGCGGCGATCCGGGCGGGGAAGGAGATCGCGCTCGCCAACAAAGAGACGCTCGTCGTAGCGGGTGAGCTCGTGCAGCGGCTCGTCGCGACGCACGAAACCGCCGTACTGCCGGTCGATAGCGAGCACTCGGCCCTCTTCCAGTGCCTCGTCGGCGAGCCGTCGGAGAGCGTCGAGGCGATCACGCTCACGGCCTCGGGTGGCCCGTTCCGTACGCGCCCCGCCGCGACGTTCGGCGCGATCACGCGGGCCGAAGCCCTCGCACACCCGAACTGGGAGATGGGCGCGAAGGTCACGGTGGACTCGGCGACGATGATGAACAAGGGGCTCGAAGTGATCGAGGCGCGGTGGATGTTCGGGCTGGAGCCGGAGCAGATCCGCGTGCTCGTCCACCCGCAGTCCATCGTCCACTCGCTCGTGGCGTTCCGCGACGGCTCCGTCAAGGCCCAACTCGGCGTACCGGACATGCGGGTGCCCATCCAGTACGCCCTCTCATTCCCCGAGCGCTGGCCCGCCCCGCACCCCCGGCTCGACTGGTCGGCTATCACGTGCCTCGATTTCGAGGAGCCGGACGCCGCGCGGTTCCCGTGCCTCCGCCTCGCCTTCGAGGCGCTCGAAGCGGGGGGCACGGCCCCGGCCGTGCTGAACGCCGCGAACGAGGCCGCCGTCGCGCTCTTCCTCGCCGAGCAGATCGGGTTCTCGGACATCCCCCGTCTCGTCGAAGCGGCGCTGGAGCGGGTCGACCCCGTGGTGCCTCACTCGCTCGAAGCGCTCGAAGCCGTGGACCGCGAGGCGCGGGCGCGGGTGCGGGAACTCCACGGAAGCCTCACCTTTTAGCCGGAGCTTCGGGCACACTCAGGTGTTTGCTGTCCGTTGTATGCCCGCTGTCGTCGGCTGGGCCTGACGCCCCCCCGCCACGAACAACTCACCACGAACCACCCCCCGATGGATCTCGTCCTCACGATTCTCTCGTACATCTTCTGGGTCGGCCTCGCGCTCGGCATCCTCGTGTTCATCCACGAGCTCGGCCACTTCCTCGCGGCCAAGCTGTTCAAGATGCGCGTGGAGCAGTTCTCCCTCGGCTTCCCGCCGCGCATCTTCAGCAAGACGGTGGGGGAGACCGAGTACCGGATCGGCGCGGTCCCGCTCGGCGGCTACGTCAAGATCTCCGGGATGATCGACGAGTCGATGGACACGGACTTCGTCGAGGAGGAGCCGCAGCCGTGGGAGTTCCGCGCCAAGCCGGTCTGGCAGCGGATCGTGGTCATCACGGCCGGGGTGGTCTTCAACTTCATCCTCGCCTTCGCCATCTTCATCGGGCTCAAGTGGTACTACGGCGACACGTACATCCCGGCCGAGAACGTGAAATCGGTGTACGTGTCCGATGGTTCGCTCGCCTCCGACATCGGGCTGCGGACGGGGGACCGGCTCGTCGCGATCAACGGCGAGCCGATGCGCGCCTTCGACCCGAGCGGCGGCATCGAGGCCCTCGCGGCCGACCGCGCGACGTTCACCGTGGAGCGCGGCGGCGAGACCGTCACATTCACGGCCCCGGAGGACTACGCCTCCCGGCTCAACGCGACCAAAGGCGAGTTCGGCGTCAGCCCGCTGCCGCCGCTCGTCGGCTCCCTCACGCCGGGGTATCCGGCCGCCGAGGTCGGGATCGAGCCCGGCGACCGCATCCTCGCCGTCGGCGATACGCCCGTGCAGTTCTGGCTGCAGATGGCCGACCTCGTCCAGGCTTCGGACGGGCAGCCCCTCACGATCCGCTGGTCCCGCCCCGATTCGCTCGTGACGGACGACGCGGGCATCGAACCCATCGGTCGCACACAGGACGCGGCGATGTACGAGGCGACGCTCACGCCGAAGCATGGGAACGCCGCCGCCGAGGGCGAGGCCGCCGACCGCTACTACCTCGGCGTGGGCACGCCGACGGCCGCGATGCTGACGAAGGTGTTTGGCGTGGAGAAGCGGGCGTACGGATTCGGCGAGGCCGTCGTGGCCGGGAGCGAGGAGACGGTCGGGTGGATCGGGCTCTACGGCCAGCTCATCGGCCGGCTCTTCACGGGGAAGGACGACGTACGCGAGAGCGTCGGCGGGCCGGTGATGATCGCGAAGGCGACGAAGGAGGCGGCCGACGTCGGGATGCAGCAGTTCTGGTTCCTCGTGGCGATGCTGTCCATCGCCCTCGCCGTGTTCAACATCCTCCCGATCCCGGTCCTCGACGGGGGGCACCTCGTGTTCCTGCTCTACGAGGGGATCACGCGGCGCGAGCCCTCGGTGCGCGTGCGCGTCGTCGTGCAGCAGGTGGGCTTCGTGCTGCTGCTGGCGTTCATGGCCTTCGTCATCTTCAACGACTTCACGCGGCTCTGAGCCGGACGACCTGCGCCGTCCGTGTCGGGTCAAGTGCTCACTCCGACTCTGCCCGCGATAGCCCCGCGCCGTTCGTGATGCTCCGCTATCCCATCTCCGCGACCGTGCGAACCTCGTGGTCGGGAAAGGCGGGTTTCAGCTTTCGCCCCGGCAGGCATTCGTCGAGGAGGATGCGTACGGGCTACGCGGGGTCCGAGGCGAGAAGGGCCTCCTTCGCGTGCGTCAACAACGCTTGTGCCTGCTCCCTCGACACCGACGGAAAGTCGGCCAGGAACTCTCGAGATCGTCCCCGGCGGCGAGGTAGTCCACGAGGTTCTGGATGGGGACGTGGGTGCCGGTGAACACGGGCGTCCCGCTCATGATCTCGGGGTCGGAGTGATCGACTTGGCTTCGTTCCATGACGGGGTGCCGTTGTTGCAGTCGCGGAAGGTTCGAACGTTCGCCAACCCCTTCCGATCCCTCGCCGATACCACAGCCGGCTTAGGTTCTGCTGCTCGCGTTCATGGCGTTCGTCCTCTTCAACGACTTCACGCGGCTGTAGGGGCGCAGCATGCTGCGCCCCTACTACAACACCTGCGGGTCGCGGTGTGAGGCGGCGCTACGCTACGCGATTGTAGCGCAGGAATACCTCGTAGTTGCTATCCTCGTCGTCGCTTCTGTACTCGCGAAACTCGCGGTACTCGGAAGGGGCTTTCCCGAGCGGGGTGACCTTCACCTCGATGTCCCCCGGCGTCGTGTACTCGGATATACCCGGGGACGGGAAGGCGAAGCTGGTGAGCTCGTCCAGGTCCGTAACCGTCAGCCCGATCTCGTCCTCGATGATCAGGTCCGCCGGTGCCCACAGCGCGACGAAGATGAGGACGGCGAGGACGACGGCTGCAGCGATGGCGAGGACGATGGGGTGCTTGAGGCCGAACTTCAACACGTCTTTCGGTCCGATTCCAGCGGTGGTCAGCGCTTTTCCGATCTCCGTGATGGCTTCCTTGAGGTACTCGTAGAAGGCATCCGTAAAGCTGTCGATCTGCTTCTCGAACGCCTTCTCGCTGTCGATCTCGAACCCCAGGATGGTCAGCACGACGCCGTCGATCGGCTGCTGGTGGCTGAACAGCACGGCCTTCATCTCGCGGACGTCGCCGGAGTCCACGTCGGTGAACTCGGGGGAGTCGAACCGCTGTTCCGCACCCAGGAGCAACCGGGTGAGCGTAGCGGTGATGGGGAAGGCGCTGACCCGGACGCGTACTTCGTCGGAGCCGAAAAAGGCGGGCGCGGTCTCCTTCCGCGCGCGGAGCTTCTCGCTGGCGATCTGGAAGCGGGCCGTGGAGGGTGGAGCGATGCGGATGAACTCCTCGTTCGAGAGGATCGGGTTCCCCAACGTCGGGATGCCGGTTTCGTTCGGCATCGCGATCTGGACGCTGTAGACCCCCGACGGTAGATCGTCCGGCACGCGGAAGGTAAGCCGGTCGCGCACCCGGCAATCGCGGATCGTCCGGGTCTCGCCGTCCACGACCTCGTTGAGCGGGGTGGTCAGGTCGCCGAAGACGTGGGCTTCGACTTCCCGCGTCCCGGTGCCGGAACCCTTCGGGGTGAGCCGGACGGTCGCATCGAGGCTGATGAAGTTCACCCCCTCGAGGATCACGCCGGTTCCTCCCTGGATCTCGGGCACGCGCAGGCACGTGTTCTCGTCGTCGAAGAGGAAGTTGCCGGGGCAATTCCCATCGAGGCCGCCCCGCAACACCTCGCAGTTCTGCTGAACCTCGCCGTCGACGAGGATCGGCTCGCAGTGCTGTTCCAACTCGGCAGGGAGGTAGTCGCCGGGCTCGAGTGTTGGTGTGAAGTTGAGGGTGCGCAGGCCGTTTACACGACAGATGCGGAGTTGGGTAAGTGGGACCTCGGATTCGTCCTCGAAGAAGCGGTTCTGGCCTGGCCGCTCCTGCTCCGGCTCGATGCTGACGGAGGCCAGGTCGCCGACCCGCTCCGTGAGCTCTCGGGAGAACGCGACCGCCAGCGTGCTCGCGTCTAGGGGTACGTTCGGATCGCTCGGGAGCGACGCGTCGAACAGCCGACCTCGATCGTTGCTCGGAATCGAGTCGAAGGACCGGAGCGAACACGACAGCACCGCTCTCAGCTCCGGCGTCAACGACCGCAGTACTCCGAAGGCGCTCTCCTCGAACGGGTTGGCCGCCGACTGCCCTGCCAGAAAACGCCGCGATACGTGGAAGAAGGAGGCCGCGAGGGTGCTCGGCACGCGGTTGTTGGCGAGCAGCTTCTCCAGCTTTCGCTGCCGGCTCTGTTTGGGTTTGGCGCCCAGACCCAGCGGCACGCACGCGCCTTCTGCTGTGGGAGGGGGCGGACAGTCGTCGCCAGGAGGCGTGGGGCTCGGCTGCTCCTTGGGTGCGGGGGCCGTACAGTTGTAGATGTTTACGTCGCCGCGACTGTGGATGTGGATGTCGATGTCGCAGCCGCCTTTGCAATCGGCGCTTTCCTTCGGATTCCTGCTGCTGTCCCGCGCGCTGTCTTGGCCGGCTGATAACGCTGATGTAGTGTCCATGAGAGGGCTCCCCAGAGCCGCATACGGAGGGTTGGTGGATGAGAGGGTTGGCGGATGATCGGACAGGGATCTGCTGGGGCTCCGCCACGTCGAGCGGGTGCCCTCCGCCCGTTCCGTTCCCACGGTGCCTTGGGCCGGCGCCGGAGGTCGCGGCCCCGGGGTCGAAGGGATAAGCGATCAGATCGGCCGAGTGCGGGCCGTCCGCGCTGCGCGACGGGGGCAGGAGCCCGAGGATGGAGCCTGATCGAGTGGTGAAGGGGATGAATACCGGATTGTAGGGCAGGCCGAATACGATGCGCAATACGGGTGGCTAAACTCAGTAAATTTAATCAAGTATGCTCCATGATCCTGGCGATGATAAAGGGGCGGCATTGGATCAGCGAAGGGGTACGGTTCTCTAGCTCGGCGGGAACCGCCGAAGCGCTCGATGGCATCAGCTTTCGACCCGATTTTCACGCGACAGGGTGTAGGGGGGCTGTACCTTAAAAGGATGCCCTCAGCGCTATCTGTCCCTCTCGTGCCGACCGTTTCCCTTACCAAGCAGCCCCAGACTGACGCCGACGCCGCGCGCCAGCGGGCGCTGCAGGCGCGCGGCGAGATCCCCGTGCACATCGCCGCCATCATGGATGGCAACGGGCGCTGGGCGAAACAGCAGGGGCAGAGCCGCGTCGCCGGCCACCGCGAGGGCGTCGAGTCCGTCCGCGACATCACCGAAGCGTGCGCGCAGATCGGCGTCCGCCACCTCACGCTCTACACGTTCTCGACCGAGAACTGGCAGCGCCCGCCGACGGAGGTTGTCGCGCTGATGGAGCTGCTCGTCCGCACGATCCGCCGCGAGGTGAGCCGGTTGCAGGAGAACAACATCCGCGTGCTGACGCTCGGCGAGCTCGACCGGCTCCCGAAGCGGGCCGCCGCCGAGATGCGCGAGGCGGAAGAGCTGACGCGGCATAACACGCGGATGACGCTGAACCTCGCCCTCTCGTACAGCGGGCGCTGGGAGCTCGCCCGCGCCGCCCGGCTGATCGCCGAAGAGGTTGCCGCCGGCCGGCTCGATCCGGCCGAGGTAGACGAGGACGCCGTCGCCGCCCGCCTCACCACGGCGGGGATGCCCGACCCCGACCTGCTCGTCCGCACCGGCGGCGACGTGCGCGTCTCCAACTTCCTGCTCTGGCAACTGGCCTACACCGAGATCCACGTCACCGAGCTGTTCTGGCCCGCCTTCCGCCGCGACGCCCTCTACACCGCCATCGAAGACTACCAGAACCGCGAGCGACGGTTCGGCCGCGTGCAACCGGACGAGAGCCGCGTCGGGAGGTAGCCCGGGGCACGCCGTTCTCACGCAATAACCCCGCGCCGGACGGCGTTCGTAGCCGCAACTGACGCACCCTGCCCACCCTGCTCGACCGTTTCCCGCCACCCTGCCCGCGTTCGCCGAACTCCGTGTTGATCCCCCCGTTATGATGCATCCGTCGTTGACCAGACTGCCCCTCCTTCTCTGCGCGCTGCTGGCGATGGCGGCGGCTTTGCCCGTGCAGGCGCAGGGGCTCACGCAGCCTTCCGCCCAGCCGCTCGCGCAGGCGTCCGCGCCCGCGTCCTACGCCGTGCTCGGCGTCTCGGTCGAGGGCGTCACGGACGAGGAAGCGCGGCAGTTCGTGCTCTCGTCCAGCGGGCTGAAGGTCGGGCAGCAGGTCACGCTCCCCGGCGACCAGGCCATCTCCGACGCCATCCGCCGGCTTTACGAGCTCGGTAACTTCATCGACGTGGACGTGATGGCCGACCGGTTCGTCGGCGACGGCGTGTTCCTCACCGTCCGGGTGGAGGAGGTGTCGCGCCTCAGTGAGGTGAAGTTTGAGGGGATCAAAGGCGGCGACCGGGACGAGCTCAAGAAGAAGGTCCCGCTCCTGCGCGGCCAGGCGCTCCGCCCCGCCGACATCGAGCGCGCCGAGCAGATCATCGAGGAATACTTCGCCGACAAGGGGTTCCGCCTCGTCACGATCGACATGCAGCAGCAGCAGACAGCGGAGGGCAACACCGTCGTGACCTTCGACATCCACCGGGGCCGGAAGGTCGAGGTCGGCAACGTGGACTTTGAGGGGAACCAGGCGTTCAGCGACAAGAAGCTGCGTAAGCGGCTGAAGAACACGCCCGAGGACCGCTGGTGGCGCTTCTGGGGCGCGTCCACCTTCGACCGGCAGGGGTTCGAAGAGGACAAGCAGAACCTCATCGCCTACTACAACGACCACGGCTACTACAGCGCCCGCATCCTCCAGGACTCCGTTTACCTCGACACGAGTGGCGACGAGCCCGACCTCGTCGTGGACATCCAGGTGGAGGAGGGGCCGCAGTACCACATCCGCGACGTTGCCTTCGAAGGCAACGTTGAGTACACCGACGAGCAGCTCCGGCAGGCCCTCGCCGTCGAGCGCGGCGAGGCCTACAACCGCTCCAAGCTCGAACGCACGCTCTACTACAACCCCCAGCACTCGGACATTACCTCGCTCTACTCCGACCGGGGCTACCTCCGCTTCAACATCCAGCCCAAGATCACCGAGGCCACCGGCGACTCGCTCGACATCACGTTCGAGATCGACGAGGGCGATGTGTACGAGTTCGGCGAGGTGACGATCAAGGGCAACACGCGGACGAAGGAGCACGTCATCCGCCGCCAGATCCGGACGGTCCCCGGCCAGACCTACAGCCGGCAGGCCATCGAGCGCTCGATCCGCGAGCTCATCCAGCTCGGCTACTTCGACCAGCAGAAGCTCGCCGAAGGCCCGCGCGTCTCCATCGACGAGGAGGCGAAGGTGGTCAACCTCACGTACAACCTCGTCGAGACCGGTGGCGACCAGCTCGAGCTCTCCGGCGGCTGGGGCGGCGGCGGCTACGGCCTGATCCTCCAAGCCCGCGTGGCTTTCAACAACTTCTCGATCCAGAACCTCTTCAACGGGGGCGCGTGGCGGCCCGTCCCCTCCGGCGATGGGCAGCAGCTCGCGCTCTCGGTGCAGACGAGCGGGCTCCGCTACCAGAGCTACTCCGTGACGTTCACCGAGCCGTGGTTCCGTGGGCGCAACACGCCCGTCGGCGGCTCGCTCACGTACACCTACCGCGACTTCACGAACAACCGCAGCATCGTCGGGCTCGACGACCCGACCAGCACGGCGGAGGATCTGAGCTTCTCGACCTTCGGCGCTCGCCTGTTCTACCGGCAGGGACTCAAGTGGCCGGACGATTTCTTCCAGACCGGCACCGACCTCAGCTACCGGCTCTACAGCATCAACGGGGAATCGCTCAGCCGGAGCTACCGGCTGCCGGAGGGGCTCAGCCAGGAACTCACCGTCAAGCAGAGCCTCACGCGCAACTCGTTCGACTCGCCGCAATTCCCGACGCTCGGCTCCAGCCTTCTCCTCTCGGCTGAGGTCGCGGCCCCGCTCCCCGACTTCATCCAGTACCACAAGGAGGAGTTCCAGACGCGGTGGGTGACGCCCATCGTGGGTCGCCTCGCGCTCGACTTCAGCGGCGACTTCGGATACATCGGCTCGCTCAACGGCGACGAGGTCGAATTCCAGCGCTACCTCGTCGGCGGCTCGCCCCTGGAGGCGCAGAGCACGTTCCAGGGCTACGGCAAGGACATCATCTACATGCGCGGCTACCCCACGCTCGCCATCACGCCCATCCAGAACGGGCAGCGCGTCGGCGGGCGGATCCTGAACAAGTACTCGATGGAGGCCCGCATCGTGGCGATCCAGACGCCGCAGTTCACAGCCGCGCCCTACGCGTTCGTGGACGCCGCGAACACCTACAACAGCTTCCGCGACTACAACCCGTTCAAGCTCTACCGCTCGGCCGGGTTCGGGGCCAAGCTGTTCCTCCCGTTCCTCGGCCTGATCGACCTCAACTACGGCTACCAGATCGACTCCTTCCAGGACTTCCGGGGCGGGACGCTGATCGAGGTGGACCCGCGCTGGCGCTTCCAGTTCTCGCTCGGCGGTGGATGACCGAGTCGTCGGTTGCGCGTCCCTCGTCTCTATCTTGGGCGAGCGCGACCGTACCGGAAATAAGACACCAGAAACCAGAAACCACCACACCATGCGCCTGTGTTCGATCCTGCTGCTGACGCTGCTCGCGGCTGCCCCGGTGGCGGCCCAGCAGCGCATCGCGTACATCGACTCCGAGGCGGTGCTCCAGCAAATCACGGAGTATCGTACCGTACAGGCGAATCTGGACCGGCTCGCGCAGCAGTGGCAGACCGAACTGGACGAGCTCCAGCGGGAGGCCGACGCGCTCGCCAGGGACTTCGAGGCGCGGGAGTTGCTTTTCACCGAGACGGAACGCGAGCGCAAGCGGGCGGAGATCGCGGCGAAGGAGCAGGAGCTCGCCGCCAAGCGGACGCAGCGCTTCGGCCCGGAAGGGGAGCTCTTCCGCGAGCAGCAACGTCAGATGCGGCCCGTGCAGGAGCGCGTTCTCGCCGCCATCGAAGAGGTGGCGCAATCCGAAGACTACGACTACGTATTCGACAAGAGCGGGGACTTCCTCTTCCTCTACGCCCGGCCTCAACTCGACATCTCGGACCTCGTCCTAGAGGAACTCGGGATCGATTCCCGCGCCGGGGGCTGACCGCTCTCCGTACCCGTATAGGCGTCCCGCCGGGGCGTCTCTACCCTCACCATCACAACGACCCCATGACCGTGCTCAACCGACTTGCTTTTACCGCGGCCCTCGCCGTGCTTTTTGTTGCCGCTTTCGCTGTGGCCCCCGAGGTCCAGGCCCAGACCACGCCTAAGATCGGCTACACCGACTACGAGCTGATCATCGTGCAGATGCCGGAGTACCGCAACCTCCAGCAGCAGCTCCAGACGCAGGCGCAGAACGATCAGAAAGAGCTCGCCGCGAAGGAGCAGGACATCCAGGAGAAGTTCGCCGCGTATCAGGACCAGAGCGGGGTGCTCTCGCCCGAGGCCCGGCAGACGCGGGAGCAGGAGATCGTCCAGCTCCAGACCGATCTCCAGCAGGACCAGCAGCGCCGCCTCAAGGCGCTCGACACCCGGCAGAACGAACTCCTCCAGCCGCTCCTCGAGCAGCTCCAATCGGCCATCGACGAAGTCGCCAAGGCTCGTGGGCTCACCCTCGTCCTGTCGAGCCGCGTCTCGACCGAGCCCGTCATCCTCTTCGCCAGCGAGACGCAGACCGTCGACGTCACGGCTGAGGTGATGAGCAAGCTCGGCATCAGCATGACGCAGAGCTCGGGCGGGAACTGACCTCGGCGAACAGCATCGCTCAGGGCCTCTGCCGGCAACGGCAGGGGCCTTTTTCGTTCGGAGACGGCGGGCAAAAGTCGGAGGATAGTTGGGGAAGGCTGTCCTACCTTTCCGTCTTCCGTCTTCCGTCTTCCGTCTTCCGTCCTCTGAACCGATGAGCACCCAACTCGCCTCCGTCACCACGCTCGAAGACCGCACCAAGCGGGTCACCACGCAGACGTTGCACGAGATGCGCCGCGCCGGCACGCGCATCGCCATGCTGACGGCCTACGACTTCACGAGCGCCCGCATCCTCGACGGTGCCGGCATTGACGTGCTTCTCGTCGGGGACTCGGCTTCGAACGTGATGGCCGGGAACGAGACGACACTGCCGATCACGCTCGAACACATGATCTACCATGCGCAATGCGTCGTGCGCGGCGTGGCGCGGGCGCTCGTCGTTGTGGACCTCCCGTTCGGGACCTACCAGGGCAATTCGAAGGAGGCGCTCGTCTCGGCGATCCGCGTGATGAAGGAGACGGGCGCGCACGCCGTCAAGCTCGAAGGGGGGGCCGTCGCGCTCGAAGCCGTCGAGCGCATCCTCTCGGCAGGGATCCCGGTCATGGGCCATCTCGGCCTCACGCCGCAGAGCATCTACAAGTTTGGGACGTACCGCGTCCGCGCCCGCGAAGAGGAAGAGGCGGACCAGGTTCGCCGCGACGCGAAGCTGTTGGAGGAAGCCGGCTGCTTCGGTATCGTCCTCGAAAAGATCCCCGCCGCCCTCGCCGCCGAGGTCACGGAGTCGGTCTCCATCCCCACGATCGGGATCGGGGCCGGGCCGGCGTGCAGCGGGCAGGTCCTCGTCACCCACGACATGCTCGGGCTGACGAAGGACTTCCATCCCCGCTTCGTCCGCCGCTACTCCGACCTCGCCGACATCGCCCACGACGCCGTCGCGGCGTATATCGAGGACGTGCGCGAGGGAACGTTCCCCACCTCCGATGAGAGCTACTGATTAAAGGGTGAAGGGTTAAGAGATGCTGTGATGGAGAAAGTCAAGAGGCGGGATGCAGCGAAGCATCAAACGGTCGCCCGCTCGTGAGCACCCCATAGCAGATATGCAAGCAGATATGCAGCAACTTCCGCATCGAGGCCCCCACCACGGCCATCTT
>JBBSMX010000035.1:0-31874 GCA_038232935.1 Rhodothermales bacterium | reverse complement strand
AGCGCGAGCGAGAATCGATGGAGCCGATTCGCCAGGCGCGTGAGGAGCTCGATGCCATAGCATCGGGCGACGAACGCAACGCCGCGAGCGGGTTCAGCGGCCTCGCGCAGCCCGGAGCCGTTTCCCCAAACAGTTTCTTAGGGCTACTCGATGGTCCACGTCTCGCCGGAGCGGAGGAGGGTGGTCAGATCGCCGGTGCCGCGCTTCGCGGTGACGGCCGCCTGCTGCTCGCGGAGGAGCCGCTCGTACGTCGGCCGCTCCTCACGGTAGAACACGCCGAACGGCTGCGGCAAATCGTCCTGCCAGAAGATGCGCCCGACGAGGCCGGCGAGCGTCCGGTCCGTCTCGTCATAGACAAGGCAATCGTCGGCGGACCATTGCCCGTTCGTGAGGTCTACGCCGACGAGCTTGAGCCCGTCGAGCCGGAGGCCCTTCGTGCCCTCGTCGTAGATGAGCGGCTGGCCGTGCTCGACGAAGAGCGTCGTGTGCGGCTTCGAATCGCGCTCGGTGTAGCGGAAGAAGGCCCCGTCGTTGAAGATGTTGCAGTTCTGGTAGACTTCGACGAAGCCGGTGCCGCGGTGGCCGTGGGCGGCGCGGAGCATCTCCTGCATATGCTTCGGGTCGCGGTCGAGCGTGCGGGCGACGAACGAGGCGTCGGCCCCGAGGGCGAGGGCGGCGGGGTTGAACGGGTGGTCGAGCGAGCCGTACGGCGACGACTTCGTGATCTTGCCCGGTTCGCTCGTCGGGCTGTACTGCCCCTTCGTGAGGCCGTAGATCTGGTTGTTGAAGAGGAGCACCTGCAGGTCGAGGTTCCGCCGGAGCAGGTGGATAAGATGGTTGCCGCCGATCGAGAGCGCGTCGCCGTCGCCGGTGATGAGCCACACGTCGAGGTCGGGATTCGCGCACTTGAGGCCCGTCGCGACCGTCGGCGCGCGGCCGTGGATGGAGTGGACGCCGTAGGTGTTCATGTAGTACGGGAAGCGGCTGGAGCAGCCGATCCCGCTGATGAACACGGTATTCTCTTTCTTCTCGGTAAGCTCGGGGAGGACGCGCTGCACGGCGGCGAGCACGGCGTAGTCGCCGCAGCCGGGGCACCAGCGCACGTCGGCATCGGAGGCGAAGTCCTTCCGCGTGAATCCCTCGGCCGGGGCTCCGTCGCCGCCGGCGGGCGGGGGCGTCACGAGGCGGCCGGGCGGACGCGCCGGCTTGGTCGCGGGAGGCCGCTTCGGTCCGCCGGGTTTCGGCGGGAGCGTGAGCTTTCTCGTCCCCTCCGGCAGCGTCGCTTTTTTGGGCGGGCCGGCTGGCTTCACGCCTGGCGGGCCAGCCGCCTTCTTCGCGCCGGGCGGCAGCGTCGGCTTTTTGGTGCCGGGCAGCGTTGGCTTTTTCTTGTCGTCTGCCATGATTCTGGAGGTGGGGGCGGGTTTAAAACCCGCCCCTACAGGAATTAATTGGAGGCGGCGATCATCCGGCGGATGCGGGCGGTGATCTCGCTGGCCTTGAACGGGAGGCCCTGGATTTTGGCGAGCGACTCGACGGGGCGGAGGAAGCGGTCGCGGAGGACGTGGACGAGCTGGCCGTTGTTCAGCTCCGGCACGAGGAGGTGCTCGAAGCGGTCGAAGACCTCGCCGAGGTCCGGCGGGAGCGGGCTGAGCCAGCGAAGGTGGACGCGGCCGACTTTCAGCCCCTCGGCGCGGGCCACGTCCACGGCCGCCTCGATGGAGCCCCGTGTCGAGCCCCAGCCGACGACGAGCACGTCGCCCTCGGCATCGCCGAGAACTTCGGTCGGCGGGATCTCCTGCGTCACGCGCTCGACCTTCGCCGCGCGCAGCTTCGTCATCGCCTCGTGGTTCTCGGGGTCGTACGAGACGCCGCCCGTCTCGCGGTCCTTCTCCAGCCCGCCGAGGCGGTGTTCGAGCTCCGGCGTGCCCGGCTTGGCCCACGGCCGGGCGAGCGTCGCCTCGTCGCGGAGGTACAGGAGGAACTCGCCGTCGCGGTTCGTCTCGGTAGCGAAGCGGACGGGGAAGGCGGGGAGGGTGTCGGGGTCGGGGACGCGCCACGGCTCGGCGCCGTTGCCGAGGTAGCCGTCCGAGAGGAGGAGGACGGGCGTCATGTATTTGACGGCGATCCGGCACGCCTCGTAGGCCACCTCGTAGCAGTCGCCCGGCGTACTCGCAGCGAGGACCGGGAGCGGGGCATCGCCGTTGCGGCCGTAGAGCGCGAAGAGGAGGTCGCTCTGCTCGGTCTTCGTCGGCATCCCCGTGCTCGGCCCGGCGCGCTGCACGTCCACGACGACGAGCGGAAGCTCGGTGATGATGCCGAGGCCGATGAACTCGGTCTTGAGCGCGAGGCCCGGCCCACTCGTCGCCGTCACGCCGAGCCGCCCGGCGAAGCTCGCCCCGAGCGCCGCGCCGACGGCGGCGATCTCGTCCTCGGCCTGGACGGTGAGGATGCCGAAGTTCTTGTGCTTCGAGAGTGCGTGGAGGAGGTCCGAGGCCGGGGTGATCGGGTACGAGCCGTAGAGGATTTCGAGCCCGCTCCGCACGGCGGCGGTCACGAGCCCGAGCGCGAGCGCTTCGTTCCCACGGATGCCTCGGTAGAGGCCGGGCGGCAGGCTCGCCGGGGCGACTTCGTAGCGCGAGGCGAACACCTCGGTCGTGTCGCCGAAGTGGTACCCCTTCATCAGCACGCGCCGGTTCGCTTCGAGGATGTCGGGTTCGTCGGCGAACTTCGCCTCGATCCACTCGGTGGTGGGCTCCAGCGGCCGGGTGTAGAGCCACAGCGCGAGCCCGAGCGCGAACATGTTCTTCGATTGGTCGATCTGCTTCGTCGAGAGCTCGGTGTCGGCGAGGGCTTCGCGCGTGAGCCGCGTCAGCTCGACGGGGAAGACCTCGTAGCCTTCGAGCGTCCCGTCTTCCAGCGGGTTCGAGGTGTAGCCGGCGAGCTCGAGCCCACGGTCCTCGAACGCGTTGAGGTTGACGAGCACGGCCCCGCCCTCGCGGACGTGGCGGAGGTTGACTTTGAGCGCGGCGGGGTTCATCGCCACGAGGAGGTCCACCTCGTCGCCCGGCGTCGATATCGCGGTCGCGCCGAAGTGGAGCTGGAAGCCGGAGACGCCGTAGGTGGTGCCGGCGGGGGCGCGGATCTCGGCGGGGAAGTCGGGGAGGGTGGCGAGGTCGTTCCGGGCCCGCGCGGTGGCGAGCATGAACTGACCGCCGGTGAGCTGCATGCCGTCGCCGGAGTCGCCCGCGAAGAGAACGGTGACCTCGCGGAGCGACTTCGTGGGCGTGCGGTCGGCGGGGGGCGAGTCGGGAGGGAGCATGGGCATGCCGGGACGGGCGGCTCGTGACGGGCGGATCGGGTCTAACCCGGCGGTGCGCGCATCGCGCGGGACTCGTGGGTGTACGCCTTCGGGTGCGGGGAGATTCGGCGATGCGACCCCCTCCACCGGGAAACTCCGAGAGCGGGCCGGTGGAATCCACGGAACAGCGCATTCCCCGCTAGGGTTGCACCTGAACCTAAGGCACGAGACGGACTTCCACGCTATGCACATGCACCCCCTTCCGATCTGAGAGGCGCGACCGATGCTGGAGACGATGAGTCGGATCTTCCGTAAACCGAAGCCCATCCTCGCGATGGTCCACACCGGACCCTCCCCGAGTGCGCCCGGATACCGCTCCGTCGAGTCCGCCGTCGAGCGCGCCGTCACCGAAGCCAAACTGTACGCCGACCTCGGCGTGGACGGCCTCGTGCTGGAGAACATGCACGACTTCCCGTGCGTCCACGAGCGCGAGCAGGGGCCGGAGGTGGCGGCGTTCATGACCCGCGTCGCCGTCTGCGTCAAGCGGCAGGCGGGGCAGCTCCCCGTCGGGATTCAAGTGCTCTTCCAGGCGAACAAGACGGCCCTCGCCGTCGCCCTCGCCGCGCAGTGCGACTTCATCCGGGCCGAAGGCTGGACCTACGCCCACGTCTCGGACAAGGGCATCGCCGAGGCCTGCGCCGGCTCGGTCCTCCGCTACCGGAAGGCCATCGGTGCGCACAGCGTCCCCGTCTTCGCCGACGTGAAGAAGAAGCACGCCGCCCACACGTGGACCGGCGACATCCCTATCGACGAGATGGCGCACCTCATGGCGCTCCACGGCGCCGACGGCGTCGTCGTCACCGGGATACGGACGGGGCAGGAGCCGGACTTCGATGACCTGGCAGCCGTCCGCGAAGCCACGCCGCTCCCGATCCTCGTCGGCAGCGGCGTCACGGTCGAGAACTTCGAGCGCTTCGTCGATCTCGCCGATGGGTTCATCGTCGGGAGCGCGTTCAAGGAGGGCGGCGTCTGGAACGCCCCCGTCTGCGAGCACCGCGTCCGCGCTGTGGTTGAGGTGGCTGAGCACGCCCGCAGCGTGTACAGCACGATCCGATAAGGGAACCTCGGCCATGCCTCACTACGAAGCCACCACGCAGCAGCTCACCGTCTCGGTCCAGCCGGTCTATCTGGACGATCAGTCCGACGTCTTCGCCAGCCGGTTCGTGTTCGCCTACTTCGTCGAGATCGAGAACCACGGGTACGCGGAGGTCCAGTTGCTACGGCGCCACTGGGTGATCCGCCACGGCGACGGACGCACGGTGGAGGTCGAGGGCGAGGGCATCGTGGGGCAGCAGCCCGTACTCGCGCCCGGTGTCCGGCACACCTACAACTCGTTCTGCGTGCTGGAGACGATGGAGGGGACGATGGAGGGGACCTATCTCATGCAGCGTCCGAACGGCTCGCGCTTCCGTGCGCAGATCCCCCTGTTCCACCTCCGCGCGGCAGCAAACTGAGGTTTGGGGTCGGGAGGCGTGGGTTACTCATCTCCAACCCACAACCTCGCACCGATAACCTCCTCATCCCATCTCGACGACGATGAGGCAGTCAGCGGTGCGGAGGCGGATGGCGCGCTGGTCTTCCGTCAGCGTGTAGTCCTCGATCTCGTCGGGGAAGACCTCCGGGGGCGTGCTCATCCGGAACATCGCGTCGGCGACGACCTGCCAGTCCTCAGGTGTGAGCGCGACCGTGGCCGTCCCGCCCTCCTGCACGTACGGATAGTACGCGAGCACTTTGTTGAGGTGGTTGAGCGCTTGCTTGACGTGAAGGCCGGGATCCATCGGTTTGGGATTTCTGAATCAGGAGTGGGAATGGGGAGGCGGGGGTATACCGCGCTGCCTCTACCCTCGCCGTTCCCGCCACGTTCCGGGTTGCGCCGCGCCGACCCCGTCCGTAATCTCCGGCCACCGCCCGCCGCTCCCGCGCTCACCGCCGATGTACCTCCTCGACCGCCCCGTCTCCGCCGACCGTGCCTACCTCGACGTCGTCCGCCGCGTGCTCGACACCGGCACGCGCAAGCGCAACCGCACCGGCGTCGACACGATCTCGTCCTTCGCCGAGTCCTATAAAGTCGACCTCGCCGACGGCTACCCGCTGCTGACGACGAAGAAGGTCTACTTCGACTCGATGCTGCGCGAGGTGCTGTGGTACCTCTCCGGCGCGCCCCACATCCGCGACCTCCGTCGGCACACCAAAATCTGGGACGCGTGGGCCGACGACGAGGGACGGCTCGAAACCGCGTACGGCCGGTTCTGGCGGCGCTTCCCGATCCCGGCCGCCGGTGCCGCGCTCGAAGGCGAGGTGTTCGCCGGGCCGGACCACCCCCACGTCCACCGCGAGGCCGACGGCTCACTCTGGTTCGATCAGGTCGGCTACGTGATCGACGAGCTGCGGCGGAATCCGACTTCGCGGCGGCTCGTCGTCAGCGCGTGGCACCCGGCGAACGCGGCCGTGAGCAAGCTGCCGCCGTGCCACTTCACGTGGGTACTCAACGTGCAGGAATCCGAGGACGGGCAGCAACGGCTGAACTGCCACCTCACGCAACGCTCGGCCGACCTCGCACTCGGCGTCCCGTTCAACCTCGCCTGCTACGCCCTCCTCACGCAGGCCATCGCGCAGCAGGTCGGGATGGAGCCCGGCGTATTCGCCCACACGCTCGTCGACGCCCATGTTTACGTCAACCACATCGACGGCCTGCGCGCCCAACTCGACCGCGAGCCGTTCGACTTGCCGACGCTGGAGATTACGGACAAGCCGCTCGACGAGCTGGCCTTCGAAGACTTCCGGCTCGACGGCTACCGGCATCACGACCCGATCCGGTTCGAGGTCGCGGTGTAATGCCGATGGCACGCGCGAAGCCGGAGATCGTGATCGTCGCGGCGGTGGCGGAGAAGAACCGGGTGATCGGCGACGGGAAAGACCTGCCGTGGCATATCCCCGAGGACTTGCAGCACTTCAAGCGGCTCACGCTCGGCCACCCGCTCGTGATGGGGCGGCGGACGTTCGAGTCGGTGCTGCACCAGTTCGGACGGCCGCTGCCGGGGCGCGAGAACGTCGTCCTCACGCGCCATCCCGTCCACGTCGACCACCCCGGCATCCACGTCTATGCCTCACTCGGCGACGCCCTCGACGCCTTCGCCGACCGCGAGCAGATCTCCATCGGCGGCGGCGCGACGATCTACGAGCAGACGCTCCCCCTCGCCGACCGACTCGAACTCACCTTCGTCGAAGGCGACTACACCGGCGACACCTTCTTCCCGCCCTTCGAGCACCTGCTCGGCACTGACTTCGAGCTGGCGAGCCGCGAGCCGCACGATGGCTACCGCTTCGAGACGTGGGTGCGGAAGGCGGAGGACGGATAGCCCACGCGGCGGCGTTGCCACCGGCTTCCTTACGGCGAGGGCACGCCGAGGTCCTTGCAGATTTTCCGGGCTAGCTGTTCGTTGACCTCGCGGTGGCGAGGGACCGCCGACGTTTTCCGGGCCGCCCGATTCACGTAGATGGTGTGCCGCCCGCCCTCGCGGAGAAACACGCAGCCGTGCTGTTCGATGTGGCGAACGAGGTCGCGCCGCTTCACGCGGCCCCCACGTCCATCGGTTCGCGGAGTACGTCCTGCCCCTCCAACTCCTCCTCGGCCAGCGACCGGTTCGCTTCAAGCACGAGTTCGACCGCTTCCCGGAGGTTCTCGCGTGCTTCGTCCAGCGTGGCCCCCTGCGTGTTCGCTCCGGGAAGCTCTTCGACGAACGCGATGTAGCCCTCGGGCACCTTCTGGAATACGGCAGTCAGCTTCATGGCGGCAGCGGGACGGTTGGAGACGGGGAGCGCATGGTACGCCGCATCCACCGGGAGGCTCCGCCCTTCGAAACGACGGCTACCGCTTCGAGACGTGGTTGCGGCGGTGAGTGCAAGGAATAGAATGGAAGGCGGTGGTTATCTTAAAACAGATATGCTGCTTTGTGAAGAGGTGGAACGGCTGTTCATTACAACAGCGGATATATGGGCTTGAGAAATGCCGAAGAGATCGAATGACTTCCAGCGGTTGATAAAGCTAATAGAACATCAACTTGCTCCTCGTGATGCTGTCGTGACTGAGTCAAAGTTGCTAATCGACTCTAGGAATGGTGCCGAACGCGAAGCCGACATTTTAATTGAGTACAAGGTCGGTGAGCATCCAATATCAATTGCAGTAGAGTGCCGCGACCACAAGAGGAAGGCGGATACGGGGTGGATCGACCAGCTTGTTGGCAAGTATCGATACCTACCTGTTGACAAGGTGATTGCAGTGGCACGAGCCGGCTTCTGGGAGACGACTCTTGAAGCGGCAAGAGAGTCTGGTATTGATACATATTCTCTTGAAGATGCCTTTGAATCAAACTGGGAAGAGGCAACGAGTGTCCCAGTTCATGTACACGTTACCCAGGTGCAATTTATTGTTCGAGACGTTGGCCCTATCACTGATCTCAATATCCTCGTACCAGCAGATGAGCCATTTTCTATCCAGCTATACAGAGACGGAATGATTACTGGAGACTTTCATCAGTTCGTCTTTAAATCCCTAGCAACAGGTCAGCTCGGTGAACACATTGGTGAGTTACTGATAGAGGTGCTTGATCCAGCGACTTGTGCTTTCAAGGGCAATCCGGGTAATAACGCATGCTACACCGTACCTGTCGAGACTGGATTTCTAGTTGGAGCGACATTGGAAGATGCGGTGCCGTTGCGAGGAGTAGAGATACACTTTAGTGTGGATTCTGAAGAGTCAGTCTACAATTTCGCCCCTTATACCTATGGAGATGCAAAAGTCGGAGTGGCTGCTGTCGAGTACAAGGAAATAGAGACTACCGTTACAGCCGTTGAATCGTCTTCTGGTCAAGAATCGTACAGCATTTTCAGCAAGCGAAGGGGGAAAAAAGAAGAGCCGCTCAGAGATGAGATATGGGATGCGCCAGTTTTTGAGGTTCAAAGGAGCAAGGGCTCACTCCACGTTTTCCAGCACTATCTCGTAATTGGAAATCGTGATGATTGAGGAGCTCTCTACCATGCGCCGCTTCACCGCACGAGCATGACGCGGCGGGTGGCGCGGAAGGTCTCGCCGGTGGCGCGGTAGACGTAGAGCCCGGCCGACAGCCCGGCGGCGTCGAACGTCAGCCGGAGCGGCGCGTCGGCCGGCACGAGGCCGTCGTGGAGGACGGCGATGCGGCGGCCGAGCAGGTCGAATACTTCGACGCGAACGGGTTGCGGCGTGACGATGCGGAGGGTGAACGTCGTCGTCGTGGCGAACGGGTTGGGGTAGGCAGACGAGAGCGCGAAGCCGTCGGCGAGCGGGTCGGATTCGGCGCTGAGCGTCTGTGGGGAGAAGGCGCGGTGGGCGAGCGTCGAGTCGAGCACGAACGGGTTCGGCTTGTCGTCCTCGAAGCCGGTGATAACGAACGTCCGGGCGTATTCGTCGTCGTCGGTAGGATCGAGGTTCTGCCAGAGCAAAAGGGTCTCTACCTGCTGGTCGAAGAAGGCCAGGTTCACGAGGTCCGCGTACATCGTGGCGACGTAGAACATCGAGCGGGCCGCGTCGCCTTTGAAGTCCTCGCGCGGCTCGAAAGCGATGTTCCGGTCGCGCTCGCTGTAGGCGTCGATGTCGGCCGTCGGGATCGTGCTCGTCACCGTGTTGTCGACGTACCAGTCGTCGGTCTGCGCGTCGACGATCTCGGCGAAGGGGAGGTTGCCGCGGTCGCTGTTGGCGCGGACGAACGTCGGGGCGAGGTGGTGGAGGTCGCGCTCGGCCTGCGTCCCGTCTACGCCCTCGGCGCGCGGCCAGATATGCTCCTGGTTGATCCCCTGCGTGTTCTCGTTCGGCTGGTTGAACACGTCCTGGCTCGGGTCGCAGTTCGGCACGCAGTCGAACGGCACGAAGAACCCGGTGTAGACGCCGACGACGCCGTCCACGCCGTCCACCGCCGTCCGCCAGATCGTGTCGTACATCCGGTCCTTGCCCGTCGCCTCGGACGGCACGCTCGACGGTTTGTAGTCCGCCACGAGGGAGGCGCGGAGCTCCGCCCCCATCTGGCCGGGGAACAGGACGACCTGCTCGGGTTGGGCCGCGGCGGCGGACGCGAACAGCAGCAGAAGAACGAAGCATAGCGGACGAGGCATAGCGGTCGGGGGACGATGTACGATCCATACGCGGGAGCGCTGAAGTTAGCTCCGCTCGTGCGGAGGGGCCGGGAGACGCGTTCGTGTGACGATCGGTTGCTCGTGGGCTCCCCCTCACCCTGTCCCTCTCCCCGCTGGGGCGAGGGGACGTGATCTGGAACGGAAGCGTGATAACGAGCCGCGACGCTTTTTTACGTTCTCGCCCCCACCGGGGGAGAGATGCCCGGCAAGGCAGAGAGGGGGCATGGTCGGCGACGGCTTACGAGGAACTGACCGCGACAGTAGCTATCCAGACCCGCGCCGGGCTGCTCTATTCCGGCAGGGCGGGATCTGCGCGCTGCCTGTGGTTTTAAAGCCTCACCTCGCTGACGGACCCCCATGCGCTTCCGGCTCGCCCTCCTGCTCTGCCCCCTCCTCCTGCTTGCGGCGTGCCGCAAGGACGCGGCGTCGCCCGTGCCGGCTGCTACCGTAGGGCTGAGCGACGAGACGTCGCCGGCACCGCTGGAGGAGCCCGCCCAACCGATCCCGCTGTCCGGCCCGCTCGCGAGCCGCGACGCCGAGATCTCCGGTCTCGCGTGGTACGGCGACGACCTCATCCTGCTGCCGCAGTACCCCGGCCGTTTCTCTACCCACGTGGACTCGGTGAACGTGAGGGGGGAGCTGAAAGATGAGGGCGCGCTCTTCGCCCTCGCGAAGGCCGACCTGCTCGCGTTCCTCGCTGGGCCGCGCGACGGGGCGCTGCGTCCGCGGGCCCTCCGCTTCGAAGCGCCCGGCGTAGCCGAGAAGGTGGCCGGGTTCGACGGGTACGAGGCCATTGCCTTTCGGGGAGACCGGGTGTTCGTGCTCATCGAGTCGGAGGAGGTCAGCGCGATGCAGGGCTACCTCGCCGGGGGCACGGTGCAGCCGGGCGATACGATCCGTCTCGACGCGGAGACGGTGACGCCGCTGCCGGTGCGGGCGCGGCTCAGCAACCTGTCGTACGAGACGCTGCTCACCACATCCGACGGCGTGATCGCCCTGCAGGAGGCGAACGGGGCCGCCGTCAACCCGGTGCCGGAGGCGTACCGCTTCGACTACGCCCTCGGCTTCCTCGACTCGCTCCGCGTGCCGACCATCGAGTACCGGCTCACCGACGCCACCGGGCTCGACTCCGCCGGGCGCTTCTGGGCCGTGAATTACTTCTATCCCGGCGACAACGCCCTCCTCCGCCCCGGCCCGGACTCGCTGAAAGCGGAGTTCGGCGTCGGGCCGACGCACCGGCGCGAGGCGACGGTGGAACGGCTCGTCGAGTTCAAGCTGGAGGGGACGCGGATCGTCCGGACGGATCGCGCGCCGATCCAACTCGAACTGCTCGACGCGACGCGCCCGCGCAACTGGGAAGGCGTTGCCCGGCTCGACACCTTGGGCTTCCTCATCGCCACCGACAAATACCCCGAGACGATGCTGGCGTTTATCCCCTTCCCACTCAATCCTTCGCCATGACGATCGACGACATCCGCACCGTGCTCGTCGCCGGGGCCGGAACGATGGGTCAGCAGATCGGCCTCCAAGCGGCGCGCTACGGCTACGACGTCGCCCTCTACGACCTCGACGACGCGACGCTCGCCCGCGCGATGACCCGCATCCGGGGCTACACCGAGCGCCTCGCCGCCCACGGTGTGCTCCCCGACCCCGCCGCCGTGCTCGCCCGGATCACCCCGACGACGGACCTCGAAGGCGCCGCCCTCGACGCCGACCTCGTGAGCGAGTCCGTGCCCGAGGACCCGGCTCTCAAAGGCCGCCTCTTCGCCGAGCTCGACCGGCTCTGCCCGCCGCGCACCCTCTTCACCACCAACACCTCGACGCTGCTGCCCTCGATGTTCGCCAAGGTGAGCGGTCGGCCGGCGCAGCTCGTCGCGCTCCACTTCCACCCGGACGTGTGGACCTCGAACGTCGTAGACGTGATGCCGCATCCGGGCACGAGCCCCGCCGCCGTAGCCCTCGCCGAGGCGTTCGCGCGGCGGATCGGGCAGGTGCCCATCGTGCTCGAACGGGAGCACAGCGGGTACGTGTTCAACACGATGCTCGTGGCGCTCCTCGGCGCGGCGCAGTCGCTCGTGGCGGGCGGCGTGACGGAGCCGGAGAACGTGGACCGCGCGTGGATGGGGATCACGGGGATGCGGAGCGGACCGCTCGCGATGATGGACCTCATCGGGATCGACACGGTGTGGAAGATCACGCACTTCTGGGCCGAGCAGTCCGGCCGGCCGGAGATGAAGCGGAACGCGGCCTTCCTCAAAGAGCACTTCGTGGACCGGGGCCGGCTCGGCGTGAAGACCGGCGAGGGGTTCTATTCCTACCCCGACCCGGCCTTCGCACGCGAAGACTTCGTCGCCGGTTCGGAAGAGGGGATCGAGCGATGACGACCTCCGCACACCGCAACGAGTCTCGCTGGAAGCAGGCCGGCACTGCCGCGCTGTTCGTTGTCGGCTGCGAGCTCGTCGGCATCATCGGGGCGCTGACGACGGCGACGGCGGAGTCGTCGTGGTACGGGGCGCTGGACAAGCCGCCGTTCAACCCGCCGGGCTGGCTGTTCGGGCCGGTATGGACGGTGCTCTACGCGCTGATGGGCGTGGCGGCCTACCTCGTGTGGCGGCAGGGAACGCAGCGCCGCGAGGTCCGCGCCGCGCTCGGCCTGTTCGCGGCGCAGCTCGTGCTGAACGGAGCGTGGACGCCGGTGTTTTTCGGGGTCGAGTCGATCGTCGGTGGGGCCGTGGTGATCGTACTGCTGCTCGGGGTGCTGGCGCTCACGGTGCGCGCGTTCTTTCGCGTCTCGCGCACGGCGGGCTGGCTGCTCGTCCCCTACCTCCTGTGGGTCGGTTTCGCCACCCTCCTGAACCTCTCGATCTGGGCTCTCAACTGAGCCGCTGCGCCGGGGTCATCCGTCGCGAAGGCGGCGGAGCGCCTCGCGGGCCTCGGGGATCACGAGCGGCACCGTCGCGAACGTGGCCGCCGCGGCGAGCAGGCACCACGAGCAGAACGCCCGGTGCTCGGTCCACTGGTCCACGGTGAGCTTCGCCGCCTGCGCTGCATCCGCGCCGGTTTTCACGGCGGCGAGGATAGGGAGCCACGGCATCGTCGTCGCTCGGTCCGGCCCGCCCATCGAGGCGAGCACGGCCGTCGCCGCGTACGAGGCGAGGCCGAGCACGCCGTCGGGCGTCGAGAAGTAGCGGTAGGCCTCGGCCGAGGCGTCCACCTTGTCCGCGTCGAGGAGCGGGAGCGGGGGCTCGGGCAGGTGGTCGATCACGCCGAGCTGGTAGAGCGAGATGAGCCCCATCGAGCCGGCGGCGGTGAGCGAGAGGGCGAGGACGCTGCGCCGCCGTTTTAGTGCGTCGCTCGCGCCGGTGCGCAGGGCACGGCTGAGCCGCTTCGGCGAGAGGGGAGAGAGGTGAGCGAGCGGGGCGATGGCGTTCATGATGACCTCACGTTAAAGAGTCCGAGAGCGACAGCGGCGACGGTACCGACACCGGCCGCGATCCAATTGCGATGTTTGCTAGCCCACAGGGCGGGGCTATCCGAGCGAGCGCGGCGGTCGAACGTGCCGTGCGCCCCGTAGTCCCGGTCGTCGTCGAGGGGATGGAAGACGTTGTTCGGCTCGTCGGGGTCGCGCGGCTCGTCGGTCTGCTGGCCTTTATAGCCGGTCTTGCCGAGGTAGAGGTCGAGCAGGCCGGGGATGAACTTCTGCGCGACGATGGCCTGCCACGTGGGCGCGCCGACCCACACCTCGCGCCGCCGCTCGTGTGCGGCGAAGTAGATCGCGTCGGCGGCGATCTCGGGCTGGTAGATCGGGGGGACGGGCTGGGCCTCGTACGGCAGCCGACTCTTGACCCACCCGAACTGCGGCGTGTTCAGCGCCGGCATGTGGACGACGGTGATGTGGACGTTGCTCCGGTCGTGGACGAGCTCGCAGCGGATCGAGTCGGTGAAGCCGACCATCGCGTGCTTCGCGCCGCAGTAGGCACTCTGGAGGGGGATGCTCCGGTACGCGAGCGCGCTACCGACCTGCACCACGGTGCCGCGGTCGCGTGGCAGCATCCGCTTCAGCGCCGCCATCGTGCCGTGGACGAAGCCGAGGTAGGTCACGTCGGTGACTTGCTTGAACTCCTTCGCCGTCATCTCTTTGAACGGCGAGAAGACGGAGACCATCGCGTCGTTGACCCACACGTCGATGGGGCCAAACGTGTTCTCTACGAACTCGGCGGCGGCCTCGACCGCGTCGGCGTCGGCGACATCGAGGGGGAGGACGAGGGCGCGCCCGCCGAGCCGTTCGACATCGGTCTTGGCCGCTTCGAGCCCGGCCTCGCCGCGCGCGATCAGGCCGATGTGCGCGCCGTGGCGGGCGAATGCCTGGGCGGTGGCGCGGCCCACGCCGGCCGAAGCCCCGGTGATGACGACGACTTCGGGCTTTCCATTCTTTGATCGCATGAGAGAGGCGGGAGAGAAGCGAGAGGAGAGGGGCTGATTAGACAGAGCGGACGGGCCGAAAGGTCCGCGAGAAAGGGGACATCGGAGCGGGTCAGAGTTCGATGGTGAGCGCGGCGACGGCGTGGGCAGGCAGGCCGAGTTCGACGGTGAGCGTGCCGTCGTCGAAGGTCCACGGATGGGGCTCGCGGACGAGTTCGGAGGCGCCGTGGAGCTGGTCTACCTGCTCGGCGCTGAGGTAGCCGGGCTCGCCCATCGTCTCCCACAGTCGGTGCGGGTTCGCGTGATCTGCGTCGATCCGCTCGACGAAGGCGGCCTTCGGCTTCGGCGCGTTCACGAGTGTGAAGCGGACACGCTCGTCCGCGATGTCGTGCTTCGGCAGCGCGTGGTTCGTCAGCAGCACGACGAGCCGGTCCTCGGCGCGCGTCACCCACGCGTTCACCGTCGGGTGGAGGCCGTCCACGAGCAAGTGAACGTCGCCCGCGCGGTGGAGGAGGTCGGCGGCGCGGTACGTCGGCTTGGCGATGCCGTGGATCGTCAGCAGCCCGAAGCCGCCGTGGAAGGGGACCGACGAGAAGTAGTTCTCCTCGAAAATGTCCGAGAACGTCCAGTAGCTGTAGCCCTCGACGAGGCCAGCCATGTCGAGCCAGCTTTTCATCAAGAAAGCGGCGGCGTAGGGGGTGTCGTGGCGGTGGAAGAACGGGTTGCTCGACGTGTTCCACTCGGTGTAATAGACCGGCCGGCCGGCGGCGCGGCGGACGGCGTCCTGCGCCTGCTCGCGGAGCACGCCGCGCGTCCCGGAGGCGAGCTGCTCCTCGGTGTCGTCGCCGGGCTCGCCGAAGGCGTCGGTGGGGTAGTGGTGTGTCGAGACGAAGTCGAGCGGGAGCTTTTCGCGCTCGCAGAAGGCGACGGTCTCCTCGATCCACTCGTTTTTGGCTGTGGCGGGGCCGCCGACGCGGAGCGCATCATCGACCTTTTTGACGGCCTTCGCGGTGTGGCGGTACAGCTCGAAGTAGTCCGCCTGCGAGCCGGACCAGAAGGCGCGGAGGTTGGGCTCGTTCCAGACCTCGAAGAACCACGTGCGCACCTCCTCCAGCCCGTAGCGCTCGGTCCAGTGGCGGACGATGGTTTCGATCAGCGTCGCCCATTTCTCGTAGTCCTCCGGCGGGGTGATGTTGCCGGCATAGCTGAAGACCGTCGCGTTGCCCGACGCCAGCGCCCTCGGCATGAACGACAGCTCGACGAACGGCTTCATCCCGATCCCGACGAGGAAGTCGAAGATCTGATCGGCGTTGAAGAACGAATAGACGAGTTCGTCCTCCTGCTCGGTGAGGGTGTACATGTCGTCCGAGAGCAGGCCGTGGAAGCGGACGTAGCGGACGCCGAGCTCGTCGCGGCAGCGCGCGAGCTGGGCCTGCCAGTCGGCGCGGAGGCCGAGCGGGGCGTGGCCGCTGCCGATGCAGGTCTCCCACACGTGCGGGAGCGGCGTCCCCTGTTGAGCGAGGTCGCAGCGAAAGTCGATCATAAAAACGGAGGGGTGAGGAGCGATGGAAGCGGGTGGCTCAGTGTGACGTGAAGACAAGCACAGCGTCCCCCTTCACGTTCTCGCCCCCTGCGGGGGAGAGGTGTCCGGCAACACAGGGAGGGGGCCACGGTCGGTGGCGGCTCACGTGCCATCGACCGTGACGCTAGCGGTAGCGCCCGCGCGTGAGGAGCCCGACGACGAAGGCGAAGAGGGCCGAGCCGAGCACGGCCCACACCACCGGGAACGCCTCGCCGCCGACGTCGAGCACGAAGAACGTCGGGAGCCCGAACTGGCCCGCGATCCACATCCCGAGGTAGGCCCCGATGAAGCCGACGACGATGGAGGCGAGGCAGCCGCCGAGCGAGTAGCCCGCGAGGGACTGGCCGGCCGCGCCCGCGATGGCGGCGATGAGGAGCAGGAGGAGGAAGCTGATGAGCGTCATGGGGCGTCTCGGAAGAGGGGGCGGGAAGAGGAGGTGGTGCGCGGCGGGTGCCTCCGCACGGTCTGGCGTTAGACGCAGGCAGGTCCGCGATGCTCCGCTCGCCTCCGCAAACCCCAACGGCTACGGCGCGGCGTCGGCCGTGCGGCGCGGGTGCGCGTCGGCGAGCCATCCGCCGGTGAAGCCGCAGCGCTGGAGGCCGCGCACGACGGGCGGGCACGTCCGCATCAGACGCCATGGGAGGCCGGTGTGGTAGTTCTCGATCATCAGCACGACCGGCCCCTGGTCGAGGCCGTAGTAGCCCTGCGAGATCCACCCGTTCGCGCCCTGATTCCCACCCGGAAACGTCGGGTTGAACGAGCACTTGAACCCGTACGTGCTCGTCATCTCGGGGATCTCCTCGTCGAAGTACCGGAGGGTGGGGAGCACGATCTCCGGGGCGAAGGGGAGCGAGGCGACGGCGGCCCACGGCGCGAGCGTCCCGTCGTCGGGTCCCCACGGGATGCCGCGGGCGCGGTAGTCGTAGAACGTCGTCGGCTCCCCGTCGATCACGCGCTCGGCGGGGCCGGGGCCGTCGGAGGCGGTGACGCCCCAGCAGAACGCGCCGTAGCCGCGCCGCCCGCGCGGGTTGCGGATGGCGTACTGCTGCTGGACGTAGGCCGCGCGGCGGGAGTTCTCGAAGTAGTCGATCCCCTTCTCTCGCATGTAGGCATCCTGAATCCCCCGGAAGTCGATCCAGGCGTGCGAGAGCTGGTGGATGAAGAGCGGCCCGGCGAAGACGTGCTCGTAGCCGTAGATCGTCTTCCACTTGTAGCTCTGGAGCCAGAAGTCGTAGTGCTTCGCCTCGATGGGGTGCGTCGGCGAGCCGAGGGCGAGGACGTAGAGGAGCAGCGCCTCGTTATAGCCCTGCCAGCGGGCTTTGAGAAACCCGCTCTCAGGCTTCCAGCCGTGCGAGACGCCGAGGCTCCCGTCGAGCGCCCACTGCCAGTCGGCGCGGCGGTAGAGCGCGTCGGCGAGGGTGCGGATCTCCTGCTCGGCAGGCGTGTCGCGGTCGAAGTATTGGGCGGCTATCAGTCCGCCGGCCAGCAGCAGCGCCGTGTCGATGGTGGAGAGCTCGGAGGTCCAGGCGCGGCGGCCGGTGCCCATGTAGAGGAAGTGGTAGAAGAACCCCTTGTAGCCGGTGGCGCTCGGCGACGTGCTCTGCTCGCTCTCCCAGAAAAACCGGAGCGTCGTGCGGACGCGCTCGACGGCATCGCTACGGCTGATGTAGCCGCGTTCGACGCCGACGCCGTAGCACGCGAGCCCGAGCCCGACCGCCGCGATGCTGGCGTGCGCACCTTCGCGGGTGTTGTCCGGCACGAGCCCGTTCTCGGGGTTCGTTTCTTGGACGAAGAACTGAAACGTCGCCTCCTGAAGCCGGGAGAGCTGGGCTTCGGACTGCTGGCTGGCGCTACGAGACATAGGGGAACGACGGTCGGGTGAGGGTGGAACGTGGTCGGCACGACGCGCTTCAGCGGAGCAGGTTGCGCACGCCGCGCCGGACGAGCTCCGTCGTGAGCCCGTAGACGAGGTGCGAGGCGAGCGCTTCGAGGTGGACGGACGGCGGGTATTCCGTCGGCGCTTTCGAGAGGCCAAGGGCAGGGACGGCCGCCTCGTCGGCGACGAGCCAGAACGCGGCGCCGAAAGGAAGCCCAGCGCCGAGCGAAACCTCCGGCAGGAACTCCGTCGCCGCGCCGTAGATCGCGCCGACGCCTCCGCCGAGGGAGTAGTGCACGGCCGGGCCGGCGACCTTTTTCTCTTTCTTCGTCAGGGTGTGATCGAACGCGCCTTCGGAGATGGCGGAAGCGGCCTTCACCGTCGCCGGCTCACCGCCGGAGTCGCCGCTGTCGGAGTCGTCGCTTTTCATCGCGCTGAGCGCGGCGTGGAACTGGTTCATCGCGAATGACGCGGCGAGCCCGCCGACGAGGCCGGCGACGGCACCTTTCCACGAGCTAGGCGATTGTTTCTTCGAAAACCACATGGGGAGACCTCTAGAGATGCTGGAGAGAAGGGAGAGGAGATAGGACGAGAGGCGGTAAAACGTTCCGCCGATCCCATGACGTTTTTCTAACAAGGCGGGATCCGAGCTTCGCCCTGTCTCGGAAAACATCGGGGCGGGGAAGGCGTAGGGAAGCCCACGCTCCACCCACCCACCGCTCTGCTCCGTGCTCTATTTCGTCCGATCGACGGGCTGGCTCGTCCTGCTCACGGCCCTGCCGCTCTGCGCGCAGCCCGCGCCCTCGGACTCGCTGCCCGACGGGTTCGTCCACCTTCGCGACGTGGCCCCGACCATCGTACAGGAGATGCGGTACCACGGCCCGTATAACTTCGTCGGCGAGCCCATCGACGGCTACGAGGAGCCGACGTGTATCGTTACCGAGCGTACCGCCCATGCCCTCGCGAAGGCACAGGCGGATCTCGAACGGAAGGGTCTCGGGCTGAAGGTGTACGACTGCTACCGCCCGCAGCGCGCCGTGGACCACTTCGCGAGGTGGGCCGGCAACCTCAACGACGAGCGGATGAAGACGGCGTTTTACCCCGACGAACCGAAGCGCTACCTCTTCGCGCGCGGCTACATCGCCCGCCGCTCCGGCCACAGCCGCGGCAGCACCATCGATCTCACGGCCATCCCGCTCCCGGCCGGGCCGCCGACGCCGTACCCAGCCCCGGACTCGCTTCGCGACTGTACCGCGCCCGAGCGCTTCGCCGAGACCGGGCTCGACATGGGGACCGCCTACGACTGCCTCAGCCCACGCTCCGCCACGGAGCACCCGGACGTCGGCGAGGAGGCGCTCGCCAACCGGCGACGGCTGCGCGAGGCGATGATGCAGGCGGGCTTCCGCAACTACGCCAAAGAGTGGTGGCACTACACGCTCCGCGGCGAACCTTTCCCCGAGACGTACTTCGACTTCCCCGTCCGCTAGCCCCCGTTCCCATGCCCGTCCCCATCAAGCACGGCGACCGCGTGCGCGTCCACCTCTACAACCGGCAGGGCATCCTGCTCGGCTCCATCGAAGGCACCGCCAGCGACTTCTCGCCCAACACCGAAGTCGCCCCCGGCGTCAGCAAGAACCTGATCTGGGTGACGGGCATCGAGGGCTATGCGCGCCCCAACGACCTCGGCGAGCCCGAAGCGGTGGACGAGGGCTGGTTCGCCGACACCGACGTGGAGAAGATCGAAGAAGACCGACCGCGCCTCTTCACCAACTGAGCGTGAGGCGGCAGCGGGCTAGCGGATCTCCACGAGAGCCTCGCCCTGACGCAGCAGCCGCAAGGCATCCGGCAGGGTGCGCGTCAGGATGTGCTGCATCTGCGCGTTCGAGGTGTTCCCCGCGGTCACCCACAGCACCTTCGGTGGGGGGCCGCGCCGGAGGAGGAGTTCGGTGAAGTCGCGGTCCTTCGTCATCACCACGGCGTCCGCACGTCGTGCCGCGTCGAAGATCTCGGCATCCTCGGCCTCTCGCAATCCGAGATCACGCACGGCGAGCGCGGTCACCTCTGGATA
This sequence comes from Rhodothermales bacterium, assembly GCA_038232935.1. Taxonomy (GTDB): domain Bacteria; phylum Bacteroidota; class Rhodothermia; order Rhodothermales; family JANQRZ01; genus JBBSMX01. Next base: position 12,403 of record JBBSMX010000035.1, on the reverse strand, counting down.
CGCGGTGCTGATCCAGCGGGCCAGAATGGGCGAGAGGTGAGCGTCGAGCCAGAGCGTCACGCTGCCAGCACCGGATGGTCCACTCGGCTACGCGCGTAGCGCACGGCGGCCTCCACGTCCTCGCGTTCCAGATCAGGCAATTCCTCGACGATCTGCTCGGAAGAAAGGCCCGATGCGAGCAGGTCCAGCACGTCCGTGACGCGGATACGCATCCCGCGAATGCACGGGCGTCCCCCGCACTGCCGGGGGTTAAACGTGATCCGTTCTTTCCAGTCTGTCATCGTCGGGAGAGGGTAGCGGACGGGATCGAATAGACGCGAGGGCGTCTTCCAAAGTTGCTCGGCGCAGTTGCGGCAGAACGACCTGCCGCTCAGTTGCGAGCCGCGTGCGGGGCAGTAGCGCACACAGCTCGATGAAAACTTTCAACGCACGCGTGCTCGTCAACTGCAGCAGTTGGTTATCCCGCTTCCTCGGTTGGCCACTTCAGGCCGGTCTTTATCAAGTCCTCGGGGTTGTCGGCGTCTTTGATATTGCCGACAGATACGGAGAATTGGTACTCCGCGCCCAAAAGCGTGTCCTTTAGGTTGTCGGGAACCAGCTTCATTCGCTCAAGCCATTCCGGTTCGAGAACTAAGGACGAAGTGGATGGCTCACGCACCAGTACGAACTCCTTACCATCCCAATTGCCAGTGCCAGCAAACACCGAAACGTCGTCGCTTCCGTCCGCTTTCTCGGCCCAGGCGATCATTGCAATGCGTTTGCCGTGCAAGTTTGCGGGATCAATCATGGCGGGATAACCAAGTACTATGCAGAACGAGTCCGCATAATACACAGCGGGCAGAGATTGAACACACAGCAATCCGTCATGTTGGCTCTGAGGATTCGGAGGTCTTGGCCCGCGCGTATCGCTCACCGTTGGTGGAGGCAGAAGGGGAGGTCCCGAGCGTGACCGTCACCGTGTGCGTCTGGCTCTCCAGCGTCGCCCAGTCGGAGTCGAAGGCGTAGGCGGACATGGACAGTACGAGCGTCCGGGACGCTTCCAGCCCACGTTCTATCGCCACCGGGATGTTGCCGCCGGGCCGGATTTCCCACTCGTCGAACCACACCCGCAGCCCGTCCGCCTGCAGCCGCTCGGCGATCTCGCGGACGGTGTCTTTGTCCTTCGAGCTATGACTGAGGAATACGTCGTAGGTGAATGCCATACGCATCGCTGATGGGTGGCCTTCTTGCGCCTGCTTCATCCTGCACTCTCTTCCTCGTCGCCACCCTTCGCCTGTTCGAGAAGCTTTGCGTCGATCAGGTCCTGCGGACGCCCCAGCGCACGCTTCGAGGTGATCAGGTCGTCCCGCGAGATGAACAATGCCGGCGTTCCCTCGAAGTCGATCTCCACAAGGCGAGGCCACGCATCGTCGAAGTCAAGTCCTGTGACCGACATCAAGAGGTCTACGCGCACTGGGGCCACGCCCATCTGGTAAAAATACCCTTCGTGTGCAAAATCGTCTGCAGTCAATCCTTCCAGCGGTGCTCCGAAATCCGAGAGGGCTCGGTAGACAGCCTCCGCGTTCGCCGCGTCGGCTCTGATCCAGAGGTCGAGGTCTTTGGTGTAGCGCGGGAGCCTCGCCGCCGTGCTCTGCCACCGGCCGATCAAGCCTCAACCCGGAAGTCGCTGAAGAGCCTCAACAGTTCTTTGAAGTCGGAGCTGACGGGCATCTTTTCCCTTGAAACGGTGGGCAAATACGACGAGCTCCCAGGCCGCGGCGAACCGCGCGGTAGCGTCCTGGGCCTGCCAGAAGGCGAGGTCGAAGGACCGATCCATCTCCTCGATCTTGCCCTTCCTCATCATGACGAGGGGCCTCTTGGATTGCTCTTCCATTATGTAGACGGAGAAGGGTTTTAGAGAGGGTAAGACCCACCGAAATGGTACGCCTACTTCTCTGATTTGATCGCATCCGGCGAGTCGGATGGCTTGCGTACGGCTCGCTCACCGTTCGTGGCAGCGGAGGGGGACGCCCCGAGCGTGACCGTCACCGCGTGCGTCTGCCCGTCGTTGAGCCGGGGGATGCGTGCCGCGCGGTGCTCGACGCGGCCGTCGGCGCCGCTCACGGCCACGACGCCGTGCTCGACGCCGTCCGGGTTGCGGACGTCGAAGGCGAAGACGGTGCCGTCCACGTCGCGGTAGCGGAGCGAGAAGCCGGGCCAGTCTGCCGGGATGCGCGGGTCGAGCACGAGCGCGTCGGCTTCGACGCGGAGGCCGAGGATGGACTCGACGGTGACGCGGTACGTCCAGCCGGCCGAGCCGGTGTACCACGTCCACCCGCCGCGGCCCTCGTGCGGCGGCACGCTGTAGACGTCGGCGGCAATCGCGTAGGGCTCGACTTTGTAGTGGTCGGCTTTTTCCTGCGTGCGGGCGTGGTTGATGGGGCTGATCATCCGCAGGAGCTCCGTCGCGCGCGTCCCGTGGCCCGCCTCGGCGAAGGCGCGACTCGCCCAGAGCACGCCGTGGGTGTACTGCCCGCCGTTCTCGCGGACGCCCGGCAAATACCCCTTGATGTAGCCGGGATCGTGCTCCGTTTTGTCGAAGGGCGGCGTGAGGAGGCGGATGATCCCGGCCCCTTCGTCCACGAGGTGCTCCTCGACGGAGCGGAGCGCCGCCTCGGCGTGCTCGGGCGTCGCCACGCCGGAGATCACGCTCCAGCCCTGGGCGATGGCGTCGATCCGACACTCGTTGTTCTGCGCCGAGCCGAGCGGGGTGCCGTCGTCGTAGTAGGCGCGGCGGAACCAGTCGCCGTCCCACCCGGCGTCGTTGAGTGCTGCTTTGAGGTCGGCGAGGTAGGCGCGGTACGTCGCGGCGCGCTCGGTCTCGCCGCGCATGTCGCAGAGGGGGAGGAAGTGCCGGAGGATGTGGGCGAGGAAGAACCCGAGCCACACGCTCTCGCCGCGGCCCTCATTCCCGACCCGGTTCATCCCGTCGTTCCAGTCGCCCGAGCCCATGAGCGGGAGGCCGTGCGCGCCCTTCGTGAGCGAGCGGTCGATGGTGCGGGCGGCGTGCTCGAAGACGGTCCCCGACTCGCCCGAGGGCTGCGGGGTGAGGAACGCCTCGTCCTCGCCCTCTTCGAGCAGCCGCGCCGTGAGGAACGGCTCGACCTCGTCGAGGATCTCGTGGTCGCCCGTCGTGCGGACGTAGAACGCGGTCGCATAGGGCAGCCAGAGGAGGTCGTCGGAGAACCGGCTGCGGATGCCGGCCTCGGTGATGGGGTGCCACCAGTGCAGCACGTCGCCCTCGACGAACTGGTGGGCGGCGTTGCGCCGGATCTGCTCGCGCGTGAGGTCCGGCCGGGCGTAGACGAGCGCGAGCGAGTCCTGCAACTGGTCGCGGTAGCCGAACGCACCGCCGCTCTGGTAGAACGCACTCCGCCCCCAGAACCGGCACGCGAGGTTCTGATAGAGCAGCCACCCGTTCGCGAGCACGTCGAGCTCGGGCGCGGGCGTCTCGATGTGCGTGGCGGAGAGCGTCTCGCGCCAGAACGCCTTCACCTCGTCGAGGGCTACCGCGACCGCGTCGGCGTCGGCGTAGCGCTGGACGATCCGGCGTGCGGCATGCTCGTCCGCCGCCTGCCCGAGCAGGAACGTCAGCTCGACGGTCTCTCCCGCCCCTACCTCGATGGGAATCTGGAGCGCCGTACACGGGTCGAGCCCGGCCCCGAGCCGCCCGTCGAGCGGTGCGGCCGAGGCGAGGGCAGCCGGCGTGACGGTGCTGCCGCCGCGCCCGAGGAACGCCGTCCGGCTCGCGGTGAATGAGGCGATGTCGGCCCCGGGCGCGGCCACGAACGCGACGCGCCCGGCGAACGTGCCGTTATAAAAGTTGCGGACGAAGAACGCCCCCGTCTCGCCGTCGCGCTCGACGGTGACGTACGGGACCATCGGCGGGCGGCGCTCGCCGAGCACGAATTCGTGGTAGCGGAAGACGGAGAGCCGCTTCGGCGCTTCGGTCGTGTTCGTCAGCCGCAGCCGGGCGATTTTGACGGGGTCCTTGCGCGGGACGAATAGGCAGACTTCCTGCTCGATGCCGAGGCTCGCGTGCCGGTAGGTCGTGTAGCCCCAGCCGTGGCGCGTCTCGTAGGGCGCGCCATCGGAGACCGGGCGCGGCGTCGGGCTCCAGAACACCCCGGCATCGTCGTCGCGGAGGTAGAACGCCTCGCCCGCCGGATCGATGATGGGGTCGTTCGACCACGGCGTAAGCTTGTTCTGCTGCGAGTTGATGGACCACGTGTAGCCCTCGCCGCTCTCGGACGCCGTGAACCCGGCCTCCTCGTTCGCGACGACGTTGATCCATGGCAGCGGGGTCCGGTCGAGCCCGCGCCCGACACCGGAGCGCTGGCGAATCACGTATTCGCGCCCGTCGTTCGTGAAGCCGCCGTAGCCGTTGAAGAACATCAGATCGTCGTGCGCTTCCGGCGCGTCAGCCGCCCGCGCCGTTTCGTTTTTCTCGGGCGTGAGCGCCGCGTCGATGGCAGGGGTGAGGACGCGCGCGGGTTGTCCATCCCCACCGACCCGCGCGACGGGGAGATCGGCGGCCTTCTCGGTGAGGGACGGGAGGGGGCCGTCGACCACGACGTGGGCGACCGTCAGAATCAGCGTCAGGTCCTCCTCGGCGAGCTGGTCGGTGCGGCGGACGAAGAGGCCGCCGCGCTCGTTGAGGAGGGCGCGCTGCGGCGAGGTCTGGATGGCCTGGAGGATTGCGTTCTGCAGCTCGCTCGCGTACGACGGCGGGTGGTCGTTGAGGACGACGAGGTCGACTTCGAGCCCCTTCAGCCGCCAGTACTCGTGCGCTTTGAGGAGGAGGCGGAACGTCGGGAGGTCGTCGGCGCGGGCGATCCGGTAGACGAGGATCGGGAGGTCGCCGGAGATGCCGTGCGCCCACAGTCCGGATTGCGGGCGGCGGTTGCGGAGGAGGACGTCCTCGGCGGCGCGGAGGGCGGGGCTGCCGTAGAGCAGGCGCGAGGCGATCTCGTGGAAGAAGAGCGCCCGCTCGCCCGGGATCTGGAGGTGGTTGAGCTCGACGAGGCCGTAGACCGACGCGAGCTCGAAGGCGCGCTGGATCGCGTTCGGGTGGTCGTAGCGCTCGGCCAGCCGCTTGGCCTCCTCGCGCGTGGCGGCGCTCCCGAGCGCGAACGACACCGTCGCGCTCTCCTTCGGCATCAGCACCGCGATCCGACGGAGCGAGACGATGGGGTCGAGCACAGCCCCGACGGTCCCCGAGAGGTGGCTGTTGGGGTCGAGCGCCGCCGGGTGGTCGAGCGTCCGGCCGCGGCCGACAAACTTGGCGCGATCGGTCTCGAACTGGAGCTCCTCGAAGACCGGCCCGAGCGCCTTGTCCGCGACGGCATGGACGAGCCACGGCCGGTCGTCCTCTTCCTGCCGGGGGCGGCGCGTGGCGATCAGCGCGTTGTTTTTCTCGAGGTACTCCGTCTCGACGAACAGCTTGGAGAAGGCGGGGTGCGCCGCGTCGGCCGTCTGCGGCTGGAGGACGACCTCGGCGTAGCTCGTCAGCTCGATGATGCGCGGCCGGTCCGAGTAGTTGGTGACGGTGCACCGGCGGACCTCGACGTCGTCCTCCGGCGTGACGACGATCTCGACGAACGTCTCGATCCAGTCGTCCACGCGCGCGATCTCGACCTTGTTGGCGTGGAACCACGTCTCGTAGCGGTCCGGCGGCGGGGCCGAGTGGACGGGCTGCTGCCCGGCCGACCAGAACTGGTTGGTTTCGAGGTCGCGGACGTAGAGGAAGAAGCCGTCGGCGTCGCGCGTGCGGTCCGGTTGCCAGCGGGTCACGGCCATGTCGCCGCGCTTCGAGAAGCCCGCACCCGCGTTCGTGACGAAGGTCGTGTAGCGCCCGTTCGAGAGGAGGACGCCGTGCGGCGTCGGGTCCGCGAGGCTCTCCCCGGTGAGATGCCCCACGGCGGCCTTCACGGGCTGCACCTCGACCGGCTCCACCTCCGCCGCGTCGAGCGGGTGGAGGTCGATCTTCTCGACGATGCGCGGGACGCGCTCCTGCAGGAGCAACTCGCCCGACTGCACGAGGGGCTCGCGGTGGAACCGGTCCTGCATCGGGTTGCCGAGGAGGACGTTCGCGAGGGAGAGCAGACTCATACCCTGGTGGTGCGCCATGTACGCCCGGACGATGTGGTACGGCTCCCGGCCGTCGGCCATCGGCGTTGCCGCGACGCGGGACTTCGTGAAGTCCACCGCTTCGTAGTACCCGTACGGACCGTAGGCCCCGAGTTCGTCGATCTTCTCGAGGTTCGCGAGGGCGCGGTCGGGGCGGACCATGAGGGCGAGGACGGTCGCGTAGGGCGCGACCACGTAGTCCTCGCCGAGCCCGCGCTTGAGCCCGAGCCACGGCACGCCGAAGGCGCGGTACTGGTACGTCAGGTGGAGGTCGAGCGAGTAATAGGCGCTCTCGGAAATGCCCCACGGCTTGTTCTGACTCCGCCCGTAGTAGCGCTGGATCGAGACGGCGTTGTAGACGGTCTCGTCGAGGAGCGTGCGGGGGTAGGTCCGCATGAAGAGCAGCGGCATGAGGTACTCGAACATCGTCCCGCTCCACGAGAGGAGCGACTTCCGCCCGCGCGTGCTCCGCGTGGGACGGCCGAGGCGGAACCAGTGCGCCGGCGGTACCTCGCCCATGCCGATGGCGAGGTACGAGGCCAGCCGCGCCTCGGAGGCGAGGAGGTCGTACGTGCTCGGGTCGTAGCGGCCTCGGTCTGCGTCGTAGCCGATCGAGAACAGCCGCTTCTCGGCGTTGTAGAGCATGCGGAAGTCCATCGCGCGGACGAGCACGTCGGCACGCTCGGCGAGGTCCGAAGCTTGGGCGAGGGCCTGTTCGATGGCGTCGGCCCCGGCGCGGAGGGTGTCGGCGGAGGCTCCGCCCTCGGCCAGCCGCGTCCGGGCCAGCAGCTCACCGAGCGTCGAGGCCGTGTCGAGCGCCTCGTCTACGGGGTCGGCGCTGTCGAGCCACGGGGCGAACGTCATCAGTTCCTCGCGGGCGAAGCGGACCTGCGTGAGGGGTTGCCCGGCCCAGTACGCCACCTCGTCGAGGTCGGTATAGCTCCCGGTATCGAGGGCTTGGGCTACCCGGTCGAGGTCGGTGGTGTGGGAGAGAAGGGTGTCGAGCCAGGTCCGCCAGCCGGAGAGCGTGCTCGGCAGTGGCTTGTCGAGCACGGCGCGCAGCCGGTCGCGGGCCGTGGCGATGCGGGCGGTGGGCGTGTCCTCCGGGACGGCGGCGAGCGCTTCGTCGAGGGCGACGAGGGTGTCGCTCAGCCCCTGGGGGAGGTGGGGGTTCGGCCAGCGGGCGTCGGCGGTTTCGAGCACGCCCTGCTTGAGCACGAGGAGCGAGCCAGCGAGGTTGCCCGAGTCCACCGTCGAGACGTAGCGGGGGTGGAGGACGGAGCCGTCCTCCGTGCGGTACCAGTTGAGCAGGTGGCCGCGGAAGTGCTCCAGCCCCTCGATGGCGTCCAGCATGGCCCCGAGGCGGCGGAGCTCTTCGGCGCGGCCGAGGTAGCCCAGATCGTGCGCGGCCTGGACGGCGTTGAAGGCGAGGCCGATGTTCGTCGGCGAGGTGCGGCGGGCGAGGCCCTGGGCGGGCTTGACCTGGAGGTTATCCGGAGGGAGCCAGCTGTCGTCGGGGCCGAGGAACGCGTCGAAGTAGCGCCACGTCCGGCGGGCCAGGACGCGCAGGCGGCGGGTGTCGGCGGCGGTGAGCGTGTAGCGTTCGGGCGTGATCGGCCGGCTGACGAAGCGGGCCGCCCACGGGGCGAGCAGCCACGCTGCCGCGAACGGGAGCGCCAAGAACCACGACACCGGCTCGGCGACGGAGATGGCGACGAGGACGATCCCGCTCCACGCCGTCGAGAACCACATCGACGGGGGGATGTCGCGGGCCGCCTGCTCGGCCTGGTTCGCCGTCACCCATTCGAGCAGGTGCTTCCGGCTGACGAACGTCCGCCACAGCGTCCGCGCAATCGCGTCGAGCATGACGACGGACTGGTGGGCGAGGAAGACGGCCGAGAGCCCGGTCTGGAGCGCGTTGATCTTGAGATCCTCCCACGCGAGGCGGAAGTAGCTGGACGAGACGGCGTCGGGCGGCTGCCGGAAGAGGGCGTCCAGGAACGGGGCGTAGATCGGGAAGGCGAGCACGGCGAGGGCGAGGGCGGTCCACGCGAACGGCGAGCCGGGCAGCACCGTCCACCCGAGCACGAGGAAGACCATCAGCGCCGGTGGCGTGAGCGAGCGCCGGAGGTTGTCGAAGATCTTCCACCGGCCAACGACCGAGAGCGGGTTCCGCCGCCAGCGCCCGCGCGCGTCGCGGACGGCGGGGAGCAGCCACGGCAGAAGCTGCCAGTCGCCGCGCACCCAGCGGTGGAGCCGCATCGCCCACGTGCTGTAGCGCGAGGGGTAATCGTCGTAGACCTCGATGCTCGTCACGAGCGCGGCGCGGGCGTGGTTGCCTTCGAGCAGATCGTGCGAGAGCACGGCGTTCTCGGGGACGGACCCGGCGAGCGTCTTGCGGAAGGCGTCGACGTCGTAGAGCCCCTTGCCCGTGTAGATCCCCTCGCCGAAGAGGTCCTGGTACGCGTCCGACACCGCCGTCGTGTACGGGTCGACGCCGATGTTGCCGGAGTAGATGCGGGAGAAGTGGGAGCGGAGGCTGCCCTCGGGCGCGACCGAGACGCGGGGCTGGAGGATGCCGTAGCCTTCGATGATCCGGCCGGTTCGGGAGGAGTAGCGCGGGGCGTTGAGCGGGTGCGCCGCCGTCGAGATGAGGTCGCAGGCCGCGTCGGGCGGAATGATGGTGTCGGCGTCGAGGGTGATGACGTAACGGACGGCGTCGCCCGCCGTGGCCGTCCGGAAGTCGCCTTCGATGTCGGTGTAGGTCGTCTCGGCGTTGGGGTCGCGGAGGAGGTCGTTGAACTCTTCGAGCTTGCCGCGCTTGCGCTCCCAGCCCATCCACACACCCTGCTGGGGGTTCCAGCGGCGCTCGCGGTGGAGGAGAAAGAACTTATCCCGGCCGTCGCGCGCGTCGCCGTCCGTTTTGCCGAATCGAGCGTTGAGCGCGCGTACGGCCTCTTTCGCGGCCTCCAGCGTGGCGTCGTCGTCGGGCAGGTGCTGTGCGTCGGCGTCGCGGAAGTCGGTGAGGAGGGCGAAGCGGAGTGCGGGGTCCGGGTTCGCCATCGCGTGGACCTCCAGCTTCTCCACCTGCTCCACGGCCCCCTCGGGCGAGGAGATGAGGGTCGGGATGACGACGAACGTCCGGTACGTGTCGGGAATCCCTTCGCGGAAATCGAGCTTGGGGAGGTGAGAGGGCGGGAGCAGCCGCGCGACGCTGAAGTTGGTGAGGGTGACGGCGAAGTCGAGCAGCGGGAGGAACGCCGCCACCGCCGTAAGCACGAGCGCCTCGAGCCCGACGCCGACTTCGGCCACGGCCCAGACCGTGGCGCCGAGCGCGGCGAGCGTGACGAGCGTGATGAGGCCGAGGTAGAGCCAGGTGGGGTGGCGGTACGCCACGCGGAGCGCCCGCTCCCGCAGCGGCGCGTGGTAGCCGATCTCCTGCCCGAGCGCGCGTTGCCCCGGCCCGACGAGGTAGTAGCCGACATGGTCGGCCGGAGCCGGTTTGTCCTGCGCGGCGGCGGCTGTGGCGAGCGCCACGGCCCGCTCCGCCACGCCGAACTCCGTCGCTGGCGAGTGCCGCCCCAGCAGCTCGGCGCGGTGGCGGTAGTGGTCGCGCGTGGCCTGGTCCATCTGGGGGTACGCTCCCGCCGGGTCGGTCCGGAGCGTGGCCTCGACGGCGGAGAGGTCCTCGACGAAGTCGCTCCAGTCCACCTCGCCGGCCGCGCGGAGCGCGAGGATCGCGTTCGCCATCGAGACCTGCCACTGCGTCTCGCGCTGCGTCACGAGCCGGGCCACGTCTTCGAGCGAGACGCGGCGCGAGCGGAGCCGCTGCTCCAGCCATTCCAGTGCGGGCACCGCACTCGGCCCCTGCGCCTGCAGCTCGCTCGCCAGCGTCGTCACGAACGGGCTGGGCAGGGGCGAGTGCTCCTTCGCCATCTCGGCGAGCGTGAAGACGATCTCGGACGGGTCGGTCTCGGCCCGGCGGGCGATCCGTACGGCCCAGTCCGCCGCGGCCCGGCGCTGGTCCCGTGCTTCGAGGATCTGCACCGTGAGCGCCACCACTTTCTCGACGAGCACGAGCCGGAGCATGATCGGGAGCGCCCAGAGCTCGGCGAGGCTCAGCAGGTCGGCCTCTTGATAGGCCCGCGTGAAGGCCGCTAGGTTCTCCCGGTCGAGGGCGTTGTCGGTGTGCGAGGCGAGGGTGTGGACGAGTTCGAACACGCGCGGCATCCCGGCGAAGGGGCCGGTCCGGAGCTTGGGCAGCAGCCGGTAGTAGCCGCGCGGGAGGTCTTCACTGATCTCGCGGACCTGGTCGCGGACGACGGGGAAGTTGTCGAGCAGCCACTCGGCGGCCGGCGTCATCACCTCGCCTTCCCTGCCCGCGCTGGCGAGCGCGCGGTACGCGTCCATGAGGTCGCGGTACGCGGCCCGTAGCATCGGGCGGATGGGGCGCGAGAGGCGGCGCGACTCGCTCAGCGACTGAGAGCGGGCGAGGCGGCGGGCGTGCTCGGCGAGCTGGGCCGGTTTGAAGAGGCTGGTGACGACTTCAGGTTCCGACATCGTGTCCGGCATCGAGAGGGGGCTGGGAAGAGGGGTGGAGGAGGGCGAGGACGCGGCCGAGCCCATGCAACGGCTCCCGTCCGATGCAGGTCCCACGGTGGGCCGTTCGCCGACGGGTGCGCGCCCTAAAGCTACGAAGCCGCCGCTCCCGCGCCGAGTCCGGACGATGCCTGCGAGCAACCGAGGCTGGGCGGGGAGCTCGGGCAACGGAGCGCATCGCAGAGGCAGCCCGAGTTACGGAGCACGAGCGGACCGAGAAGGGATTTTATGCCGTGGTCGGGTCCTGCTTACCGTCGTCTGCGCTCGTATAATGAGGGGTTCCGTTCGCCATTCACTCGTTACGCCACCCATGCTGCTGCTCAAGTACGTCTTCGTCCTCCTCCACATCACCACCGCCGCCGCGTGGTTCGGCCTCGCGCTCCGGCTGACAGGGCAGGCGCGGACCGTCGCCGCATCCGAGCCTCTCGTCGCGGCAGCCCTCGCTACCGACGGCGCGCGGACCGTCCGCCTCATGGGCATCTTCAGCGTGCTGACGTTCGTGTTCGCCCTCGGCGCGTTCCTCGTCGGCGGCGGGTTCGGCACGTATGGGCCGGCGTACCACGCGAGCCTTCTGCTGATTCTCGTCCTCATCGGCGCGCAGTTTGGCCTTATCCGGCCGGGGTGGACGGCGCTCGCGCAGGGCGAAGTCGGGGCGAACAAGCGGGTGGCGATGGGCGTGGGCCTCGGCCACCTGCTGTGGCTCGTGCTGCTGATCCTGATGTACTGGACGCAGTTCTCCGTCGCCATCGCTGCCCTGTAACGCGGCCTCCGCTTGACGGCGAAGGCATCACCCGCTCGAGGCTCCCAACGACGGAGCAGGGGCACCGCTCGTCGCTGCACCCCCGCTCGAACCGTCTTTGCTCGCCGGTTACTCCGCCGCCGCCAGTTCTTTGGCGGGCTGGGCGGGTGACGCCTTCTCGCTCTCCGGCAGGTCGTTGCCGCGCGGCACGAACGACTGGATGCCGGTGATCTCGCGGCCGAGGATGAGGCCGTGGATGTCGTAGGTCCCCTCGTACGTGTTCACCGATTCGAGGTTGACCATGTGGTGGATCACCCGGTACTCGCCCGTGATGCCATTGCCGCCGAGCATGTCGCGTGCCTCGCGGGCGATGGCGAGCGCCTTGCCGACGTTGTTGCGCTTGGCGAGGGACACCATCGCGGGCGCAGCCTTGCCCTCGTCCTTCAACTGGCCGAGCCGCCACGCGAGGAGCTGCATCTGCGTGATCTCGGTCAGCATGTTGGCGAGCTTCGTCTGCACGAGCTGCATCGAGGCGAGCGGGTAGCCGAACTGGCTCCGCTCGGCGACGTACTGCCGCGCCCGGTGGTAGCAGTTCTCCGCCGCGCCGACCGCCCCCCACGCGATCCCGTAGCGCGCGTTGTTGAGGCACGAGAACGGACCTTTGAGCCCACGGATCTCGGGGAAGACGTTCTCGTTGGGGACGAAGCAGTCGTCGAAGACCATCTCGCCGGTGATGCTCGCGCGCAGCGACATCTTGTTGTGCGTCTTCGGCGCGGTGTATCCGTCCATCCCCTTCTCGACGAGGAAGCCGCGGATCACGCCGTCCTCGCCGTCGCCCTTCGACTTCGCCCACACCACGCCGACGTCGGCGATGGGGGAGTTCGTGATCCACATCTT
>JBBSMX010000034.1:0-32068 GCA_038232935.1 Rhodothermales bacterium | reverse complement strand
GGGTCGCTTCCGGCGTCGGTGGCGAGGGCGAACGCCCGCGATGGCGGCGGGCCTGACGGATCACGTGTGGTCCGTGGAGGAGTTGCTACGGGCTCTGCCGGTGCTCGTCAACACATAGCCGGGAGACTACCTCGATTCGAATATCGAGCAATACTCTTGGTCTGGAGGAATGCCGAGTAGGAAGCAGATTCTCCAAGACTGCCTCGCTCGTTTCTCGAAAGAGCAACAATTGGAGATTTTGACTGATATGCTGAGCCCCGGCAACTTTCAGAAATACAGCCCCCCGCTTCAGGAAGATCAGGACTTCCTCTCGAACTGGATTGCTTCACAGGAGCACGGTGCTCCAGCACCCCCCAGATCGGTAACACATCGGAGCACCAATGTCGGGTCGCCACATCATTCAGCAAAGTGGGACGTGTTTGTCTCGCACGCCTCGGAAGACAAGGAGTCATTTGCTCTGCCGCTGGCGGAGGCACTACGTGATCGGGGGCTCAAGGTTTGGTTCGACACCTTTACGTTGACTGTGGGCGATAGCCTCCGACGCTCCATTGACCGGGGACTAGTCGAGTCGCGGTTCGGTATTGTGATTTTGAGCAAAGCCTTCTTTCAAAAGCATTGGCCCCAACTCGAACTAGACGGGCTAGTCGCCCGTGAATCGGCAGGTGTCAAGGTCATCCTTCCGGTGTGGCACGAGATAGACGAGAATCACGTCCGTTCTCACTCGCCGTTGCTAGCTGACAGATTAGCTGTATCGTCGGATAAGGGGCTTGAGCACGTTGTCGATCAACTTATGCAGGCAATTCAAGTCCCAAAGGGTGATGAAACAGCTTAACCCGCGCGTGCGCGCCGACACCGCCTTGCCTTGCTCGACCGCCAGCGATTACTTGCCCCATCCAAACGGTTTTGCCGTGTTTCGCAGGTGAGTCGTAAACAGTTCGGCCGCTTAAGTGAAGTTACACTTTAACATCGCCACGAGTCTCGACGGGTTCATTGCGGACCGCGACGGGGCGGGATCGGACGAGGCGAAAGGGCGTTCTCTGTACGAAGATGAGAGGCAACGATGAAACGCGCAGACATTTACCATGCGGACCCCGGCATCCTCGGCGGTACGCCTGTCTTTACGGGGACCCGCGTGCCCGTCGATAGCCTCATCGCGCACCTCAAAGCCGGCGATCCGATAGAGGAATTTCTCGTCGGCTTTCCGACGGTGCGGCGTGAGCAAGCGGATGCCTTCCTCGACCTCGCGTTGGAAGACGCCCTCGAAGCGACGCCGCACGAGGAACCGGCCTGATGCGCGTGCTCCTCGACGAACAGATCGACTGGCGGCTGAAACAGTCATTCGATGCGGGGCACTCGGTTCGACTCTGGACGTCATAGCATCTGATCTGTTCTTCCTCATGCCTAGTGCAATCGCTGAGCAATTTCCCAACGTCGTGGCGTGGGTCCGGGAAGGCTGGATCGAGATTGGGCCGACTGATTGGACACGTTCGTTCATCCGGATCATGGACGAGGGTGGAATGGTCTGGCAGGGCGAGGAGGAGTATGAGTCACTGGAAGCCGCTTTCGCAGAAGCTGAGTTGGTAATCGAGGCATGGTGGAACGGGATGCCGTGGTGGGATGAGCCATGACCTCTGATCTGGCCACCGATCCCACCGTCACCGAAGCCTACGGGCACCGCGTTCGCGTCCGCGTCGGGGCGCTCCTCTTCGATGACGACGAGAAGCCGTCGTCCGTGCTGCTCATCGAGCACGCGGGTATTCACACAGACGAGTCCGGGGACGCCGCGCCGTTTTGGACACCGCCCGGCGGTGGGGTGGACTTCGGCGAATCGCTGGCTGAGGCACTGCGCCGTGAGGCAGAGGAGGAGACCGGGCTGACGGTCCGCGTCGGGTCGCTGCGCTACGTGCTCGACTTTATCCGCCCGCCGCTCCACGCCGTGTCGTTCTACTTCGAGTGCTACGCCGACGCGGGCACGCTACGCACCGGCGCGGACCCCGAGCTCGGCGAACGGCAGCTTATTCGGAGTGTGACGTTCGTTCCCTTCGAGCAACTGCCGGGGCTGAACGTCTACCCCGAAGGGTTCGCCGCGCGTCTGCCGGTGGATACGCGCGCGGGCTTCCCGCAGGGCATCCACTACCTCGGTACTCTGCGCTGATGGCGACGCCGAGCGTGACTACGGATCGGAGTGCGGCTCGTCGCGTCGCGACAGTGCTGCTCGTCGGCGGGCTGGGCTACCTCTTCGCGGCGCTCGCAGCGGACGGCGGCCCGTCGCTCCGGGCGGTGCTGCTGCGCTACGGCTTCGTCGTGGCAGGCATCTTCGCGATCGCGCCTCCGCACGTGCTGCTGCCGGATACGGCCGCCGCCTTCCTGCAACTGTTGAACCCGTCGCCGCGCACGCTGCTGGCGCGGCAAGGACGGCCGTGGGGATTCATCGTCGCGGCGTTCCTCGTCCCGCCGGTGCTACTGGCCGCCGAGATGGGGGGGGAGGTAGGGTGGCCGCTCGCCGAGGTCGGGCTGATCGTGCTGGGTGTCGGGGTGTACGCGTTCGGGCACTACACGGCCATCGGGCCGGTGTCGCAGGCGTGGCAGGAAGGGCGTGCCGGGGGCTGGTACCATCGCCGCGTCGAGGCCGATCCGCGCGCCAGCATGCAGATTCCGCCCGGCCTCGTACCGACCGTGCTCGCGTCGGCGCGGGTGTTCGCGCTCGCAGCGGTGGTCATTCTAGGGACGGCCGCTCTCGCGAACGCGGGCTGGGTGACGATCTCGTGGCTCCCGGCCGCGGCGCTGCTGGGCTATTCGATGGCGCGACTCGCCCGCCGCGTCGCCGGCTTCGACCACGATTTCTACTGCACGAACGCGCTGTATACGGAACTGCTGACGGCAGGCAGCCCCCGCGAATCGCAGCGCGAGCCGATCCGGTACGAGGCTGTCTACTGGGCACCGCGCCGCCTCCGCCCGCACGTCTGGGCCAGCCTCCTCCAACTCGACCGCCGCCTGCCGCTCGGCCGCCTCTTCACGCTCGGCGTGCTCGTGCTGTGGGTGCTGTTCGTCCGCGACGTGCCGGACGGCGTCATCGCCGGGTATCTCTTGCTCGGGCTCGGGGCGAAGAACGGTGCCGTCGGCCTGCTGACGAGCGAGGCCCTCGCGCCGCCCGCGTTCGACCTCGCGCAGGCGAGTCCGGCGGGGTGGGCGGCGACGCGCTTTTTCGTGAACCTCCGCTGGACGCTCCCGCTCGCCCTCGCCCTCCTCGTCGTCGCCCTCTTCGACTCCGGCTTCTCGCTACGCGACGTAGCGCTGTGGGTCGGGATCGATCTCGCCTTCGCCCTTTTTACCGCCTGGCTTTTCACCTATGCCGCCGAAGTTCGCTATCGCCGCCGCTTCGCCTGAACCGCTCGTCCTCGACCGGGTCACGAAGCGCTACGGTCAGGGGACGCCCGTGTTCGACGGGCTCTCCGTCACCTTCGAGCCGGGGACCATCACCGGCCTCGTCGGGCCGAACGGGTCGGGCAAGACGACGCTGCTGCGTCTGCTTACCGCGCTCTCGTACCCGACCTCCGGCACGGTGCGCTACGGCAGTCTCGACGTCCACGCGCACCCGCACGGCTACCTCCAGCACGTCGGCGTCGTGCACGACCGGACGGGGCTGCCGGAGTATCTCTCGGCGGAGGAATTGCTGGAGTGGGTGCTGCGCGCGCGGGAGCAGTGGGACGCCGGAGCCCCCGAGCGGATCGGCGCGCTGCTCGACGCGGTGCGGCTCGACGAGCGGCGGGAGAATCTGATCGGGACCTATTCGAGCGGGATGCGGCGGAAGGCGCAGTGGGCCGCCGCCCTCGTTGCTGCGCCCGCTGTCCTGCTGATGGACGAACCGTTCCGAGGGCTCGACACGGCGAGCAGCGCGGCGGCGCTGAACTTGCTGCGCGGCTTCAAAGCGGCGGGCGGGATCGTCGTCGTCTCCAGCCACCAGCACGACGCGCTCGACGCACTCGTGGACCGCACGCTCGACCTGGGAAAAGGGTAAAGGGTGAGGGATAAAGGGTAAGAAGAGCGGCACAGATCGGGAGCGCCGCATCCGCTTGCTGCCCTTTCCACTTTTCACTTCACCCTTTCCCTCCCAACTTCCGCATCACGCTGAGGATGGGGCCAATGACGTGGCATTCCGGGTCGCGCGGCGCGTAGGCGTCTTTGGCGTACGACTTGTTCGCGGGCTGCAAATGGAGGCGGCCGTTGAGGAAGCTGAACTGGCGGACGATGAGCGCGTCGCGGAGGAGCACGGCGACAACGGTGCCGTCGGGGAGCCGGCGCCACCTCCGCTCCTCGATCACGAGGTAGTCGCCCTTGAAGATGCCGAGGTCGCTCATTCCGTCGTCGCCGGCGCGGCCGATGAGGCAGTCGTCCTCGTCGGCCCGGTCGAGGAAGAGGGGGTCGGTGAAGAGCGCACCTTTCGGGCGGCTGCGGAGCTTGTCCGGGTGGGCGCTGTCTGTGCGGCTGACGAGCAGCAGGCTCGGCACCTCGGCGTCGAAGGCGAACGGGTCGGCGCCGGTGTCGACGAGGGCGATGCCGCGGGCCTCGTTCGGGATGCGGCGGATGTAGCCTTTCTGTTCGAGCGCGTGGAGATGCTTCGAGACGCCGTTGGTAGAGCGGATCGAGAGGGCGTCGCCGATCTCTTTGAGGGTGGGCGGCTTGCTGTGCTCGCGGAAGTAGGCACGGATGTGCTCGTAGACGCTGTTCTGGCGTTCGGTAAGACGGATGGGCGGCATGGGGCGCGGGATATGTGCGGAGGCAAGATAGGAAGGGGTGATATGATTTTCACTCTTTGATTGAGGGGAATTGCATGGGTGATATGATTTTCACCTTTTCTATCAAAGGCAGGTTGGGTCGGTGTCGAGATCACGAAAAGTATATGTGTAATTTGCTCTGAACCTCTTAGTTATCCACATAATGAGGCCATTTGGGGCATATTTGCTTGACTTTAGATATATGCTCGCTACTTTGATGCGCGGTGGGGAGAAGTGGGGAATGAATTCCCATCGACCCAGCGCCGCACCACGCCGCAGACACCGATGGCACGCTTCAAAGGACGCTCTCAAAACTCCGTCGACGAGAAGGGTCGCCTGGCGATCCCGGCGAAGATGCGCCGTGTCATGAGCCCGGAAGCGAACGAGACGTTTACCGCCACCCGTGGCATCGAGACCTGCGTCGTTCTCTATCCCCTCGACGTGTGGGAGCAGCAGGAGGAGCAGTTCGACGCCCTCAACCAGTACGCCGACGAGGAGACGCGCCACTTCATTCGCACGATCACGATGTGGGCGGAGGACGTGACCCTCGACAAGCAGGGCCGCATCGTGATCCCCGCCGAACTGCGGGACTTCGCCGGCATCTCCGACACCGCCATCGTCATCGGCACCGTCGACCACCTCGAAGTCTGGGACCCCGACGAGCTCGACGCCTACTTCGCCGAGCAGTCCAGCACCTACAAGACGGCTGCCCAACAGGTGATGGGAGGCCGCCCATGAGCCCGACCGCTACCACCATGTCCAAACGAGCCGACCGCCGGGACAGCCTGCACGCTGCGCCGTACGCCACGGCGTACCACGCGCCCGTCCTGTATAAAGAGGTGGTCGACGGGCTCGTGACGGACCCGGCGGGGACGTACGTGGACGGCACGCTCGGCGGCGGCGGCCACGCGGCGGCGCTCCTCGACCGGCTCGGACCGGAGGGCACCGTGATCGGCATCGACCAGGACCCGGAGGCCCTCGCGGCGGCGACGGACCGGCTGCGCGCCGAGTCCGCGTCCGGACGCTTCCGCACACTCCGGGGCAACTTCGGCGACCTCGAACAACTGCTCGCCGATGCCGAGATCGAAAGCGTCGACGGCGTGCTGCTCGACCTCGGCGTGTCGTCGCACCAGATCGACGAGGCGGGGCGCGGGTTCGCGTACGCGGCGAGTGGCCCACTCGACATGCGGATGGATACGGACGCGCCGTTGAGCGCCGCCGACCTCGTCAACCGCGCCGAGCCGGACGAGCTCGTCCACATCCTCCGCGCGTACGGAGAGGAGCCGCGCGCCTCGAAGATCGTCCGCGCCATCCTCGACGCCCGCCCCATCGAGACCACCGCGCAACTGGCCGACGCCGTGCGCTCAGCGGTCTTCTCCCGCGAAGAAGTCAAGACGCTGTCGCGGGTGTTTCAGGCGCTCCGCATCGCGGTCAACGACGAGCTCGCCGTGTTGGAGCGCGCGCTCGTCGCCGGGCTGCGCGTGCTGACGACGGGCGGGCGCATCGCCGTCATCGCCTATCACTCGCTCGAAGACCGCCGCGCCAAGCAGTTCCTCCGCTACGGCAACTTCGAGGGCGAGCCCGTCCGCGACTTCTACGGCAACCTGCTGACGCCGTGGGACCTCATCACCCGCAAGCCCATCACGGCGAGCGGCGAGGAGATCGCCGCGAACCCGCGCGCCCGCAGCGCCCGCCTCCGCATCGCCGAGAAGCGCGACCCGGAAGCGTCCGGCCTCGGCACCGCCTACTCCTACTCTCACTGACCGATGGCGAGCCGCACCCAAACGCAACAGCGGAAGCCCGCGACCCGGACGCGCAAAGCCCCCGCTCGCACGGCGAAGTCGCGCGCCGCCACCCGGCCGACGCCGCGCCGCTCGGCGACGCCGCAGGCCGTCGCGACGACGCGGCTGCCGGGCTGGTCCGACCTCGCCTCGAAGAAGTGCGGGGCCGTCCGCAAGAACGGCGCGAAGGCCGCCAAGCCCGGCCTCGTGGACGGTGTGCCGACGCTCCGGTTTGCGGTGCTGCTCATGACGGCATGCGCGCTGTTCACGCTCTATGTCGGCCACATCTACGCCACGCAGGAACTCGCCGCCGAGGTGCAGCAGCTCCAGAAAGAGGAGCTCCGCCTCGTCCTCAAACACAACCGGCTCCGGGGCGAGTTCGACCGGATGACAAGCCCGTCGGTGATCCTTGATCGCGCCGCCGAACTCGGATTCGAACCCGGTTCCGCCTACGGCCCCACGATCCTCGTCGAGCAGAACGATTAGCACCTGATCTCTTGAACGCCCGCACTTCCATCCTCAACCGCCTCTACGTCGTCCTGACGTTGCTGTGCCTGCTGCCGGTGGCCATTGCCGCGCAGCTCGTGCGGATCTACGTCGGCGAGGGGCCGGCGCTGCGGGCGCAGGGCGAGCGGCAGGCGTCGAGCTTCGTGACGATCCCCGCCGTGCGCGGCGCGATCCTCGACCGGGCGGGCCGCACGCTCGCCGTCAACACGGCGCGCTACGAAGTCGCGCTCGACCCGACCGCGCCGGGCTTCTCCGACCGCGCGGAGAAATTTTACGCCGAGTTCGGCCGGCTCACGGGCCGGAGCGCGGCGAGCGTCCGGAGCCAGGTGCGCGGCCGGTCGAGCCGGCAGTACGTCCTCTTGCACCGCAGCCTCGGTGAGGCGCAGAAAGAGAAGCTGGAAGAGTGGGACGTGCCCGGGGTCATCCTCACCCCGCGGTTCGCCCGCCGCTACACCTACGACCGGACCGGTGCGCACGTGCTCGGCCACGTTGACACTGACCTGCGCGGGACGGCGGGGCTGGAGATGCAGTACGATGACTATCTGCGAGGGCACGAGGGGCGGCAGGCCGTGCAGCGCGACCGGCGCGGCTTCATCAAAGCGCTCGTCGGCGGGAGCGTCGTCGAGCCCGAGCACGGGCAGCAGCTCGTCCTCACGCTCGACCTCGTGCTCCAGTCGATCTTGCAGGAGGAACTCGTGCGCGGGGCCGAGGAAGCCGGGGCCGAGTGGGCGACGGCGATTGCGATGGACCCGAAGACGGGGGCCGTGCTCGCGATGGCGAACGCGCCGGACTACGACCCGAACCGCGCGAGCGACTTCTCCGAAGCCGCGCGCCGCAACCACGCCATCACCGACCAGATCGAGCCGGGCTCGACGTTCAAGCTCGTCACGGCCGTGGCCGCGCTCGAAAGCGGCATCGTCACGCCCGACGACTCCATCGAGACGGGAGCCGGGTGGGCCGTCTTTGGCGGGCGGACGATGCGCGACTCCCACGCCTACGGCACCATCACTTTCGCCGACGCCATCGCGAAGTCGAGCAACGTCGCCCTCGCCAAGACCGGGCAGAAGCTCGACCCGGGCCGGTTCTACGAGTATGCCCGCGACCTCGGCTTCGGCCAGCCGACGTGGATCGACCTGCCGGGCGAGACGCGCGGGACGCTCCGCAAGCCCGAGCGGTGGAGCGGCTCGACCCAGACTTCGATGAGCATCGGCTACGGCGTCGATGCGACACCCCTTCAGATTCTCACCGCGTACTGCGCGCTCGCCAACGGCGGCCTCCTCGTTCAGCCCTACCTCGTGGCCGAGCGTCGCAGTGTGGCGGGGCGTGTGCTCTGGCACGCCCCGCAGGACTCCATCCGCCGCGCCTTCCGGCCCGAGACGGCCGAGACGCTCCGGCCCATCTTCGAGCGCGTCGTTTCGAAAGAGGGAACCGCACCGCGCGCCGCCGTCGAGGGGCTGCGGATCGCGGGGAAGACGGGGACGGCCCGCCTCGCCACGCAGGGCGGCTACACCGGGATCTACCGCGCCACGTTCGTCGGGATGTTTCCGGCGGACGCGCCGGAGGTCGCCCTCCTCGTTCTCATGCACCACCCGACGAACGGCCACTACGGCGGGACCGTCTCGGCCCCCGTCTTCGCCCGCGTCGCGGAGCGGTGGGCCGGTGTGATGCCTGCCCTCGCCGGCCGGACCGTCGCGGCCGACTCGCTGCCGTCGCGGATCGTGGCCGAGGTCCCGGCCGTGGCGGGGCTCCCCCAGGAGATCGCCGCCCAGCAACTTCGCACCCTCGGATTCCCCGTCACCACAGAGGGTGACGGGTGGCGGGAGGTGGCCGTCCAACACCCCAGCGCCGGCGTCCAGATGGACCCGCGCCGGACGGTCCGCCTCGCCGCCGACGCGTACGACACCACCGCCGTTCCGAACGCCATGCCGAACCTCCAGGGCCTCAGCGCCCGGCAGGCGACGGCGTGGCTCGCCTCGCTCGGCGTCCCCGTGACTGTGCGCGGCACGGGCGTCGTCACCGACCAGTCGCCGGAACCGGGGGCCTCGCTCCCCGGCGCCGCGTGGCTGGCCTGCCAATAACCCCGTGAGCCGTCATGGACCGCTCCCGCTTCAGCACCTGCTGGCCCCTCTCCGCGATGCGGGGCTGCTCGTGACGGCCACGGGAAATCTTGACATCACTATCGACGGGCTGGCTAATGACAGCCGCGCCGTCGCGTCCGATGGCTGCTTCTTCGCGATAGCAGGCGAGCAGGCCGACGGACACCTGTTCATTGACAAGGCTGTGCAACACGGGGCGACGGCAGTGGTCTGCACGTCGCCTCCCGAGACGACGCCCCCCGGCCTCGCCGCGCTCGTGACTGTCACGGACGTGCGCGCGGCGCTGGCCGAGGCGGCGGGCGTGTTCTTCGATCACCCCAGTCGCGCGCTGAAGCTCGTCGGGGTGACGGGGACCAATGGCAAGACGACGACGGCGTTCCTGCTCCACCACGTGCTCACCGCACTCGGCGAGAAGACCGGGCTGATCGGGACCATCGAGGTGCGGATCGGCGAGCGCCGCGTCGAGGCGACGCACACGACGCCGGATGCGCTCGCGCTCAACGCGCTCCTCCGCGAGATGGCGGACGACGGCTGCACGTCGTGTGCGATGGAGGTGTCGAGCCATGCGCTCGTTCAGCAGCGCGTCCGCGGCCAGCGCTTCGCCGCCGCCGTCTTCACGAACCTCACCCACGATCACCTCGACTACCACGGCTCGGCCGAGGCCTACCGCGATGCGAAGGCTTCCCTCTTCGCCGGGCTCGCCGAGGACGCCGTAGCCATTGTCAACCGGGACGATGCGGCCTGGCGGACGATGGTGGAGGGGTCGGCGGCGCGGACCGTGACCTACGGGGTCTCAGGTCCCGGCCCCGCCGCCGACATTCCGTTCGAGGTCGAGGAGAACGCGCCGGACGGGCTCCGCCTTCGACTCGACGGGGAGGTCCGCCGCTTCCGGTTGGCCGGGGCGTTCAACGCGTACAACCTCACTGCCGCCTACGCCGTCGGCCGCGCCCTCGGCCACGACAAAGACGACGTGCTCGACGCGCTCGCCACCGCGCCGCCCGTGCCGGGCCGGCTCGAAACCATCCGTGCCGAGGACGGCACCGTCGCCGTCGTGGACTACGCCCACACGCCCGACGCGCTCGAGAACGTGCTCCGGACCGTTCGCGACATGATGCCGGACGATGCGACGCTCATCTGCGTGTTCGGATGCGGCGGCGACCGCGACCGCACCAAGCGGCCCGAGATGGGCGAGATCGCTGAACGGCTCGCCGACCGGGTGATCCTCACGAACGACAACCCGCGCACCGAGAACCCCGATGCCATCCTCGCCGAGATCCGCGCCGGGATGGCGAAGCCCGAGGCCGCCGCCGTCGTGCCCGACCGCGCCGAGGCGATCCGCCGCGCCCTGGCTGAGGCCACGCCGGGTGACGTGATCGTGATCGCCGGCAAGGGCCACGAGCGCTACCAGATCGTCGGTACCGACAAGCGCCATTTCGACGACCGCGAGCAGGTGCGACAAAGATTCCGTGACCGCGCCAACGGCGGCGGCTAAGCCGGTATCCTCCGCCCGCTGCCTCCGCTTTCCTGATCCCCCGACCCATGCTCTATCACCTTCTCCACTGGCTGGAAGTCACCTACGAGCCCCCCGGCTTTCAGGTGTTCAACTTCATCACCGTCCGCGCTTCGCTCGCGGCGGTGACGGCCCTGGCGATCGCGCTCTTCGCAGGGAAGCGGATCATCCGCTTCCTCCGCACCCGACAGCTCGGCGAGACGATTCGCGAGGGCGTCGATGCCGGGGCCGTCAGCCACGAGCACAAAGCCGGCACGCCGACGATGGGCGGCGTCATCATCATCCTCTCGCTCTGCGGCGCGACCCTCCTCTGGGGCGACCTCACGAACCCCTACATCCTCCTCGTCCTCCTCGCGACCGTCTGGATGGGTGCCATCGGTTTCGCCGATGACTACATCAAAGTGGTGATGAAAAACAAGCAGGGCGTCGATGAGTGGGTCAAGCTCGGCGGTCAGATCTCGCTCGGGGTCTTCCTCGGCGCGATGCTCTACTGGCTCCCCACGCTCCGCGCGACCCACACGCTCTCGAGCCTCCCCTTCATCGCCGACGGCACGTTCGACTACGACTTCCTCAGTCCGCTCGTCGGCTTCGAGATCGGCTGGCTGATCTACATCCCCATCGTCGTCTTCATCGTCACCGCCGTCTCCAACGCCGTCAACATCACCGACGGGCTCGACGGGCTGACGACGGGGACGAGCGCGTTCGTCGCCATCGGGCTGATCGGGCTCTGCTACATCACGGGCAATGTCAACCTCGCCGACTTCGTCAACGACATCTACCTCCCGCAGACGGGCGAGCTGACCGTGTTCGCCGCGGCGATGGCGGCGGCGTGCTTCGGGTTTCTCTGGTACAACGGCTACCCGGCGCAGGTCTTCATGGGCGACACCGGCAGCCTCGCGCTCGGCGCCGCGATCGGGACCCTTGCGATCATGATCAAGAAGGAACTGCTGCTGCCCGTGCTCTGCGGCATCTTCTTCGTCGAGACCCTCTCCGTCATCATTCAGACGGGCTATTTCAAATACACCAAACGCAAGACCGGCGAAGGCAAGCGCGTCTTCAAGATGGCCCCGCTCCACCACCACTACGAGGCGCTCGGCGTCCACGAAGCGAAGATCGTCGTCCGGTTCTGGATTGTGACGGCGATGCTCGTGATCGCCACCCTCCTCGTCCTCCGCATCCGCTAACCCATGACCCCGACCGAGATCCAGGGCAAGCAGGTCACCGTAATCGGGGCCGCGCGCAGCGGCCTCGCCGTGGCGAAGCTGCTCGCGGCCCACGGCGCGACCGTCTTCCTCACGGAGCGCGGCGAGATCGACGCCGACGCCCGCGCCGCGCTCGACGCGGCGGGGGTCGCCTACGAGGCCGGCGGCCACACCGACCGCGCGCTCGACGCCGACTTCGTCGCGATCTCGCCCGGCGTGCCGACGACGGCGGACCTCGTGCAGCAGGCGATCGGGAAAGGCCTTCCGGTCTACTCCGAGATCGAGGTGGCGTCGTGGTTCTGCGACGCGCCCATCGTCGCCATCACCGGGAGCAACGGGAAGACCACGACGACCTCGCTCGTCGCCCACGTGTTTCGCACAGCCCAGCGGCCCCTCGTCGTCGCCGGCAACATCGGCACCGCCTTCGCCGATCACGTCGGCGAGTGCGCCGAGGGGACGACGGTCGTGCTGGAGGTCTCCAGCTTCCAACTCGACCACATCGACCAGTTTCGCCCCCGCGTCAGTGTACTCCTCAATGTTACGCCCGACCATTTGGACCGGTACGACCATGACTTCGACCAGTACGCCCAGAGCAAATTCCGAATCTTCGAGAACCAGCAGTCCGGCGACGTTCTCGTCTACAACCACGACGACGACCTCGTGCGCGAGCACGCTGAGCGTGCCGCTGCTGATCGTGGCGTGGCGGGCTATCCGATTAGCATCGAGCACGAGCTCGACCGAGGCGCGTTCGTCCGCCGGACCGCCGACGGCCACGAGCCCATCATTCTCCGCCTGACCTCACCCGTCGGCGACAGCAACCAGACCCCCATGGAAGAGGTGCTCATGCAGACTCCCGACCTGTCCCTTCGCGGGCGGCACAATCTCTACAACTCGCTCGCCGCCGCGATCTCCGCGCGAGCGATGGAGATCTCCTCCGACGTCGTGCGCGAGAGCCTCGCCTCGTTCGAGGGGGTGCCGCACCGGCTCGAAGCCGTCCGCGAAGTCAGCGGCGTCAAGTACGTCAACGACTCGAAGGCGACGAACGTGAACGCCGTGTGGTACGCGCTCGAGAGCTTCGACCAGCCCATCGTCCTCATCGCGGGCGGCCGGGACAAGGGGAACGACTACGAGCCGCTCAAGAGCCTCGTCCGGGAGCGCTGCCGGGGCATCGTCGGGCTCGGCGAGAGCGGGGACAAGGTGCTCCGCGAACTCGGCGACCTCGCCAAAGCCGCCGCCCGCGCCGACACGATGGAGGAGGCGATCCAGTTCGCCCGCCTCATGGCCGAGTCCGGCGACGTGGTCCTCCTCAGTCCCGCCTGCGCCTCGTTCGACATGTATACCAACTACGAAGCGCGCGGCGACGAATTCAAGCGCCTCGTGAACAGCCTCTGATATAAACGCCGTAGGGGCGGGTTTGACCCCCCCCCTACCTCCCACCATGTCCACCGTCGCCTCTCATATCAAGGCCCGCGCCGCCTCGCTCCGGCCCGCCGACAAGCTCGTCGTGTGGACCGTGCTGGGGCTGGCGGCGCTCGGCGTGGTCGCGGTCTACAGCGCGATCGCGTTCCTGGCGGAGACGAAGTCGGGCGGCGACACGGAGAGCTTCCTGTTCCGGCATCTCGTCCGGACCGGCCTCGCGCTCTCGGCCGTCGGCGTGGTCTCGCTGCTGGATTACCGGCGGCTGGCGCGGTTCTCGAAGTGGTTCCTCATCGGCGCGCTCGGGTTGCTGGCGGCGGTGCAGGTCGGCGGCGTCGTGCTCGGTGGGGCGCAGCGGTGGCTGGAGGTCGGCGGCGTCTCGTTCCAGCCGTCGGACTTCGCCAAGGTCGCCCTCATCCTCCACGTCGCTGTGCTCCTCGCCCGGAAGCAGGCCTACATCGACGAGTTCGACCGTGGCTTCGTCCCGCTCATGATCTGGACCGTCCCGACGATCGCGCTCATCGGCATCGAGGACCTCTCGACGGCGGTGATCCTAGCCTGCGCGGTCGGGGCGATGATGGTGGTCGGACGCGTGCGGATGCTGCACCTCGGCGGCGTCGCGGCCGTCGGGCTGCTCGCGGCGACGCTCTTTCTGATGGCCTCGCCCAACCGCGCGGCGCGCGTCGAGTCGTACCTCGGGGTCAAGCTGTTCGACCACACCGAGGAGGAGGCCGTCTTCTCCAGCCAGGACGAGGGCTACCAGGCCAAGCAGGCGCGGATCGCGATTGCGATGGGCGGGCTGACGGGCGTCGGCCCGGGCAAGTCCGTGCAGCGCGACTTCCTCCCGGCCCCGTACAACGACTTCATCTTCGCCATTGTCGCCGAGGAGTGGGGGCTGATCGGCGCGGGCTGCCTGCTGTTCGCCTTCGTGATCCTGCTCTTCCGGGGGTTCCTGCGGATCGCCCGGCAGGCCCCGGACCCGCTCGGGCTGTTCCTCGCCGTCGGCGTCACGGCGACGCTCGTGCTCTACGGATTCGTCAACGCGGGCGTGGCGAGCGGGCTGCTCCCCGTGACCGGCCTGCCGATGCCGTTCGTCTCGTACGGCGGCACCTCGCTCCTCGCCACCGGCGTCATGGCCGGGCTGCTGCTCAACGTCTCCCGCCACGCCGACCCGAGCCAGCGATGAGCAGCGACCTCCGTCCTACCGCCCCTAGCCCTCGTATCCTCTTCGCGTGCGGAGGAACCGGCGGCCACGTCTACCCCGCCATCGCTATCGCCGACGCGATCCGCGTGCTCGCGCCGAACGCCGCCATCGCGTTCGCCGGCACACGCGACCACATGGAGTGGGAAGCCGTCCCGAAAGCGGGCTACCCCATCCACGCCGTCACCATCACCGGCTTCCCCCGCTCGCTCTCGCCGAAGCTGCTCGCGTTCCCGTTCAAGCTCGCCAAAGGGGTCACCGATAGCTGGACACTCCTCGGCGGGTTCGACCCCGACGTGGTCGTCGGGACGGGCGGGTACGTGACGGGGCCGGTCGGCTTCGCGGCGAGCCTGCGCGGGGTGCCGCTCGCGATCCAGGAGCAGAACGCCTACGCCGGGGCGACGAACAAGCTGCTCGCGCGCGTGGCCGACAAAGTCTTCGTCGCTTTCGAAGCGGCAAAGGATTACTTCCCTGCCGCCAAGAGCGTGCTCGCCGGCAACCCCGTCCGCGACGATCTGACGGACGTGGATGCCGCCGCCGCCCGCGCCCACTTCGAGATCGAGGACGGGCCGCGCGTGCTCCTCGCGATGGGCGGCTCGCTCGGGGCCGGGCCGATCAACGACGCGCTCCGCCAGAACCTCGATGCCCTCCTCGCCGACGAGTCGCTCACCGTGATCTGGCAGACGGGCCGCCGCTACTTCGACGAGCTGGAGCGGCAGGTGCCCGCCCACCCGCGCCTCCGCCTGCTCCAGTACCTCGACCGGATGGACTACGCCTACGCCGCCGCCGACCTCGCCGTCTGCCGCGCCGGCGCCATCACGTGCAGCGAGCTCGCCGTGACCGGCACGCCCTCGGTGCTCGTCCCGAGCCCGAACGTGACGGCCGACCACCAGACCAAAAACGCGCGCGCCCTCGCCGACAACGGGGCCGCCGTCCTCCTCCCCGAGCCCCGCCTCGCCGCCGAGTTCCTGCCCACCGTGCAGGGCTTGCTGAACGATGCCGACCGGCTCGGCGCGATGCACGATGCCGCGCTCGCCATCGCCCGGCCCGACGCCGCCGCCGAGATCGCGCGCGCCGTGCTCGCGCTCGCGCAGAAAACAAAGGGAGGGACGGCATGACCGACGCGATGCGCAGGCAGGCCTCCTTCGGGCGGATCAAAAACGTCCACATGGTCGGCATCGGCGGGATCGGGATGAGCTCGATCGCCGAGGTGCTCGTGGCGCGCGGCTACCGCGTCAGCGGCTCTGACCTCCAGACGAGCCTCGTCACCGAGCGGCTCGAATCACTCGGGGCGAGGGTGTACAAAGGGCACGCCGCCGAGCACGTGACCGACGCCGACGTCGTCGTGTACTCGTCCGCCGTCAAGCCGGGGCAGAACCCCGAGACGGTCGAGGCCGAGCGCCGCCGGATCCCGATCATCCGCCGCGCCGAGATGCTCGGCGAGCTGATGCGCGCGAAGTACGGCGTCGGGATTGCCGGGACGCACGGGAAGACGACGACGACGAGCATGACCGGCCTCGTCGTCCGCGAGGGCGGCTTCGACCCGACGATCATCGTCGGCGGCAAAGTCGCCGTCTTCGACTCCAACGCTGTCAGCGGCGAGGGCGACATCATCATCATCGAGGCCGACGAGTACGACCGCACGTTCCTCCGCCTCACGCCCGTCGTCTCCGTCATCACCAACATCGAGGCCGACCACCTCGACATCTACAAAGACCTCGACGATCTCAAGGGCGCGTTCGTCCAGTTCGCCAACTCCGTCCCGTTCTTCGGCGCGGCCATCCTCTGCCTCGACGATGCGGAGGTACGCGAGGTGCTGAGCGATGTCGAGCGCCGCGTCATCACGTACGGGACGAGCCGGCAGGCCCAGGTCCGCGCCGAGAACCTCGTGCAGGAGGGCCACGTCACGCGCTTCGGCGTCGTCCGCGACGGGGTGCCCCTCGGCGACGTGACGCTCCACGTGCCCGGCCTCCACAACGTCCGGAATGCGCTCGCCGCCGTGTGCGTCGGGCTGGAGCTCGACATCCCGTTCGCCAAAATCCAGCAGGCACTCGGCAGCTTCACCGGCGTGGATCGCCGCTTCCAGATCAAGGGTGAGGTGGACGGCGTGACCGTGATCGACGACTACGCCCACCACCCGACCGAGATCGAGGCGACGCTCGACGCGGCGTCGAAGGGATGGCCGGGCCGCCGCGTCGTCGCCGTTTTCCAGCCGCACCTCTACTCCCGCACGCGAGATTTTCTGGACGGCTTCGCCCGCGCGTTCTACGACGCCGACGTGCTCGTGCTCACGGAGATCTACGGCGCGCGCGAAGAGCCCATGGAGGGCGTCAGCGGGAAGATGATGGCGGACCTCGCCGCGCGCTACGGCCACCGCGACGTGCGATTCGTCCCCGAAAAAACGGACGTGCCGGGCTACCTGCAGCAGGTGGTTCGGCCCGGCGACATCGTCATCACGATGGGCGCGGGCGACATCTGGAAGTCCGGCGAGGCGTTCCTCGACACGCTCAAAACGAGGGAGGGCTGAGCGATGCTACGCGACACGAAACAGCAGCAGCGCAGCCGTCGGCAGCCCACCAGCCACGCGTGGCTTCGCCGCGTCCTCGTCGTCCTCGGCCTCGGGGCTGTGATCGCGCTCGGCGTGGTCGGGTGGCGGTGGCAGGCGGCGCTCCCGGTCCGCGCCGTCGAGGTCCACGGGAACGTCCGTGCCGACACGGCCGAGCTCCTCGACCTCGCCGCCGTGCCGGACTCGGCGATGCTCTTCAGCCTCGATCCGACGATCCTCGCCGACCGCATCCGCCGCCACCCGTGGGTGGCCGAGGCCGGCGTCACGCGCTGGATGACGGGCACGCTCGGCATCGGGGTGACGGAGCGGGTGCCGGTCGCGCTCGTGCTCGACGCGGCGGGCCGGCCGAGCTTCTTCTTCGACGCGGCGGGCTTCATGATGCCGACCGTGCCGGCCGGTGCCGGCCGGGGGGCCGCCTACGACGTGCCGCTCCTCCAGGGCCGCTTCGGCACCTACCAGCCGACGCAGCCGACGGAGGACGCAGCCGTGCGGGACCTGCTCGCCGCGCTCGCCGCCGTGCCGCCCGCTACGGACGCGCTCGTCTCGTCGGTCGAGCGGGAGGGGGACGGCATGTTCGTGCTCCACACCGCGCCCGCTGCGGGGAGCGGCTCGATCCCCGTCGCGCTCGGCCGCGACGGCTTCGACGAGAAGCTCCGGCGGCTCCAGTCCTTCTGGGACCAGGCCGTCCTCACCCGCCCCGCCCTCCCCATCCGTCGCATCGACCTCCGGTTCGACGGGCAGATTGTTACTCAAGAGTCGGGGGTCGGGGATCGGGAGTCGAGGGTCCTTCGACCCCAACCGACTCCCGACTCCTGACCCCCGACCCCAGACCCAACCAACCATGAATGATCGCATCGTAGTCGGCGTAGACATCGGGACGACGAAGGTCTGCGCCGTCGTCGCGGCCGTCGACGACCTCGACCGTGTCAACATCCTCGGCGTCGGCATCGCCCACAGCGAGGGCCTCAACCGGGGCGTCGTCGTCAACATCGACAAGACCGTCGCGGCGGTGCAGGAGGCCGTCGGCGAGGCCGAGCGCGCGGCCGGCGTCGAGGCGCGGAGCGTCTACGTCGGGATCGCGGGTGACCACATCCAGAGCTTCCAGAGCCGCGGCGTCATCTCCAGCCGCACCGGCGAGATCACGCAGCACGACGTGGACCGCCTGCTCGAAGACACACAGCACGTGGCGATGCCCGCCGACCGGCGGATCCTCCACGTCATCCCGCAGGAGTTCATCGTCGACGGCCAGGACGGCGTCGCCGACCCGGTCGGGATGAGCGGGATCCGGCTCGAAGCCAACGTCCACATCATCACCGGGCTCGTCTCGGCGGCGAAGAACGTCTACCGCTGCATCGAGAAAGCCGGGTACGAGGTCGCCGACATCGTCCTCGAGCCCCTCGCCTCCAGCTACGCCGTCCTCCACCCCGACGAGAAAGAAATTGGCGTCGCCCTCGTGGACATCGGCGGCGGGACGACGGACATCGCGGTCTTCGAGGACAAGACGATCCGGCACACCGCCGTCGTCGCCGTGGCCGGCAACAAGGTCACGGACGACCTCCGCAAAGGGCTCGGCATCCTCGACGACCAGGCCGAGCGGCTGAAGCGGCAGTTCGGCGTGGCGCTCGTGGACCTCGTCGAGGAGGACCAGGAGATCACGATCCCCGGCATCGGCGGGCGGCCGGAGAAGGCCATCGGGCAGAGCACGCTGGCGCAGATCATCCAGCCCCGGCTGGAGGAGGTCATGGAGATCGTCGGCATCGAGATCAAGCGGTCCGGGTACGGGCGCCACCTCTCGGCGGGCGTCGTGCTCACCGGCGGCGGCTCGCTCATCCCCGGCACGGCCGAGCTCGCGCAGGAAGTCCTCGGCGTCGAGGTCCGGATCGGCACCCCGCTGGGGCTGGCCGGCGGCCTCGTCGAAGAAGTCGCCGACCCCATGTTCTCCACCGCCGTCGGGCTCGTGCTCTACGGCCTCCGTCACGAAACCACCGAGTCCGCACTCCTCGCCGTCGGTGCGCCCGGCGGGGGGGATTCGCTCGTCACCAAAATCGCCGGCCGGATGCGGAGCTGGTTCGACGAACTGTAAGCACAACGCAGCAGGGGCGCGGCATGCTGCGTCCCTATCACCCCATCACATCCCCAATCATCAACGTATTCCAGCAAGACAACCTGGCGTAAAACTCCCCGGAGGGACATTATGAACAACAACTTCAGCAGCCGATTCGTCTTCGACGCCGAAGCGAAAGAGAAGGCCAAGATTTCCGTCGTCGGCGTCGGCGGCGGTGGCGGCAATGCCGTCAACAACATGATCGGCAAGGGCATCACCGGCGTCGAGTTCGTCGCGATCAACACCGACGCGCAGGCGCTCTCGAACAACAAGGCCCCCGTCAAGCTCCAGGTCGGCCGCGAGCTGACGAAGGGGCTCGGCGCGGGCGCCCGCCCCTTCGTCGGCGCGGAAGCGGCCGAGGAGAGCCGGTCCGAGATCGAGAAGGCCATCGCCGGCAGCGACATGGTCTTTGTGACCGCGGGCATGGGCGGCGGCACCGGCACCGGCGGCGCGCCCGTCGTGGCGGCCATCGCCAAGCGGCTCGGCATCCTCACCGTCGGCATCGTCACCAAGCCGTTCGACTGCGAGGGCCGCAAGCGGATGAGCTCCGCGAGCGAGGGGCTCGACCTCCTCAAAGAGACCGTCGACACGCTCATCATCATCCCGAACGAACGGCTCCTCGACATCGCCGAGGACGACACCACGCTGATGGCCGCCTTCGAGATGGCCGACGACGTGCTCTACAACGCCACGCGCGGCATCTCCGACCTCATCACCGTCCACGGCCTCATCAACCTCGACTTCGCCGACGTGCGGACGACGATGGCTGATGGCGGCACCGCGATCATGGGCTCGGCCACGGCGCAGGGCGAGAAGCGCGCCGAGCGCGCGGCGATGGAGGCGATCTCCAGCCCGCTCCTCGACGGCGTCTCGATCAACGGCGCGCGCAACGTGCTCGTCAACATCACGGCCGGCCAGAGCCTCGGCATCCGCGAGGCCACGCAGGCGACCTCCGTCATCCAGCGCGAAGCGGGCGACGAGGCCGAGGTCATCTTCGGCACCGTGATCGACCCCGACATGGGTGACGAACTCCGCGTGACCGTCATCGCGACCGGCTTCGACACGGCTCGCGGCAAGGGCGAGCGCGTCCGCCGCACCGTCAAGCTCGGCGGGGACGACCTCGCGCCGGGCTACAAGGGCGAGGACAACCTGAAGTACCTCGATACGCCCGCCTACGAGCGCCGCACGCCCCCGATGCCGGTGGACGGTGAGGAAGAAGACAGCCCGCGGAAGCGGCCGGCGAACGTCCGCCGCCTCCAGGCCGACGACTTCAAGCGGCGCAACGAGCGCATCCGCAAGGACGACACGGACGTCCCGGCCTTCCTGCGGAAGATGATGGACTAGTAGAGGGACGGGGTGCCCATGACATAGGGCTGGCACGGGCGCGCCGTACCCTCTCACTGTTCCCCCGGACGACCTCGCCAGGGTTGTCCTGCCCCGTGCGCGCTTCGGCGCGCGCGGGGCTTTTGTATGTGCGGAGCGCGGGGCCTCTGATCGGAGTGAAGACTTCTTCCTTTACATGAAGTGGCTGGGGCAATCCCTCGTGGACTCACGGGATTATCGCTTGTATGAGAGCGGCGGGCACCGTACTTTCGGGGAGCCCAAATTCTTTCTTAAACCCCACGCCGATGAAGTCTTACTACCCCATCCGCTTGCTGACCCTCCTGGCACTCCTGCTCGGACCGGCCGCGCTTGCCCAGACCGCCAACGTGAGCGGGACCGTCACCGATGCCGATACCAGCGAGCCGCTCCCCGGTGTTAACATCCGCGTCCAAGCGACGCAGGTCGGCACCATCACCGGCGTCGATGGGCAGTATGAGCTCGCGCTTCCGGCCGGCAATCGCACCCTCGTCTTCACCTTCGTAGGCTACCGGACGCAGGAAGTGGAGGTCCCGTCGGGACAGGCGACGCTCAACGTGCAGATGAGGGAGGACTTGCTGGGTCTCGACGAGGTCGTCGTGACGGGGCTCGCTTCGTCCGTCAAGCGGCAGAACCTCGCCAACTCCGTCGAGACGATCTCGGCGCGTGAGCTCTCCGGGACGACGACGAACCAGACGCTCGACGGCGCGCTCTCCGGGAAGATCACCGGCGGCGTGATCTCGTCGTACACGGGCGCGCCCGGTGGCGGGATCTCCGTGAAGCTCCGTGGGATCAACACGATCAACGGCGAGAGCCAGCCGCTCTTCGTCGTAGACGGCGTGATCGCCTCGAACGCCTCGATCCAGAACGGCATCAACGCCGTGACACAGGCCGCCGCCGGCGGCAACGCCTCCAGCCAGGACAACCCCGTCAACCGCATCGCCGACCTCAACCCGGAGGACATCGAGAGCATCGAGATCCTCAAGGGGTCGAGTGCAGCGGCCATCTACGGGTCCCGCGCGTCCAACGGCGTTGTCATCATCACGACGAAGAAGGGGCAGGCCGGCAGCGGGCTCGGCGTGAGCTTCTCGCAGAGCCTCGGCTTCACCACCCTTGCCAAGAAGCTCGGCAGCCCGGATTACACACTGGATCAGGCGCTGAGCATCTACGCCCCGGACGCGGCCGACGATGCCACGCCCGATGAGATCGAAGCCGCACAGGCGCAGAAGGATTTCGTGACGAACCTCTTCAACACGAATGGCAAGATCGACCTCGAAGACCAGCTCTACGGAAACAAGGGGGTTCTCAGCACGACGAACCTTTCCGTCTCCGGCGGCAGCGAGCGCACGCAGTTCTACCTCTCCGGCCAGGTCAAGGACGACGGCGGCATCATCGAGAACACCGGCTACGAGAAGCAGTCCATCCGGGCAAACGTCGCGCACCGGATCAGCCGCATTGTCAACATGGACATCACGACGAACTACGTCCGCAGCGAGGCCCGTCGTGGCATCACCGGCAACGACAACACCGGCACCTCGTACGGCGTCGCGCTCGCGTTCACGCCCAACTTCGTGGACCTCACGCCGGACGCCGAGGGCAACTATCCGGACAACCCCTTCAACTCGTCGAACCCGCTTCAGACGCGGGACCTCTCGGACATCGGCGAGACCACGAACCGATTCATTACCTCCGGTCGCGTGGGACTCGACATTTACCAGACCGAGACTCAGGGGCTGAAGTTGGTGGCCGAAGCAGGGGCCGACTTCTTCGACCTCGAAAGCAATCTCTACTTCCCCGAGATCCTCCAGTTCGAGCCGGGCGACGGCCAGGCCGGCACCGCTGTGCTGGGCAAGACCGCTAACCTCAACTACAACTGGCGTGGCTCGCTCGTCCACTCCTATTCGCTCCCCGAGAGCGAGGTCTTCTTCACGACGCAGGGCGGCTTCACGGGGGCCAACGAGGACCGGAATACGCAGGTCACCGTAGCCCAGGGCCTCATCGGCGGACAGCAGAACGTGGACCAGGCGAACTCGGTCAATACGAACCAGACGCGGCTGTTCCGGCAGGACCGGGCACTCTATGTGCAGGAGGAGATCAACTGGGCGGATCGGGTCATCGGCACCGTCGGCGTCCGCGGGGACCGCTCCTCGCTCAACGGCGAACCCGACAAGTACTACGCTTTCCCGAAAGCGTCGCTGGCGTTGAACGTTGCGGAGTTCGACTTCTGGACCGTCTCGCAGGTGGACCAGTTCAAGCTTCGCGCGGCCTACGGCGAGACGGGCAATACGGCCCCCTTCGGCTCGCGGTACACCACGTTCGGCCCGCTCGCCATCTCCGGGATCACCGGCATCACGATCAACCCACAGCGCGGCTTCGCCGACGTGACGCCCGAGCGGGCGCGCGAGATCGAGGGCGGTGTGGATGTCTCTGCGCTCGACGGGAAGGTCAACGTCGAGCTCACCGGCTATGTCAAGACGATTACGGACCTCCTGCTGACCCGGCAGGTCCCGGCGTCGACAGGCTTCAACTTCGAGACGTTCAACGGCGGCGAGCTCCGGAACGTCGGGTTCGAGGCCGGGCTCACTCTGCTGCCCGTCAATAATGCCCGTTTCCGCTGGACGAGCCGGACCAGCTTCTGGACCAACAGCGCCGAGGTGACGCGGCTGGACGTGCCTGCGTTCGCTGCCCTCGGCGGCGGCTTCGGTGCCACGCTCGGCCTGATCCAGATCGAGGAAGGCAAGAGCCCCACCCAGATCGTCGGCATCGACGACACGAATGGCGACGGCGAGGCGGACGGCACATTCGCGCTCGGCGACGCCTCGCCGGACTTCCAGATGTCGTTCTACAACGACTTCCAGTTCGCCAAGCGCCTCACGCTTACCGTGTTCGGCCACTGGAAGAAGGGCGGGGATAACATCAACCTGTCCGAACTCCTGACCGACCTCGGTGGCACGTCGCCGGACTACTTCGACGATGACGACGGCGACGGCGTTAACAACGCTACCGAGCGGGTCAACGCCCTCGGCGTGAGCGCCCGGCAGTTCGTCCAGGATGCCTCCTACTTCAAGCTCCGCGAACTCGGGCTGTATTACGACATCCCGACGGAGTACCTCGGCTCGGCCGTCGGGCAGACGGTCCGCCAGCTCCGGTTGGGCTTCTCGGCGAACAACCTGTTCACGATCACGCCTTACAAGAGCTACGACCCCGAAGTCAACAACTTCGCCGACCAGCCGGTCGCGTCGGGCGTCGAGGTGACGCCGTTCCCGACCTCGCGGAGCTTCCTCTTCCACGTCTCCGTCGGCCTCTAATCCACGCTACCATGCTGAATACCATGATGAACTTCCTCCTCACGACGCGCCGGGGCGTGGCAACGCTGCTGCTGGCGGCGCTCGTCGCGGCCCCCGGCTGCGACCTCTTCGAGCCGAACAACCCCGTGGACCCCAACGGGCCTAGCCTCGACGGCATCCTCCTGGACGCCACACAGAGCCAGATTGCGAACCTCGCCGTGGGTACCGAAGCGCAGGCGCGGGTAGACCTCAACATCTACTTCAACGACGTGAGCGTGATCGGCCGGGAGTACTGGCGGTTCTCGTCTGCCGACCCCCGCCTCACCGGCGACCTCCTCGGCAAGTCTACGTCGATCCTCGACAACAACTCATTCTACACGACCCGGCCGTGGGCAGCACGCTACGCGGCCGTCCGCAACGCCTGCACCATGCTCCAGGCACTCGACGTGACGACGGCAGACCTCTCGGACGCGGAGAAGGCAGCCGCCCGTGGATTCGCCAACACGTGGATCGCCTACGAGCTGCTGATGAACAGCAACCTCACGCACGAGAACGGCATCCGCATCGACGTATGCCCCCTCGATCAAGTGGCTCCCTTCGTTACCGGGCGGCGGGCCGTGCTGGACCGGCTCGCGCAGATGCTCGACGACGCCGACGGGTTGCTAGGGCAGAACGCAGGCGGGGACTTCTTCTTCCCCACCTCGATCAACGTAGACGGGGCGACGGATGACTCCGGCATCGATGATTTCCGGCAATTCAACCGGGCTATCGCTGCCCGGATCGACGCCTACCGGCAGGACTGGCAGGGCGTGCTCGATGCCCTCGGCGGCTCGTTCATCAACGAGGGGGGAAGCCTCACCGCTGGTGCCTACCACCTCTTTTCGACGGGGGGTGGTGACCTGACGAATCCGGTGTTCCTCAACCCGCAGAACTCCGCGGGAGATGCCATCATCGTCCACCCCAGCTTTATCTCTGATGCCGAGGAGGGGGACACCCGAGTGGCAGAGAAAGCCGCGCTCCGCGTCAATGCCGATGGTACCCCCAATCCGGCGTCGCTCGACGACCTCAGCGGGAGCTACGGGTTCGCCGTCTACGACTCGCCCACGGCTCCCATCCCGATCATACGGAATGCCGAACTGATCCTGCTTCGCGCTGAGGCGAACATTCAACTCGGCAACCTTGACACGGCCGTAGCTGACCTCAACCGGATTCGCAGTGCTGCTGGCCTCGACGACTACAGTGGCGATGTGAGCCAGGGTGCACTCATCGATGAACTGCTCTATCAGCGGCGCTACGAGCTTTATGGCGAGGGCCATCGCTGGATCGACGCGCGTCGCTACGGCCGGCTCGGTACGCTCCCCATCGACCGCCCCGAAGACGACGTGTGGACGCAGTTCCCGATCCCGGCCAACGAGAACGTATAGGCGCTCGCTGCTCGCACGACGTTTCGCACCTGCGGGGCCGGGCATTGCGCCCGGCCTCGCTTTGTATCGAACCGCTATGTCCGTCCAACGCCTCGCCGGGATTCCCGGCTTTTCGATTGACCGCGTCGCTGCTGCCGCCGGGGATGACGCCGCTGTGCTTCGGCTCGAAAACCTCGACACGAACCTCGCCCCCCCCGACGCCGCCGTCGCCGCGACGCGCGATGCCGTCGGAACGGACGACGCCAACAGCTACCTCCCGTTCATCGGGCAGACGGCGCTGCGCGAGGCCGTCGCCGACCGCATCAACCGCGACGCAGACACGGATTTCACCGCCGCGAACGTCGTCATCACGTGCGGGGCGACGGAGGGGATGTTCGACGCGCTCCTCGCCCTCACCGACCCCGGTGATGAGGTCGTGCTGACGGACCCGACGTACGCCGGGATGATCTACCGCGCCCGGCTCGCCGGCTGCACGACGCGCCTCGTCCCGCTCGTCGAAGGCGGCGACCCGCCGGGGGCCGCGTGGCGACTCGATCTCGATGCGCTTCGGGCAGCCGTGACGCCGCGCACGAAGGTGCTCTTTTTGATGAACCCGTCGATGCCGTCGGGCGCGGTGCTGAACGAGGAAGAGTGGGAAGCCGTCGCCGACCTGTGCCGTGAGCGGGACGTGTGGCTGCTCTACAACGCGGCGATGGAGCGGATCCTCTTCGACGGGCGCGCCGTGACGCAGCCGACCGGGCTGCCGGGCATGGTCGAGCGGACCGTCACAGTCGGCTCCGTGTCGAAGGAGTACCGGATGATCGGGTGGCGCGTCGGCTGGGTCGTCGGACCGCGGCCCGTGCTCGATGACATCGCGCGCGTCCACATCTACAACGCCGTGACGGCGACCGGCATCGCGCAGCCGGGCGCGCTCGCGGCGCTCGTCGAACCGGAGTCGGACTTCCAGCGCTGCCTCGCAGCCTGGGAGCGACGCCGCGATGCCGTGACCGATCAACTCGACGGCTACGCGATGATTCCGGCGGCGGGCGGCTGGTCGCAGCTCCTCGACGTGCGGCGGCTCGGGCACGCGTCGTTCGAGGCGTCGGAGCGGCTGCTCGCCGAGCGGGTGGCGGCGACGCCGATGCGGGACTGGGGCGAAGAGAACGGCGACCGCTTCGTCAGGCTCGTCTTCAGCAACGAGCCCGTCGAGCGGCTGGCGACGCTCCGCGAGCGCGTCGTTCGGGCGCTCGGAGAGCCGTAACCGCGCGGATCGAACGTCGGGCGGCGCGGCCTATTCCTCGAATTTGCGGAAGGCGAGCGTCGTGTTGTGGCCGCCGAAGCCGAAGGCGTTCGATAGCGCCACGTTCACTTGGCGCTCGGCGGGTTCGTTGAACGTGTAGTTCAGGTCGCACTGCGGGTCCGGCTCCTCGAAGTTGATCGTCGGCGGGATCCGGTCGTTCTCGACGGCGAGGATGGCGGCGATGGCCTCGATGGCACCGGCGGCACCGAGGAGGTGGCCCGTCATGCTCTTCGTGGACGAGACATTCATCTCGTAGGCGTGGTCGCCGAAGACGCGTTTGATGGCCTGCGTCTCGGAGACATCGCCGAGGGGGGTGGAGGTGCCGTGCATGTTGAGGTAGTCCACGTCGTCGGGCGCGAGGCCGCTCGTGTCGAGTGCCATCTGCATGGCGAGGCGGGCGCCCTCGCCCTCCGGGTGGGGAGCCGTGAGGTGGTAGGCGTCGGCGCTCATCCCGAAACCGGTCAGCTCGGCGTAGATCTTGGCTCCCCGCGCCTCGGCGTGCTCCAGGCTTTCGAGCACGAGCGCCCCGGCGCCCTCGCCGATCACGAACCCGTCGCGCGTGGCGTCGAAGGGTCGGCTGGCCGTGGCCGGGCTGTCGTTGCGCGTCGAGAGCGCGCGCATCGCGCCGAAACCGCCGACGCCGATCATCGTGATCGGGGCCTCGGCCCCGCCGCAGATGACGGTGTCGGCCATCCCGTTGCGAATGAGCATGAAGGCATCGCCGATGGCGTTGTTGCTGGTGGCGCAGGCGCTGACGGTCGCGTAGTTCGGCCCCATGAACCCGTGCCGCATCGCGATGAGTCCGGGCGCGATGTCGAGGATCATGTACGGGACGAAGAACGGCGAGAGCCGGCGCGGCCCCTGCTCGCCAAAGACGAGCACCTGATCCTGAAACAGCTTCATCCCGCCGATCCCGCTTCCCATCACGACGCCGACGCGGGTCTTGTCCTCGTTCGACATCGCGGCCGAGTCCAGCCCGGCGTCCGCGAGGGCCTGGTCCGCCGCGACGATGGCGTACTGCGAGAAGGCGTCCATGCGGCGGGCCTCCTTCCGGTCGATGAAATCTTCCGCGTCGAACCCCTTGAGTTCGCACGCGAACTGGGTGGGGAACGGCTCGGGGTCGAAGTAGGTGATGGGCGCGGCCCCGCTCTCACCGTGCATCATGCCCTCCCAGAACGCCTCAACGGTGAGGCCGAGGGGGGTGAGGGCACCCAGGCCTGTGACGACGACGCGGCGGCCGGGGGGGAGTGTGCTGGGCATGGCGGGAGAGGGTGGACCGGAGGGGCGGGGAGCGGGCCTAGCGACGGAGCACCGCGACGTACGTTTCGGCGTACGGCGCGGGCTCGGCAGTGGGGACTATGGCAACGCGGGGACGGGGAGATGTGGCGGCGCGAAGGCGTAGTGCACTCTCGCCGCTCCCTCTCCGCGTCCCCGCGGCCGTAGGGCGTCGCCTGGGATGGGTTAGGCCGTACGGTTGGCCTCGACGTAATCGACGGCGTCGCCGACCGTGGCGATCTTCTCGGCATCCTCGTCCGGGATCGTCATGTCGAACTCCTTCTCGAACTCCATGATGAGCTCGACCGTGTCGAGCGAGTCAGCACCGAGGTCGTTGGTGAAGGAGGCGTCGCGCTTGATCTCGCTCTCGTCCACGCCGAGCTTCTCGATGATGATGGCGGTGACGCGGGCTTCGGTGTCGTTTCCGTTAGCCATGTTCGGGGGATGTAGGTGAGGGAAAGGCGGGTGATAAACCGTAAAAAGCTACGGTGGGGGTGCGTTGAAAGCAATCCGGCGCGGGGCTATAAGGCGCGCCGGCTGCGAAGTTCCGATTAGAACGGGGCGTGGCGCCGCCGGGTTGCAGGCGCGCCCTTGGAGCGAGGTCGAAGCTAGCCTATTTTCAAGCCCGCTTTTTCCTTCCCCGCTTACAGCATCCCGCGCTCATGGCCTACCTCTTCACGTCCGAGTCCGTCTCCGAAGGGCACCCGGATAAGGTTTCCGATCAGATCTCCGACGCCCTCCTCGACGCGTTCCTCGCCAAGGACCCCAAGAGCCGCGTCGCCATCGAGACGATGTGCACGACGGGCCTGGTCATCGTTGCGGGCGAGGTCACGACGGAAGCGTACGTGGACGTGCAGGAGGTCGTCCGCGAGACGATCCGCGAGATCGGCTATACCGATCCCGCGCTCCAGTTCGACGCGGCCTCGTGCGGCGTCCTGATCGCGCTCCACGCGCAGAGCCCGGACATCGCGCAGGGCGTGGATGAGGGCGCGGGCATAGATAAGGACCAGGGGGCCGGAGATCAGGGGCTCATGTTTGGCTATGCCTCCACCGAGACCGATGGGTACATGCCCCTCGCCCTCGCCGCCTCGCACGGCATCGTGAAGCGGATGGCGGAGATTCGCAAGGCCGGCGAGATCATGACGTACCTCCGCCCCGACGCTAAAAGCCAGGTCACGGTCGAGTACGAGGAGGACCGGCGGACCATCAAGCGCGTCCACACCATCGTCGTCTCGACGCAGCACCACCCGGACGCCACGCGCGAGCAGATCGAGGCCGACCTCCGCCAGCACGTGCTGCCCCAGGTCTTCGAGGAGCTCGGCGCGGCCTCTACCCTCGACCTCGACGACGTGATCCTCCACGTCAACCCGACCGGCCGCTTCGTCATCGGCGGGCCGCACGGGGATACCGGGCTGACCGGCCGCAAGATCATCGTCGACACGTACGGCGGGAAGGGCGGCCACGGCGGCGGCGCGTTCTCCGGCAAAGACCCCTCGAAGGTGGACCGCTCGGCGACCTACGCCGCCCGCCACGTCGCCAAGAACATCGTCGCG
This sequence comes from Rhodothermales bacterium, assembly GCA_038232935.1. Classification (GTDB taxonomy): domain Bacteria; phylum Bacteroidota; class Rhodothermia; order Rhodothermales; family JANQRZ01; genus JBBSMX01. Next base: position 2,733 of record JBBSMX010000034.1, on the reverse strand, counting down.
GCCGGCCTCGCGGACGAGGTGCTCGTGCAGGTCGCCTACGCCATCGGCGTGGCCGCGCCCGTCTCCATCACCGTCGACACGTACGGCACCGGGGTGATCTCCGACGCCGCCCTCGTCGAGGCCATCCGCGAGACGTTCGACCTCCGCCCCCGCGCCATCGTCGAGCGGTTCGACCTCCTCCGCCCGATCTACCGCCCGACCGCCGCCTACGGCCACTTCGGCCGCGACGGCTTCCCGTGGGAGGAGCTCGACCACGTCGACGCGCTCAAGCAGGCCACGGCTCAATACGCGTAGGCAATAGGCATCGAGTTAAGAACTCGCATACCCAAAACTTAGAACCCTCGCCCACGTTTTCACAGTCTGACTCCGAATCCCAAACCCAGAACCCGACCCCGATGGACCACAAAGAAGGCGCGTACAAAGTCAAAGACCTCTCGCTCGCCGACGCCGGCCGCATGCGGATCGAGTGGGCCGAGAGCCGGATGCCCGTGCTCATGCGGCTCCGCGACGAGTATTCCAAGACCAAGCCTTTCGAGGGCTACAAAATCACTGGCTGCCTCCACGTCACGAAGGAGACCGCCGTGCTGATCGAGACGCTCGCCGCCTGCGGGGCCGAAGTCTCGTGGAGCGGCTGCAACCCGCTCTCGACGAACGACGAAGTCGCTGCGGCCCTCGCCAAAGCCGGCATCGAGATCTACGCGTGGTACGGCCAGAACACCGAGGAATTCTACTGGTCCATCGACCGGACCATCGACAAGACCCCGGACACCACACTCGACGATGGGGCCGACCTCATCTTCCGCGTCCACAGCGCGTTCCCCGAGAAGGCCGACGACATCATCGGCGGCTCCGAGGAGACCACGACCGGCGTCCACCGCCTCCGCGCGATGGCGGAGGACGGCAAGCTGCTCTACCCCGTCTACGCCGTCAACGATGCCGAGACGAAGTGGGACTTCGACAACGTCTACGGCACCGGGCAGTCCACGCTCGACGGCATCCTCCGCGCCTCGTCCGTGCTGCTCGCCGGCAAGAACTTCGTCGTCGCCGGCTACGGCCACTGCGGCCGTGGTGTCGCGATGCGCGCGAAGGGCATGGGCGCGAACGTCATCATCACCGAAGTCCTGCCGACGGCCGCCCTCAAGGCCACGCTCGAAGGCATGCGCGTGATGACGATGGAAGAGGCCGCCAAAGTCGGCGACATCTTCGTGACCGCGACGGGGATGAAGGACATCATCCGCGGCGAGCACTTCGTCACCATGAAGGAAGGCGCGATCGTCTGCAACACGGGCCACTATGACGTGGAGCTGAACCTGAAGGAGCTCGCCGAGCTCTCGACGGACACGCGGATGATCCGCACCGACAACCGCGAATACACGCTCGAGAACGGCAAGAAGGTCTACGTCCTCGCCGATGGTCGCCTCGTCAACCTCGCCGCTGCCGAAGGGCACCCGAGCGAAGTGATGGACATGAGCTTCGCCAACCAGTTCCAGGCCCACCTCGCGCTGATCCGCTCGCACGAGGCCGGTGAGGAGATGGCGAACACGGTGCTCGACCTCCCGGTGGAGCTGGACCAGCAGATCGCCCGCGTGAAGCTGGAGACGATGGGGCTCTCCATCGACACGCTCACCGACGAGCAGGTGGCCTACGCCACGGACTACTCCGCCGGCACCTGATCGCCGAAGGCAGGTAGCACAACGAAAGAGGGCCGTCTCGCTTCGCGCGGGGCAGCCCTCTTCATTCGGAACGGGTCTGATCCCCCGAAGCTTGCTTCGTAAAGCGGCGAGCGCTACCGTCTCTTATGAGCCGCTACGTCCACGAGAGCCACAACGTCTCGATCCTGCTCTACCACATCGTCTGTCCGGCACATCGTCTGTCGGGCCAAGTACGGCCGGGTGATCTTCGATGCCGTGGTGGACTACACGCTCAAGGAGGTCTGCTTGGAGATCGCCAAGCGCTACGAGGTCGAGTTCTTGGAGATCGGCAGCGACCGAGACCCCGTACACTTCTTGGTCCAATCGGTGCCGAGCTACAGCCCGACGAAGCTTGTGCGGACGATCAAGAGTCTGAGGGCGCGGCAGATCCGCGGGCTGCACCCGGAGGTGCGCGAGCAGTTGTGGGGGGTGAGTTCTGGTCGTCGGGGTACTTCATCGCCACGGTGGGTCGCCACGGTGGGTCGCCACGGGACGGAGGAGGTGATCCGGCGTTACGTGGAGGGTCAGGTGAGGAGGAGCACTACCGTCGGCTACACCGTCAGCAGTTTGATATGTTTGAGGACGGCAACGATACTCCGGGGCAAGCCCCGGAGTAGTTCATTCGCAGATACACAACCGCTTTTAGCTCTACCTCTTGAACATGAACCGCCTGAAATCGCTGATGATACGACGCTACATCTACGCATTCGCTCTCACCGCCGCCGTGTTGGCCGGGTGCGGCCTGACGGATTCCTCCGACGAGCCGCTACCGACCGTCGAGCAACTTCGCGCGGCCTATGCTGAGCAGGAACCCGGCACGGGAACCGTTCGCGAGGGCGAGAACTTCAGGAGCGGTGGATATACTGTAGTAGCTTCTTACGAGCCGACCGGCGAAGGTACACTTAGAGCCTATCCCAAAACTATCCTGCGGTAGGTGATCAAGGAGGCCGCGAGTAACCACAGCGCGAGGTAGTTCTCGGCCTTCTTCTCCCAGCGCACGCGCAGCTTGCGCATGTTATTGAGCCACGAGATCGACCGCTCT
>JBBSMX010000033.1:0-33185 GCA_038232935.1 Rhodothermales bacterium | reverse complement strand
TCGGCGACAGCCTGCTCGGTGGCGTCGTCTCGTAAGGCGGCATCGAGGATGCGTTGTCGGAAGTCGAGGGAGAAGGCGGCCATAGCGAGTAGAGGAAGGAGTCGCCCCAAGATTACAACCAATCGTCTCTCACACTAGCGATCTCTCCATCCACGCGCTCTGCGCCAACGTCAGAGCCATGCCGCCCCGCCAGCCCCGTACGAGGTTTCTCCGCCGTGCTAGTCGGGTGCGGTTTCGGCCTGGACAGTGCCGCCAAGGGCGTTTCTGTGGTGCCCTCTGCTAGCCGTTGCCCGCAACTATACGGTGGTTCTGTGGCGGGGCGTCGGTCCGCTCGCTCTCCTCCCCGCCTCTCCCCCTGCTCCTCTGGCCCTCCCGTCCCTGCTGCCTCCCCCTCCTCTGCTCTTGCCTCCCCCTTCTCTCTGTGGGTTTCTCTCCCGCTTGCGTTCCTCCGGCTCCCCTTCCTTTGGCCCTGCGCGTTGGGTTGTTTTGCAAACAGGGTTGTCTCCGGTCCGAGCGTGCCCTGCGCTCCCCATTCGCAGGGCGCGCCCCACGGTCCCCGCTCGTTCCACACCGCGTGCCCGTGCGCTCGGAGCCCCGCTTTCTCGCGCTCGGCTGCCCGGTCGATCTGCTCCAGCCTCACCCTCGACAAACAGAAGTCGTCGGTCGGCCGGTTCGCGCCCGGTGCGAACGCTTCGAGGAACCCGCTAACGGTCGTCGGACCGTACCAAGCGCTGCTGCCCTTGTAGTGCCACCGCCCCGTGCTTGCGAGGTTGGCGCGCCTACTCTGTGAAAACCGGCTCCTGTAGGTGACGAGCAGTTGTCCGTTCTCCTCTCGTCTGACGGAGATCCCAATGAGCCCGTTTAGCCGGTTCTCAGCGTCACGCAGGTAGCGCTGCCTGACGTCTCGCTTAGCTTTCCACCCCTCGATCTTCTCGCGTCGTTCCTGCTCGATCGCTCGCTCTAGCCACGGTGGCACCGTGGGGAACTGTGCTCCCTCGTTGGCGTGGTGTTTTCGCATAGCTTGGCCTCCCCGCCTCACGGCGGATTCTTCGCAGATGGGGTCGTTGTGCAGACGGATCGCGGGCTGCCACCTGCGGTCCGTCGTTGGTTATGATCCCCTCGGGATCTACGCGAGGGTGAGCCTGTTCAACTGAACTACGGGCTTCTGGTTTCCCGAAATGGGCTGATAATATGCCCGTGCACTATCGTTTCCGTGTTCCTTCATCTCTCGGCAATCGCGCCCCTCTCTCTATGCCTCCCTCTTCTGACGCTGCGCGTGCTTCCCTCGCCCCCGAAACACTGCGGGGGTACGAGGCGGCGTGGGAGCGCTTCTGCCGGTGGGCTCGGCTGCGCGGCGTGGAATCGTTGCCGGCTGCTCCCTTAACGCTCGTCAATTTCCTCGGTGAGCACTACCTCAGGCTATCTACGTCGAGTCTCCGAACCTTCCTCGACGCCGTCGCTCGCGAGCACGTCGAGGGGGGCTACGATTCCCCGATCCATGCACGCCAAGTCGAGGGGATGTGGATGCAGGTCCGGCTGTTGAGGGAGGAGCGGGACCGAGATCGTGCCACCGGCGCGCTGCCGGAAGAGCGCGCGCTGCCGGAGGCGTTCCTCACGCCGCGTATCCGGGCGATGCTGGCCGGCATCCCGGACGGCCTCCTCGGGTGCCGTGATCGCCTCGCGCTGATCACTGGCGCGGCGGGCTCGCTCACCCGGAACGAGCTCGTCGCCCTCGAAGTCGGCGACATCGAGGATACCGGGGACGAGGTGGGTGGGGGCGTTATCCGTGTCCATCCGCCCGCGTCGGCACAGCAGGCGGATCCGAACTGGGTCGTGAGGAGTGTGCGCGTGGCCCCGGCTTCCGATCCCTCTTTCGATCTCGGGAGCGTGTACGAGGCGTGGCTCGACGCGAGCGGGATCGGCAGTGGCCCCCTGCTCCGGTCCGTCGACCGGCACGGACACGTGAGCGAGACCGGGCTCAGCGTGCGTGCGCTCAACGTCATCGTGACGCGGTGCGCCGAGCGCGTGGGGCTGGAGAGCCGGGGCTACATGGACGAGATTCGGCGAGCTTAACCTTGAGTGGGTGGGGTGCCAGCGCATTGCGCAACCTGGAATGTTACCCCGGCCTGATGCGATCTCGGCTCCCATTCGCGTTCGGAATCGCCACTTTAGGTGCAGTGGGGGCTACCCCAAACGTTAATGGTTGCAGCATAATCCCTCGCCGCCTCTTTCCGACGTAGGGTGCGTCGACGCCGCTTGACTCCTCTGCCGGTCACGCTGAGACCCCCAATAAGCGGGGCATTCGGGGCCTTTCTATAGGTCTCGGACGCTCTCCGGCTGTCCGAGATACGCGGCGGTGCGTGTTTGACATCCCCTTCTCACGCAGCCGCTGACCAGTAGCGGGCAACGTGTTCGGCCTGTTCGATGACGGTCTCTACGGCGGCGTCCTGCCGCTCTGGCGGGTACCCGTGCCGCCGGAGGAGTCGCTTGACGCGGGCACGCATCTTCGCCCTGACGGCCTCCTTCTGCGTCCAGTCGATGGTCACGGACTGCCGAATGGCCTCGGCGAGGTCGTGGGCAATGGCGCCGAGCACGTCGTCGCCCATCACGTCGCGCACGCCTTCGTGATCGGCGAGCGCGTCGTAAAAGGCGAGCTCGTCCTCGCTCAGCCCCAACGCCTCGCCGCGCTTCGGGGCCTCGCGGATCGCCCGCGCCATCTCGATGAGTTCGAGCACGACTTCGGCCGCCTCTAGCGAGCGGTTCTGGTAGCCCGTGATCGTCTTGCCGAGCATTTCCGAGAAGCGCCGGGCCTGCACGACGTTGTGCCGCTCCTGCACGCGGATCTCGTCCTTCAGCAGCTTCCGCAGTGCCTCGATCTGGAGGTTCTTGTGGGGGCTCTCGCGGACCGTAGCGAGGAACTCGTCGGAGAGGATCGAGAGGTCGGGCCGGTCGATGCCCGCCGCGCCGAACACGTCGAGGACGCCGCCGGAGTGGACGGCGCTGGAGACGATCTGGCGGATGGCAGCGCCGAGCTCTTCGGATGTCCGGCCGCTTCCGGCGGGACTCGTCGCGTACTTGCGGATGTTCTTCTGCACGGCCTGGAAGTAAGCCACGTCGTCCCTGAGATCGCGGGCTTCTTCGAGGTGGATGGCGATGCCCGCCGCCTTGGTCAGCGCGCCCATCGCTTCGAGGAACCGGTCCTTCCCCTCCTCCAGTCCGAGTACGTGGTCCGCTCCCCCCGCCAGCGCGTCGAGCTGGTCGTCGGGGCGTCCGGAGAAGTAGCCGGAATGCTCGAACCCGTGGAACATCGCCCGCACGACGTCGACCTTCTCTTGCAGCACGTGCAGCGCCTCCTCGACGGGAACGCCCGGGCGCTCGCCCTTCCGGCCCCCGTAGGTGCCGACGGCTTTGCGCAGCTCCTCCGCCACGCCGAGGTAATCGACGACGAGCCCGCTCGGCTTGTCGCGCCACACCCGGTTCACGCGGGCGATGGCCTGCATCAATGTGTACCCCCTCATCGGTTTGTCAATGTAGATCGTGTGGGCTGGCGGCACGTCGAATCCGGTGAGCCACATGTCGCGGACGATAACTATATGGAGCGGGTCTTCGGGGTTCTTGAATCGACGCTCGATGGTCTTGAGCGCGTCCTTGCTCCGGACGTGGGGCTGGAGCGCGGCGGGGTCGGCGGCCGAGCCCGTCATCACGACCTTGATCCGGCCCGCGTCGTCGCTGTCCGAGTGCCAGTCCGGGCGGATGCGTACGATCTCGCGGTAGAGGTCGGCACAGACGCGCCGGCTCATGCCGACGACCATCGCCTTCCCCGCGACGATCTCCTGCCTCCGCTCGAAGTGCTCGGCGATGTCGAGGGCGATGAGGCGCAGCCGCTTCTTCAGCCCCACCATCGCCTCCAGTTTCGCCCACGTCGAAGACAGCTTCGCCTTCGTCGTCTCCTCCTCGTCCTCGGTCAGCTCGTCGAACTCGGCATCGACGCGGGGCTTCTCGTCCTCGGGCAGGTCGATCCGGGCGAGGCGGGCCTCGTAGTAGATCGGGACCGTAGCCTTGTCGGCGACGGCCTGCGAGATCGTGTACGCGTCGATGACCTCGCCGAAGACGGCGACGGTGGAGCGGTCCTCGAAGTCGATGGGCGTGCCGGTGAACCCGATGAACGTCGCGTGGGGGAGGGCGTCGCGGAGGTTGCGGGCGAGGCCCTCGACGAACTCGTACTGGCTCCGGTGCGCCTCGTCGGCCATCACGACCACGTTCCGGCGGTCGGTCAGCACCGGCATCCGCTCGCCCTGGCGCGTCCCGAACTTCTGGAGCGTCGTGAACACCACGCCGCCGGAGGCCACGCTCAGGAGGTCGCGGAGATGCTCCCGGCTCTGGGCCTGCACGGGTGACGGGATGAGGCCCCGCGCCGCCGCGAACTGCCCGAAGAGCTGGTCGTCGAGGTCGTTCCGGTCGGTGAGCACGACGAGCGTGGGGTTCCCCATCGCCGGGTGTCGGACGAGCTCGCCGGCGAGGAACACCATCGACACGCTCTTGCCGCTCCCCTGCGTGTGCCACACCACGCCGGCGCGGCGGTCGCCTGCTGCCTCGGCGGCTTCGACGACGGTGCCGACCGCCCTCCGCACGGCGTGGAACTGGTGGTAGGCGGCGGCCTTCTTGGTTAGCCCACTCGGCGCGAGCGGGTCGGCTTCCCAGAACTGGAAAGCGCGGACGTAGTCGAGAAAGGCTTGCTTCTCGAAGAGGTCGTCGATGACGACGTGGAGCTCGGAACCCTTTAGGCCCGGGGCCCCCTCTTCTTCGGGTCGCCACGGGCCGAACCGTTCGAAGGGCGCGGTGAGGCTGCCGACGCGGGCGGCCGTGCCGTCGGAGATGACGACGCATTCGTTGGGGTAGAACAGGCCGGGGATCTCAGCTTTGTAGGTCTGGATCTGGTTCCACGCGTGGCGGAGCGTGGCCTTCTCGTCGGCGGGATTCTTGAGCTCGATGACGGCCAGCGGCAGGCCGTTGACGTAGACGACGAGATCGGGGCGGCGGTTGTGCCCGGCCTCGACGACGGTGAGCTGGTTGACGACGACGAAGTCGTTGCCCTCGGGATCGTCGAAGTCGACCGCCCACACCTGCTCGCCTCGCGTCTCGCCGCCCGTCCGCACCTCTACGGTAACGCCGCGTGTGAGATGACGCCGGAAAGCCCGATTGCTCTCCTCCAGCGAGGCGCTCTCCGGCCGCGTGAGACGGCGGAACGCCTCGTCCCGGACCTCCGTCGGGAGGCGCGGATTGAGGCGCTCCAGCGCCCGTCTGAGGCGCTCTGCGAGGATGACATCGGCGTAGCTCGACCGCTCGGCGGCGGGCTCGTCCGGAGCGATGGTGGGTCCGTGGAGGTGACGGTACCCCTGCCGCTCGAACCAGCGGATGGCAGCCTGTTCGACGTGGTCCTCGACGATGCTCATAGGGCAGGTGTCGGCTGGCTTCGGGGGCACCGTTTCTCTACGCGGTTCCGGTACTGATCGAAGATAACTTGTCTAATCTAAATCCTCCGTGGGTACGACGAACTTCCTCCAAAAGCTCAACAGGAACCCCTCGTAGTCCGTCGTAGCCGACCGCTTCTCGTTGACGTCGTTGATCTTGCGCATGAACTTCCCTTCGCGCTCGTCGATGCGCGCCCACTCGACCAGCCAGCCGTGCAGGTGGAGATAGACGGAGATCACGAAGCGCCCGGCGCGGCCGTTACCGTCGTAGAACGGGTGGACGCGGGACAGGTCCGCGTAGAACAACACGGCCGCATCCCGTGCCGCGTCCCGCTCGCCCGTCCGCCAGTCCTGAAGCCGGCCGAACGCCCGGTCGAGTTCGTCGTCGATGGTGCTGGCCGGCGTGCCCTCGAACCGCATCGTGCGGCGGTCGCCGCGGAGGCCGCCGAAGAACACCCGGCTCCCCCCGCTGTCGCCGGGCTTTCGCGTCTGCCCCGCGTTCGTCAAGATCCCATGGTACAGGCGCTCGTGGGCGACGAAGAGGAGCCGTCGGCACGCGGCGGGCATCGGCGTCTCGCGTTCATCGAGGAGCGTGGCGACCGCGTCGGCAGCCTCGACATAGGACTCGGCCAACCCGCGGGAGCGGTCCGCGATCAGGTCGAACGCCTCCGCTTCGTCCTCCGGCCCCCAATCCGCCGTGCCGAAGTCGCCGAGCAGGTTCGCGAGCGCATCGAGTTCCTGGCGAGGACGGGCCACCGGCTCAGGCGAGCAGCCGGCTCAGCCACTCATCTCGCGAGGCGTAGCCGGCCTGTTCGAGCCGCTGGAGGTACTCCGCATACGAGCGGAAGGTGGACGCGCGCCGGGCGTCCGCCGCGTTCATGTCCATCGTGAAGGCCCGGTCCATGTGGCTTTGCACAGGGATGTAGGGCTTGCCGACGGGGTCGAACGGGATGTTCGCCGCGAACGGCTGGGCCGCGTAGTAGTCGCGGATGAGCGCGGCCGGGATTACGCTGTGGGCCGGCGTGACCTTCCACGGGTCCTCCTCGTGGGTCATCTTCGAGAGGGCGATGGCAGGGAAGCGGGCGTAGCTGTGGCCGACGAAGTCGACGAACGCCTTCGTTTCGCCGTGCGGCTCGTGCTCCGGGCCGAGCGCGACCGGCTGGATAGGCGCGCGACCGTGCGGCTTGAAGTGCTCGTAGACGGCGCGGTTGACGGGGCCGTGCGTCCACTTCTCGAACGCGCCGTCCACGAGGTCGTCGCCGTCGACGAGGCCCCACGCTTTCACGTAGTAGAGCAGCTTCTGGAGCTTCAGCGGGGTCACCCCGCCCGGCACGAGGCCGAACCGGTTGACGAGGTACTGAGCGAGGAAGACGGGGTCCATGGCGGGCGGGGGACGCCGGGGTATCGGCGGAAGCGGGACGGGGTGTAAACGTCGGGAGGAGCGGGCGGATGCGCCGTCCTCCAACGTTTCACGCAGCGTTCCACGGCCAAGATACAGCACGGCGCGTGAACACCATCCGAAGGCACCGTCCGATGCGTTGCGGCTGGTCCCTCGTCAGAGCGCGGCCTCGACGGCTTCCTCGGCTTCGGGAACGCGGAGCTCGCCGGAGACGAGCTTGGGGAGGAGCGCGTCGCGTAGCGCAGCGAGGGTGCGGGACTGGAGGTTGTTCTCCACTTGGCGTTCGACGAGAGGTCCGAGGACGGCGGACATCGTCTCTACTTCCCCTGGCGTTGGCACAGCCGCGAGTGCTTCGGTGAGGTGGCGACGCTTGATGTGTCCCATCGTCGTGGCCTTATCGGCGGCGATCCGCTGGAAACGGTCAAGGTGTTCTCGAACCCAGAGGTAGTAGAACCAGCGCGGGAAACCCTCCGAGGTAACCTTGAAGATGTGCTGATTCAACAGGCCTTGCCCGCCGGTCCAGATTTCCGCCAGGAGACTGCCCGACCACGAGAACAACATGTCCCTGTCCTCAACGACGAACTTCTCCGGCACGTCCAGACTGGCTCTGTCGGTGTTGTCGGTGATGCCGGCGCGCATCTCGCGAATCTTGATGACGGGTAGGCTCGGCGCACCGTCAACGGCCGGGTGCTTCTGGCAGGCGGTTCCGTTGAGGAAGTCGGCGACCTGATCCAGCGGCTCCCACCGCCACCCCTCCGGGATCGGCCCCGCCTCGTGCTCAACGAGGTCGTCGCGGCCGTCGAAGTCCACGAACCGGCGGCGGAAGAGGGCCTGCGCCATCGCCTCCAGCGTCCGGTTCATCCCGCGGTTGACCACGATCCGGTCGTCGAGCGCACCGAGGACGGCGGCGATCCGGCGCTGCTCGTCGAGAGGCGGCCAAGCCACCGGAAGTGGATGCACATGATTCCGGTTGAGCGTCGGGTTGGCCGACCCGACATCAAGGTGCATCACATCGAGTCCGACGAAGAAGTAGTAGACGTATCGAGGGTCGTTGCCTTTGAAATCTCGAACCCAGAGTGTGGTGTCGTGCGGCCAGTACGGCTCGTCGATGTAGTAGACCCGACCGAGTGTACCCTTCCGGCCCATGACGACTCCCGGACCGTCAACGGCCGCCTCGTCGTGGTAGCTACTTACCCCTCCGGATGAAACAACCGGAACGTCTCCGGGACGCTGTTCCTTCTTCGTGATGTCAAGGCCACGCTGGAGCGTGACTTGATCTCCAATCGTGGAAGCATCCCACCCACTCGGTATATCAAACTCCATAGCCCAGCCCCTCCAGCGCGTCCTCGATCCGGCGATCTCCCCGCGCCCTCATGCCGCGTACCGGAGCACTTCGATCTCGGCGTGCTTGCGCACCGCGTCCTCCGCCGAGCCGAGCACGCGGCCCGTGACGTCCTCGGCGAGGTAGTATTCCCCGCAGTTGTCGCACACCTCGGCTGGCACGTCGCGGATCACCACCACCGTCATCCCGCGCTCCAGCGTCACCGTGACGCGGCCGGGAGCCGTCTGGCCGTGCTTACAAATCAGACAGGTCATCTCGTCCTCCGTTGGGTAAAGTGTTCGTCCCAGAGATCCGGGCTTGGCTCGTAGCAAGTTACCACGACGCACCGCTGCTGCTCCGCGACGATCCCCACCACCACGTGCAGCGGGCGCTCCCCGTCGAAGCCGAGCAGTAGGACGCTGGGGTACGGCGTGTCCTCAGGATACGAGCCGATCCGGCGTCCCCTACGCACGACCTCCAGAACGGCCGCCTCTTCGATGGCGCGCTCGAACATGCGGCGGAGGGCGTGCCCGCTGAAGACGACCTCAGCGCAGTCCATACCCCAGCCCCTCCAGCGCGTCCTCGATCCGGCGGTCGAGTTCGGTCGCCTCGTCCATCTGCTCCCGGAGTTCGGCCGCGAGCCGCTCCATCTTCTCCTCGAATGGCTCCCCGTCGCCCTCGGCCTCGGCCACGCCCACGTAGCGCCCCGGCGTGAGCACGAAGTCGTGCCGGGCGATCTCCTCCACGCGCGCCGACTTCGAGAACCCGGCCTCGTCCTCATACTCGCCTTCGACGTTCCGCCACGCGTGGTAGGCCCCGGCGATCTTCGCCACGTCCTCGGCACGCAGCACGCGGTGCGTCCGCGTCTCCATCGCGCCGAGCTTCCGGGCGTCGATGAAGAGAACCTCGCCGCGCCGGTCGCGGTGCGCTGTGCCCGTCGATGTTACCTGCCCCGCGCGGTCCTTCGACAGGAACCACAGACAGACCGGGATGCCGGTCGCGTAGAACAACTGCGCCGGGAGCGCCACCATGCAGTCCACGAGGTCGGCCTCGACGAGCTTCCGCCGGATCTCCCCCTCCCCGCTCTGCATCGACGACATCGAACCATTCGCGAGGACGAACCCGGCCACGCCGCCGGGCGCGAGGTGGTGGACGATGTGCTGGACCCACGCGAAGTTGGCGTTGCCCTCGGGTGGGACGCCGTGGCGCCAGCGGGCGTCGTCCTTGAGCTTGTCGCCGTGCCACTCCGAGATGTTGAACGGCGGGTTGGCGAGGACGTAGTCGGCGCGGAGGTCGGGGTGGAGGTCTTCGCGGAACGTGTCGCCGTGGCGCGGCCCGAGGTCAGCCTCGATCCCACGGATGGCGAGGTTCATCCGGGCCAGCCGCCACGTCGTGTAGTTCGACTCCTGCCCGTAGACGGAGACCTGATCCCGCCGCCCGTCGTGGGCCTCGGCGAACTTCACCGACTGCACGAACATGCCGCCGCTCCCGCAGCACGGGTCGTAGACGCGCCCCCGGTACGGCTCGATCATCTCGACGAGGAGACGGACGATGGAGCCCGGCGTGTAGAACTCGCCGCCGCCCTTGCCCTCCGACGAGGCGAAGCGCGATAGAAAGTACTCGTAGATCCGTCCGAGCACGTCGCGGCTCCGCCCCTTCCGCTCGTACAGGCCGACGTTCGAGAGGAGGTCGATGAGCTTGCCGAGGATCGTCTGGTCGAGGCCGGGGCGGCCGTAGACCTTCGGCAGCGCGCCCTTGAGCCGGGGGTTCTCGCGTTCGATCACGTCCATCGCGTGGTCGATGTAGCCGCCGACGGACACCTTCTTGCCGCCGACCTCGATCTGGTCCTGATGCGCCCGCGCCCGGATGGCCTCCCAGCGGGCCTCCTGCGGCACCCAGAACACGTTCGCCCCGGCGTACTCGTCGCGGTCCTCGGTGACGAGCGAGATCTCGTCCTCCTGGTCCTCCTCCCCCTCGACGAAGTACTCGCTCGCCGGGTCACGGACGAACCGCGCCAGGTCGTCGCGCCGGGCATCAAAGGCATCACTTACATACTTCAGGAAGAGCAGGCCAAGGACGACGTGCTTGTACTCAGCCGGATCCATGTTGGAACGGAGGAGGTCCGCCGCTTCCCATAGCTTCTGCTCGAAGCCGAGGGAGGTATCGAAGAGGTCGGAGGTCGCGGGTGGTGGCATGCGATAGACGATGTAGACGGAGGGTGAGTCCAGCGTGGGGAACGGGAAGGCGGGGAGGATTAAGCAGACCCCGTCACGCCGCTAACATAACCCCGCTCGTGTTCTCGTCGGAGTCCGGCAGTGGATCAGATTAAGCCGCGCTCGGTCAACGATGTGTAGCCATCGAAACTGATGATTAGCGAATCCAAGAGCCGAACGCCTATCGCTTCACCAGCGGCCTTCAAACCCTCCGAGACCTGCACGTCAGCATTGGAGGGTTCTAGGTTACCCGAGGGATGGTTATGTGCCACGATTACGCTCCGCGCATTGCACAGCAAGGCGAACTTAAACACTTCCCTGGGGCTCGCAATCGAAGCATCGACGGTGCCGACATGTGCTACATGCGCCCCAATGAAGCGGTTTGCCGTGCTCAGGGCAAGGACGAGGAAGATCTCTCGATCTGCCCCCTCAAGCAGTTCGGCACACAGGCGAGCAGCGTCGGAAGGGTCGTGCACTTGACGCGTTAGGTGATCCCTCTCCCTCACGAGTCTGAGGCTGAAGACGGGCAGCGGCAGGACCAGGCTCTTGAGACCGGGCACCTTGAAGGGTTCGGTCCGGTGCACGACGATGTCGGCGAGGGCCGGCAGCGCCGCCTCGTCATCGGGTAGAATGGCTCGTGGCGAGGCCGACAACCCGTCGCCTCCGTGCCGATCCTGGTGCGTCTGGGAGAACATGTCGAGGGTGTGCGGATCGAGGTTCTTGTTGACAGTCATAGTCGTAGTCGGTCTAAACGACGAGAGGCCGACGCCCACAGTGTGAGCGCCGGCCTCTCGGTCGGGATTGTCAGGATGTGGCGGAGCCGTTGGGGCCCGCGTTGGTGTGCTATCGGGCTACCGCTGGATGGCCACGCCGCGCGCGGCGAGCCATGCCCGGATGTCGGCGGCGCGGAGCACGCCGCCGGCCTTCGGGATGGTCGCGACGACCTCGTCCTTGAAGCGGACGTAGAGTGCGTCGGCGGTGGCCTCGTCGCAGAAGCGCAGCAGGATCGAGCGCGCGAGGTCGGCCGGGCCGCTCCCGCCGTAGCCCCATTCGATCCCCGTCGGCGAGCGCCGCACAACGTGCTGGACCGTGGCGTGAGCGTTCCCACGGACATCCCTGTAGAGCACGACGTCGTCGGGGTCGGCCTCCGGCTGCACCGACGCTGCCGGCGTGACGAGGCGGAGGTGACCGGCCGCGCCGTCGCCCGTGGGACCGTTCCCTGTCTGACTGTCAACGGAGGGCGCAGCATCAGCGCCGAGACCGTCGCCCCCGACGTTGCCGAACCCGGCGTCGCCGAGCGCGTCGAGGAGCTTGTCAAGCGCCTCGCCGGTGTGGCCGACGACGACGTTCACCCCGAGCGTGTACCCACTCCGTTCCGACCCCGTGATCCGGCTGAGGTAGAGCCGGGCTCCGAACGGGACGAGCGCGCGGAGCCAGCCTTGGAGCTTCGGCTGCACGTGGCCGATCACCTCGCCGTCGTGGAGTACGACGATGTGCTTCTCCCCGGGATCGAGGTCGAGCGGCGTCCACACGGGCACCCGGCTGCGAACCATCTCCCAGAGAATGCGCTGCGACGTGCCTACTCCGGCCAGCTTTGACGGGATGGCCAGCGACGAGGCCCGCTTGAGCACGCTGTAGCAGGCGGACTCAACGCCCTTCTGCGTAATCGTGGCCGGTCGCATCCGCGTCCGCTCGGTGGCGAAGGCGATCCAGCGCACGGCCTGCTGCGCGATCGCCCGGGCGCGGGCCTCCTCCGGCGGTATGGAAGTGCCGGACGAGGTGTAGCGTGTGGCGTCCTCGCGGACTACGAACGCGTGAAGGGGCTTGACAGGGCGTAGCTCGCCCTCGATCTTTGTGATGTAGTGCATGGCGACGGGACCTCTTCCCGTTGCTGTGTATGAGCGGCCGCGCTGCTCTAACAGCGCGGCCGTGCCGGGTCCATCCCGGACTTGATGACGAAGCCCGGCTCCCCTCGCGGAGGGCCGGGCTTCTTCGTGCGGGCGCACCGTTGGGTGGCACGCCCAGTTATCGTGGCGTCGTCATCGCTCGGACGGGGGCCGCTTCATCCCGTAGGGGTACCCCTACCTCGAAACGTCGGCGGCTCCAGCCACGGACAACGACGTGGGGACCCGGAGGCCGCTGCGGCATGGGAAGCGCTACGGGGTGCGAATAGCGCGAGCCCGACGGGCGCCACGTTCGTTGCAAACAAGGCCGAGGCAGACGGATCCCACACACTCTCGCCGATTGACCGCTGGCGAAGGCATTCGGTCTCGGCGGAGGGTTAGAGCCGTTCAGGGGAGAGCTGCGTGCGGATGCCGAGTTCGCGGGCCTTGCTTCTGAACGCGTCCTGCATCTTCGCGATCAGCCAAGCCGTGTCCGCCTCGCGACGGAAGCGGATGGTCACACCGTCGAACTGGTACAAGAGGATGCTGCACAGGTCCGGGTGCTCGGCCGCAACGTCAAACACCGGCCGCATGAGTGCGAACTCGTAACTCGAACTGGCCATCGCGAGCACGGTGAGCGGGTCGCGGCCCCTCTGCATCGGGATCCAACCGTACGCCCCCATCATCCCGCCGTCGGCGACGATCTGCTGGAGCATACGGCTCTTCGCCTCGAACACGGCCCTGAGCAGCGCGTGGCCCTTGAGCGCATCCACGACCTCGTCGTAGTCGTCGAACACACGGTCGTCGTCGTGGCTCGCGATCTGCTCCCCGATCTTCGCGGGCCCGCCACCGTAGCCGAGAGCGTAGACGCCGTGCTTGATGGCGCGCTTGTAGGCCTTTGCCTGCGCCGGCGTCAGATCTCCGAGGCCGTGGACGGTGAGCGCGACGTGGTCGGAGATCGAGCGCCAGATGGCCGCGGCGCCGCACTCTGCGAGGAAGGCGTCGAGTTCTTGAATCTCCCAGGCCATCGCCATCACCGCCAAGTGCAGCGCGTCTGCGTCCAGGTCCCAGCAGCCGACCATGAGCGCCTTGCGCACGGCCGAGTGGATCTGCTGGAGCCCGCCGACGATCGAGAAGAGCCGGTAGCTGTTGCGGACCGCGCTGTAGAAGGGCACGGGCTGGACGAAGATGCGCTGGAGCGCCTTGAGCGCCTGCGTACGCGCCTCCTTACCCGGGATCGCGAGGGCGTCGTCGTAGGCGCGCTCGTACGAGCCCCCGAGGAACGAGAACGAGCGCGGGCTGAGCTCGTGGAGGTACGCCTGCACGAAGCGCTGGTCCGACGTGGTCGGAAGCCCGATCGTGAGGGTATCACGGAGGTCGAGCTCGCGCAGTATCTTCGGGTCACGCTTGCGGTCGAAGGAGAACCCGCTCGCGAAGTACACCCGGTCGATCAGGTCGTAGGGGCGGACGGCCATTTCCTCAGCGAGCGCGTCGAGGAGCCACGGCGGCAGCCCGTCGTCGGCGACCTCGCGCACGAGCGCGGCCTCGTAGTCGTAGTCTTTGTAGACGAAGTCGGGCAACACGTCGCAGCCGAACATCTCGAGGAACTCCCCGCTCCTGAACCCGCCGTAGTGCGGATCGAAGCCACACAGCTCCGCGATGAGCTCGTGAGGGATCAAGACCGGTCGGCCGTGGGAACGGTCGGAACTGAAGAGCAGCAGCTCCATGAAGGACCAGTACGACCGGTCGCGGTCCAGGCCGGGGAACGCGTCCCGAACCGAGTCTCGGAACCGGGCGCTGCACGTGCACCGGCTGACCCATTTCCGTGCGCGCCCCGCCTTCTTCTCGCGAGCGTAGCGGCTGATCGGAGCCCTGTCGCCCTGGACGCGCCGGTCGCCGTGAACGTACGGGAGGGAATCCTGCGTCGCATCGGCACCTCCACCACCACTAAGTGCGCGATTCAACTCCGACCAGGATGACCCGTTTACACCCTGGATATCGGCTACACCCTGGATATCGGCCTCGTTTAGCGCGCTGGTGCGTTTCGGCGTGTCCCCTGCTATAGCACTGTCTGCGACACCCACGGCCTCCGCCCGGGTCTCGGCCCGGGCTCGGCCGGCGCCGTCTTGGCTCTCGGCCGGTCTCGGGCCTCCCGTCTCGCTCTCGTGTGGGCGTCCCGTCTTGCTGCGTGCCGTGGTCCGCCGCTCGGCTTGGCCTTGGTTGCCCCGTTGGGCTCGTTGCCGTGGTTCCTCGTGGTCGCGCGCTCGCGTTGCCGCGGTGGTCCGCCCGCCCGTGGCTGCCGCTTGGGGTTTCTCCGTTCGGGGCGCTGGCGCGTGCTCCCGCTCGGTTCGTTCGAGGCTGGCTCGGTTCGCTTCCGGCCGCGTGCGCTCCGGGCCGTGCGGTACGACGTAGCCCCGCGCGAGGAGGTAGGCTCGCTCGGCCTTGAGCGCGGCCGCCTTGCGATCCGCGTACGTCGGGCCTTTCTGCTTATCCCAGGGCAGCGCGTCCCGGTGCGGGGAAAACGCGCCCGGCGCGAAGGCTCCGACGAACGCCTCGACGGTGCTGGGCCCGTTCCACTCGCGCTCGCCCTCGACACGCCACTTTCCGCGGCTCGTGTAATCCGCGACTCGCTTCGGTCCGATCGGGCTGTAGAACACGACCTTGAGCACGCCCTTTCGGGGCCAGCCCCTCTTCGTCTCGGGTTGGAAGCACGTGATGCCCTCCAGCGCGTTCAGTTGCTTCTCCGCCTCGACGAGAGACCGCGCGCACACCCGCGACGCCTCCTTCTCCTCCTCGGTCCGGACGTAGCGCCGGCGCGTCGGTCGGACCGGCGGCGGCGGTTGATCGGTCGGGGGCGCCAGGGTGTAGTGGAACTCCGGACGCGTGTGCGCGTCGCTCTTGGGCATACGGATCCCTCCCCGCCTCAAAGGCGGATTTGCTCGATGGGTCCTGTGCGGGCGGGCCGGGCTGCACCCCGAGCCCGCCGCTTCGTTTGTGGCGATCTGATATGCTGCGGGCCTTTCATGGTTCCCATATGCCAAACTAGCTGTCGTATCTTCTACGTCATGAGCTACCAAGGCGAGCACGCCGACGCATCCGATCCACAGCCCCCTAGCGAGCGCGGGCTCACCGCTTCGTCACGTGAGTCGTATGCTCGAGCGTGGGAGCACTTCGCGCGGTGGGCATCCCTGCGCGGCCACGATCCATACGCACCCGACGCCGTGATCGACTTCGTCAGCGCGCGCGCGCTGCGGAACACGTCCACGACACTGGCGCACTACCTCGCCGCCATCGCTGATGCGCACGCGCGCGCCGGGCTCCCCCACCCCCTCGACGACATCAGCGTGAGGCGGGTGTGGGACACGGTCGAGTCCATCCGGGCCGAGCGCGAGCGCGACCGGCTCTCGGGCGCGCTCCCCGAGATCGTGGTGGTGCCCGATGCGTTCTTAACTCCGCGGCTCCAGGCCATGCTCGATGCTCTGCCCGATAACCTCCTCGGTCACCGCGACCGGCTCGCTTTGATCGCAGGTGCCGCCGGCACGCTCACTCGGACCGAGATGGTCGGGTTGGGCTATGAGGACGTTGAAGACACGGAAGCGGGCGGCACGGGCGCGGTCATGCGCGTACACCCGTCCGAGGCGACGAAGAGGAGGGACCCCACCCGCTGGGTCGTTCGGAGCGTCCGCGTCGCGCCCACGATGGACCCAGCCCACGATCTGGGGCGCGCGTTCGAGACTTGGGTTGCCGCGAGCGGGATCACTGGCGGGCCGGTCCTGAGGAGCGTCAGCCGCCACGGGAAAGTCGGCGAATCGGGCCTCAGCGTGCGTGCGCTGAACATCATCGTGTGCCGCGCCGCCGAGGGTGCCGGGCTCACGTCGGAGGGGTACATGAGCGAGGTCCGGCGCGCGACGGCGTAGTTCCCCGCCACCGCACACGGTGCGTGACCGCCGTCGCGCGCTCGGGCTCCTCTCTGCGCTGCGCCCGCAGCCCTATTCAGGCCGCGTCACCGCAGGCCAGGGAGTACGAGGGCTACCCGCGTCCGAGAACGCCCGCAGGATCTGATCGCTGAAGCCGTCGCGGCTGAGGTGCATATACCGCTGCGTCACAGCGATGCTGGAGTGGCCCATGTAGCGGCGGATCGCCTCGACACTCGCGCCGCGCTGCGCGAGCCAGCTTGCCGACGTATGCCGCGTCGCGTGGAAGTTGATCTCCTCGGTGAGCCCGGCCACCCGCGCGAAGTGCTTGAAGCGCCTTGAGAGGTACGCGCGGTGGAGCTGACTGCCGCCGTGGTTCGGGAACAGCCAGTCACAGCGGCGCTCCAACGTGCCGAATATATCCGTGACCGGGTCGCACAGCGGGAGCACGCGCTCGCTCCCGCCTTTCGTCGTGAAACCGTCTCGATTCACCACCGTCAGCGTGCCGTGTACGAGATCGAGGTCGTCCCAGCGGGCGTTGACGACCTCGCCCGCGCGCAGGCCGAGGTAGACGTTCGCTTTGATGATGGGTAGGAGCCACCGCGACGTGTCGGCTGCGACGTGCTTCCGGTTGGCGCTCCGCTCTATGGCCTCGCAGACGGCGGCGACATCGTCAGGCGTGAGGAAGCGGGGGAACTTCTGCGGCACGCGTTCTAGCCTCAGCGCCCCGGTTACATCCTCAGCGATGGCGTCGCGCTCGACGAGCCAGCGGAAGAACGTTCGCATCGCGCGCCGGTACGAGTGCTTCGTTACAGGCTTCGTCGACGTGGCGTCGAGGTAGCTACTCACGTGGCGAACGGTGAGGGATTGCACAGACACCGCTGGTCCCAAGTGGCTGACGAGACCTCCGAGCACGCTGCTGTACCGGCGTACAGTGTGGGGGCTGAGGTTCGCCCTCGAATCGAGAAACGTCGCCACTGCGCTGCCTAATACGGACAGGTCGTGAGCGGCCGTGCATGGCTTCGGATCCCAAGGATCGAACTGGCCGCGTTCGACATCTGCTTCCAGCTTTGCGCACAGCCGCTCGGCCTCGCGCCGCCGCTTCGTCTTGAGTGCGATCTGCTTCCGTGTGGGCTTGCGTTCGGGGTCGAAGAACTGGGCGTAATACCAGTCATTCCGTGGATACAAGCTTGCCATTGCGCACCTCATGGGTTTGAGGGCGCTCGCGCGTTGTCTGCACGATCGTCTGCACTCCGCGATTCGCGGATCCGGTGACGTGGCCGAGTGGCTAGGCAGAGGCATGCAAAAAGCCCCACCGCGGCATGTAAGCACGGTGGGGCTCTTCCGGCGGAGGTGACGGGCGGACTCGAACCGCCGTACGAGGCTTTGCAGGCCTCTGCCTAGCCACTCGGCCACGTCACCAGCGACGCAAAAGATACACCACGAACCGGCGAAGGTTCGGGGGAGACTCAGCGCGCCCGGCAGGACTCGAACCTGCGACCGGCGGTTTAGAAGACCGCTGCTCTGTCCAGCTGAGCTACGGGCGCCGACGCGCAGCGAGTACGGGCTGCGGAGTTGCAGGGTCGGGGCGGCCGGATTCGAACCGACGACTTCTGCCTCCCAAAGGCAGCGCTCTACCGGGCTGAGCTACGCCCCGCTTCACCGTCAGACTCCGAGGAGGTCGGCGGGCGCGCAATATACATCCCGCGTTCGCCTCGCTCAACCACAGCCCCTTCGCATTTCTCCGTCTGCCCTATACTTAGCCCATGGATACCTCGACGCCTCCAGACCCCCAACGCCAGGCCGCCGACCTCCGCACACTTCAGATCGTCTGGGGCGCGCTCGTCGGCGGGGTGGCGCTGATGAGCGTGGTGATGGGCGGCCTCACCCTCTCGGACTCGGGCGGCACGAGCACCGAGAACGCAGCGCTGTTCTTCTACCTCAGTGCGCTCCTCAGCATGATCGCTATCGTCGCGGCCTTCGCAGTCCAGCGGCGCTTGAGGGAACGGCTCCCGACGCAGGGTACCTACGAAGAGGTCGTAACCGCCATCCGTACGTCGGGGATCATCTCGCTCGCCCTCCTCGAGTTCTCGGCGCTCGTCGCCTGCGTGGCGGCGTTTCTGAGCGGCGAGCCAATCAACCTGCTCTTCGTCGTCCCGTTCTTCGGCTTCGCCCTCGTCTTTTTCCCGACAGCGAGGAGGTTCGAGACCATGCTGGACGCGGCGAGGCGCGGATAACACAGAGGGCCAGCCTCCCACCGGAGGCTGGCCCTCGAAAAAGGGAGGCGAGGGCGTTTAGGAGCGAGCGGCCTTCAACTCGTCCTGGACCTGCGAGGCCTCGACCATCTTCTGACGGAACTCGTAGTGGCCGTTCTGCTTCTTGGAGGCCATGATGACCTTCGCCATGCTGCGGTGGCCGGCGTCGGCACCACGATTCGTGCGCTGGTTCTTCGATACTTTTTTCGCCATCGGACTGCTGCGTTAGAGGAGCGCGGGCCAGGGCCGGCGCGCCGGGTTACTTAATCTCGCGGTGGAGCGTGTGCTTCCGGAGAACGGGGTTGTACTTGCGCAGTTCCATCCGGCCCGTCGTGTTGCGGCGGTTCTTCGTGGTGGAGTAGCGCGAGGTCCCGGGGGCCTCCGTGCATTCGAGCGTGATCTGGTGGCGGACGTCTTTGCCCTTAGCCATGGCTGCTTTTCGTTAAGCGGTGAGCGGGGGCGTTCCCGAGGGACGCGTTCTCAAACGGTCATGCCCTGCAGGCGGGCTTCTTTGAGCACGGCCGAGATGCCCTTCTTGTTGATCGTCTTGATCGTCTGCGCCGACACGCGCAGCGTCACCCACCGATCTTCTTCGGGGATGTAGAAGCGCTTCTTCTGGAGGTTTACGTGGAAGCGCCGCCGCACCTTGTTGTTGGAGTGCGAGACGTGGTTGCCCGACATCGGGCCCTTGCCGGTGATCTGATCTTTGCGAGCCATCGTTGAGGTCCCGAGAAGCGGTGGTTGTGCGAGTGCAGAAAAGAAAGGTAGCGAATGGCCCGCGGCGTACGCAAACGCCGCGGGTCACGAAAAGGCAGGATCGTGCGGATTTCAGGTTAAGCTGCCGCCTGCTGCCGCTCAAAACAGTCCGAAGCGGACTTGGACGAGGTGGTTGTAGCGCTCCAACTGACCCGGCAGGCGGCCGTCCTCGACCCCGTAAAAAACATAGTCCAGACGGAAGAACGGCGTCTCGATGCCCGTCCCGAACGTCGGGTAGCCCTGGCTGATTCCCGCTCGCAACGCGAGGATCCCCGCCACCGTCGCCTGCCCGCCGAGCCGGAACTTCGAGAGGAAGGGCTGGCTGGACTCCGACGTGCTGCGGCTCACGTAATCCAGCGCCACGCCGACATTGCCGAGGACGGGTAGTACCGGGATTCCGGGCACCCAGTATGACGCGCCGAGCCGGAACGACGGCGTCCCGTCGCGGTCTGCGAAGTCGGCGAGGACGGCGGTGATCTCTCCCTCATCGTCATCGCCGCTGCCCGTGAGGTTGATGGAATCGTAGAGGTCGTAGTTGAAGCTGCCGCCGACGAGGTCGTAGACGGCGAGCCCGAAGTCGAGTGAGCCCGGGAGTGTATGCACAGCGTCGGTGTACTGGAGGCCGAGGTCGAAGCTGACCGTCGAGCCGTTGATGACGTAGACCTGCTCGACGTCCGGGTCGATGGAGAGGAAGTCCTCGTTCTTATACCCGATGTAGCGGCGGATGTATTTCCCGGCGAGCCCGGCAGAGAGGTTCGTGTTGGGGATCGTTCCGCCCCCCGCGAGTACGACCATCGCGTCGAGCTGGCTGAAGACGTCGAACACGGGAATCCCGCTGCCATTGTCCTCATAGCTGTACTGCGTGGTGTTGCGCCCGAAGATGCCGGCCCCGACGCCGTACGGCCCGAGCGCCACCATCACCGACGGCAACAGCACGGCCGCCTGGCCGACCGTCGGGCGCCGTCCCTGTGCGAGCGCATCCTGAAACAGCTCCCGGTTCTCCTGCGACAGCGGCAGGTCGAACCCCTCATCGAAGCCAGGCTCTACGCGGTCGCGGAAGAAGCTGAGGTCGTTGAAGAACTTCGTGCTGATCTCGGCCCGCGCGCCGAGGATCTCGATGCGCGGCTTCAGGATGCCGAGCTGGGCGAAGTGCGCCGGGTTGTAAAAGAACGCGGTTTCGGGGCCGGACAGCGCCACCCCCGCCCCGCCCATCGCGAGCACCTGAGACGAGGGGACGGTGGCGCGGGCGTACTGCTCGTAGCGTTGCGCTTGCGCAGGCAGGCCGAGTACGGCCGCGAAGAGGAGCACGGGCAGGAAGCGAAGCAGAGCATTCTTCATAGCGTAATGCGGTTGAGGTAGCCTGCTGAGGTCGGACGGCGAGCAGGGTGCGACGGATGCGGGGGGAAGCGGCGGCGTGAACTTTGGTAATTAACGAGTTCGCAGCGGACAAAGTAGGGGCGACGTATCGCAAGTGGGATACGCCGCCCCTGAAATATCAGCACGCGAGAGTGCCGGCCTTAAGCTAGTTGCCGCAGAACCGGCCAAAGCTCCCCTCGAACGTATCGAAGAGCGCCAGCGCCTCGTCGACGAATGGCCGCAGCCCCCGGTCTCCGGCGTGGTGGATGAGCAGGTCGAGCGAGAAGAACGCCTCGGCGATGGCATCGAGGCTGGCATCGATGCTCTCGTTGAAGGCGTCGAGGCCCGCGCGGTCCATGCAGAAGCCGAGCCGTGCATTCCCCGGCTCCCCGACGAGGAACCAGTTCACCGGCACCTCCGGGTTCTCGAACAGGCCGACGTACGCATGCAGCGTGAGAGCGATGGCGTTCATCGTGAGGGCCGCGTTGACACGCGCATCGTCCCCGTCGAAGTGAGCGCGGAGCGTTTCGAGCAGGGCGTCGCGGTCGTAGACGAGCACGCCGTCCTGGATGACGGTGCACGGGTCGAGTTCGCCGAGTTCGGCCGGGATTACGGGCGGGGTGGTCGGCGAGGCGGGGTCGTTGAGGAGGCGGAGGACCTCGGCGAAGAGGGGTGCGGCGGCGGCGATCTCTTCGTAGCCCTCTACCGCGTTCGGGTCGAACGGCCGCGTCGGCTCGTCCGAGTCCCAGGTGCAGGTGTCGGCTGCCGCGCCGCGCGCCTGCCCGCCTTCGGAGTCGATCTCGTCGAGGACGTACGCAGTGACCTGCGCCAGGTCGAGGAGGTTGATCTGCTCGCGCTGCATCAGCGTCGAGGCCAGCTCCAGCCGGACCACCGGGTTGCCCGGCTCCAGCTCGAACGCCTGCCGGAGCAGGGTCTCTGCCCGGTCGAAGTCCTGGTTGATGCGGGCGTAGGAAGCGTCTTCGATCAGATTCTCGACGCTGCCGCCCTCTTCGTAAGCGGCATCGAGCACGTTACAGCCGGCGACGACGAGCGTCGCGGCGAGGCAGGCAACGCCCACGGCGTTTCGGAGAGATAGCATGAGGTTCAGGTAAGGGAGGGGTCCGAGAGGTTCGCGTTCTCCGGGGTATCGCGTCGCCGGCCTGCCTTCTTAGCAGGGCGCGCTCAGCTCCCGTATTTGTAAAGCGAACACGACCCAACCGCACCGAACCGCTATGCCTGGCCCGAGTCAGCCGCCCCGGACGGCCTGCGCCGGCTCCACGGCCGACGCCCGCGCAGCCGGGTAGAGCGATGCCGCCGCGCACAGCCCCACCGCCACCACTACGATCAGCACCACGTCCCACGCACGCACCGCCACCGGATACGCGTCGATGATGAACGACTCGGCCCCGGCGAGCGGGACGAGGCCGAAGTGCTGCTGCGCGAAGGCGAGCGCGAGCCCGAGCGCGAGCCCGATCCCGCTGCCGATGACGCCCACGAGCAGCCCTTCGAGCAGGAAGATCCGCCGGATGTCGCTGCGCGACGCGCCCATCGCCTGCAGCGCCCCGAGGTCCCGCCGCTTCTCGATCACGATCATCGTCAGGCTCCCGACGATGTTGAACGCGGCGACGACGATGATCAGCGCGAGCACGAACGAGGCTCCCCACTTCTCCAGCCGCATCACGTCGTAGAGCGAGCGCTGGAGGTCGTACCACGTCTGCACCCGGACCTTTGCCGGGTCGAGCCGCTGCTGGAGTGCGGCTTTGACGGCCTCGGCCCGCCCCAGATCGTCGAGGCGAAGCTCGATGCCGCTGACCTCCCCGACCATCCGGAACAGCCGCTGCGCCTCGGGCAGGTCGATGAACACGTGGCCGGCGTCGTAGACCGGCTCCAGCTCGTAGAGGCCGCGCACGGTGAACGGTTGCAGCGGCGGGAGCCCGAGCGGCTGCGTGAGGACTCGCTCGATACCGGGGGCGGAGAGGAGCGCGACCTGGCTGCCGGTATCGTCCGAGAGGCCGGGATACAGACCGAGCCGCAGCCCCAGGCTCGCGCCGAGCACGATACCCGCCTGCTCGTCCCGCCGGGCGAGGTCGAACGAGCCGGACGTCGTTGAGGCCGCCGCGCCGCCGCGCTGCGCGAGGCTGTCCCCGAAGGTGCGCGCATCCACCCCGCGCACGACGACGACCTGCGTCTCGTTCGGCGCCCCCTTGTACGTCAGCAGCGCTTTCCCCTCGACGTACGCCGTGGCCGACTCCACGTGATCGAGTGATTGGGCGACGCGCAGGAGCGAATCCACATTCGTCAGCCCGCGCCCTTCCACGGACTCGATCCGGACGTGGGGATCGAACGAGACGAGGAGGTCGCGGACGATGTCGTAGAACCCGTTCATCACCGAGAGCACCACGATGAGTGCCGTCACCCCGAGCGCGACGCCGGCCACGGAGAGCCCGCTGATGACGGAGACGAGCGTGACCCGGCGGGAGGCGGCGAGGTAGCGCCGGGCGATGAGAAAGCGGTAGTCCACTGGGAGTCGGGTAGCGTAGAGACGCGACATGTCGCGTCTCTACGGGGAGGCGGGGGCTGAAGCTACGGCCGCCCGCTCTGTCCTCCGAGATCGTAGGGGCGAATCCCCGGGTTCGCCCTGTCCGGGTCCGGCTTCCCGTTCAAACGGGAACGGGGTTTTGCCCCGAACAAAACGCCGCGCCGCCGGGTAGGCTCGGACCGCCCGTCGCACTCCGCCATGCCCCGTCTCGGTTCCCTGTTTCTTGCGCTGGTTGCCTTCGCACTGTGCGTCGCGACGGGCCGGGCGCAGCCGTTGCCGGAGCCGCTCACAGAGCCACCGGAGCCCGAAGGCCCGGCGCATTACGGCACGGGCCTCGGTGCGACGATCCTGCTCACGAACTACGGGTTCGGGCTCGGCGGCGTCTACCGGGCGGCCGTCGGCGAGGCGACCTCGCTGGTGGCAGAGCTCAGCATCGGCGCGGGCAAGGACGAGCGCGAGCAGGAGTTCTTCGTCGGCTTCTTCGGCGATACCGTCGTGCCGTTCAAGCGGAGCAACTTCCTCATAACCCCGCTCCACATCGGGCTGGAGCGGCGGCTGTTTCGAGGGTCCATCGAGGACAGCTTCCGGCCGTTCGTGCAGGCGCTGGGCGGGCCGGCGCTCGGGTTTCAATGGCCGTATTTCGAAGACGGAAACGGCAACGGCATCCGCGAGAGCGACGAGCGCAAGCTCGGCGCGCTCAGTGGGCTGGGCGACGGTAGCTTCCGCTTCGGCGTCGGGGCTACGATGGCGATAGGGGCCTATTTCGGCGAGAGCCGCCGCGCTACGCAGGGCATCCGCATCGGCTACGTCGGATCGTATTTCTTCGAGGACGTCGAACTGCTGGAGCTGCGCCCCGAGGTAGAGAGCCCGTCGCAGCGGTTCTTCGGGACGCCCGTCGTCAGCCTCCACCTCGTGCGGCTCTTCTGAGCGGGCAGGCCCACACGGAGACGAGAGGAGGATGTCGTATACTGCCGATGTGGTTAACGGCGTTAACACCTCTCACGCTCTCCGTCTGCTATGCCTTTCACCGATGCCCAACTGGAAGCGCTTCGCGCCGCCTGCGATGCCCTCGTCCCCTCGATCCGCCGGGCCGAGGACCCGCACGGCTTCTGGGTCCGCAGCGCCTCCGACCTCGATGTGGCCGGCCGGATCGCCCCGCTCATCGACGCGCTCCCGACGGCACAGCAGAAGGAGTTCGGCCAGCTCCTCGACCTCCTCGGCTCGCGCCTGCTCGGGCTGACGTGGCTCGGCCCGCCCAAGCCCATCACGGCGCTCACGCCGGAGCAGCGCGAGACCGTCCTGCAGCGATGGGCGCTCTCGCCGGTGCCCCAGCTTCGCAAAGGGTTCGCAAGCCTCAAAGGGCTCGCTACGCTCTTCTTCTACGGCATCGCCGAGCCCGGCGTCCCGAACCCGAACTGGCCCGCCATCGGCTATCCCGGCCCGATCTCCGAGCCGCCCGACGTGCCCCATCCGATCCACCCACTCACGCCGGAGCGCGAGGTTCGGCTCACGTGCGACACTGTCGTCGTCGGCAGCGGAGCGGGCGGTGGTGTGGCGGCGGCGGAGTTGGCCGAGGCGGGACAGGACGTGGTCGTGATCGAGAAAGGCCCCTACCTCGACCGCGCCGACTTCACGCAGCGCGAGCTGGAGATGATGGAGCGGCTCTACGAGCAGAAGGGTGCGCTCGCCACGAAGACCGGCTCGGTGAATGTGCTGGCCGGGAGTTGCCTCGGCGGCGGCACGACGGTCAACTGGGCCGGCTCGTTCCGCACGCCGGAGTACGTCCTCCGCCAGTGGGCCGAGAACCACGCCGCGCCGCATTTCCGCAGCCCCGCATTCCAACAGGGGTTCGAAACACTGGAGCAGGCGTTCCACGTCGGCGAGGACCGGCCGCGGCACAACCCGCAGAACCAGGCGCTCTGGGACGGCTGCGAAGCGCTCGGCTACCACGTCGCCGAGATCCCGCGCAACCAACTCGACCCGCACAGCGAGGCCGAGTGGCGGGAGATCGGGTACAGCCCCTACGGCGATCAGGACGGGCTGAAGCAGGGCACGCTGCAAACCTGCCTCCAGCGAGCCGTCGAGCACGGCGCGCGGATTCTCGCGGATACGACCGTCGAGCGCGTCACCATCGAGCGCGGGCGCGCGACGGGCGTCGAGGGCTGGTACGAGCGGCCGGACGGGCAGCGGGTGCGCGTGACCGTACGGGCCGAGCGCGTCGTCGTCGCGGCGGGGGCGATCCACACGCCGGCGCTCCTCACGCGCAGCGGCGTCGAGCACGCGCACCTCGGCCGCCACCTCTTCTTCCACCCGACCGTCGGCGTCGCCGCGCGCTACCCCGAGAAGATGGAGCCGTGGTTCGGCCCGATGATGTCCGCCGTCTCGAACGAGTTCTCCAAGCTCGACGGGCTCTACGGCCCGAAGCTGGAGACGCCACCGCTGCACGCGGGCCTGCTCGGCCTCGCGCTCCCGTGGCGCTCCGGTGCTCAGCACAAAGCGGTGATGCAGCACGCCGACCACGTCGGCTCGTTCATCGTCCTCACGCGCGACCGCGATTCGGGCCGCGTCACGACGGACAAGCAGGGGCAGCCCGTCCTCCACTACAGCCTCAGCACGTTCGACCGCGACCATTTGCTGCGCGGCATCGCCGAGGCGTGCCGCATCCACCTCGCCGCCGGGGCCGAAGAAGTCTACTTCCCGCACAACACCGCGCCGACGTACCAGCGCGTCCACGGCGAGGCCGAGCTGGGAAAACTCCTCGATGCCCTCCCGAGCTGGGGCTGGAAGGCAAACCGCTTCCCGCTCTTCACGGCGCACCAGATGGGGACCTGCCGGATGGGCGGCGACGCGAAGCGCCACCCGATCACGCCCGAAGGTGCGGTGCGCGGCACGAAGAACCTCTACGTCGCCGACGCGAGCTGCTTCCCCGAGTCCAGCGGCGTCAACCCGATGCTCTCGGTGCAGGCCATCGCGCACTACACGGCGCAAGGGCTGAAGAACACGCCCGCCGAACCGGCCCGCCGCCCGAAAGCCAGGGCCTCTGCCTAGCCGACCTGCGGACGCGAGCGCTCGATGATGGCGCGGTAGTCCGTCTCTGCCGGGAGCGTGCCGAAGGTGAGGCCGCCGCCCGCGAATCCGTCAGCGAGCCGCGCCGCGCAGAAGGCGTCGCTGACTTCCTTCGGGGCGTGGCGGACGAGCAGCGAGGCTTGCAGCGCGAGCGCGAGGCCTTCGACGAGCCGCCGGGCGCGGGCTTCGAGCGCGTGCGAGTCTGCGAACGCCGCTTCGAGCCGCTCGACGTGTGCGTCGAGGTGGCGGTTGCCGCCGTTGGCGCGGCGGATTTCGGCGAGGGTCGCGGTGAGCGTGTCCGGCTCTTTCTGCACGGCGCGCAGCACGTCGAGGCACTGCACATTCCCGGAGCCCTCCCAGATTGCGTTCACCGGCACGTCACGGTAGAGGCGCGGCATCCCGGACGCCTCGACGTAGCCGTTCCCGCCGAGGCACTCCATCGCCTCGGCGACACCCGCGACAGCCCGCTTCGTCACCCAGTATTTCCCGACGGCGGTGGCGAGCCGGACGAACTGCGCCTGCTCCTCGTCCGCATGCTCGTCGAAGCCACGGGCGAGGCGGAGGGCGAGGGCCGTTGCCGCTTCGGATTCGAGGCAGAGGTCGGCGAGCACGTTCTGCATCAGCGGCTGCTCGATGAGCGGCTTGCCGAAAACATAGCGGTACGTGCCGTGGTGTGTCGCCTCCGCCACCGCATGGCGGAGCGTGGCCGCCGACCCGAGCGCACAGTCGAGCCGGGTGTGGCGGACCATCTCGATGATCGTCGCCACGCCCCTCCCCTCTTCGCCGACGAGCCGCGCCCACGCGCCGTCGAACTCGACTTCGGAGGAGGCGTTCGAGCGGTTGCCGAGCTTGTCTTTGAGCCGCTGGAAATGCAGCGCATTGACTTGGCCATCGGGTGTCCAGCGCGGGAGGAGGAAGCACGACAGCCCGCCCTCCGCCTGCGCCAGCACGAGAAAGGCATCGGACATCGGGGCCGAGCAGAACCACTTGTGCCCGATGATGGCATACTCCCGCCCCGGCCCGCGCGGCCCGATGGGCTCGGCCTGCGTGACGTTCGCCCGGACGTCGGTGCCGCCCTGCCGCTCGGTCATCGCCATGCCGAAGGTGCAGCCGCGCTTCTCGTCCGGCGGCAGGAAGCGCGGGTCGCAGTCGGTCGAGAGCACGCGCGGCTCCCACGCGTCGGCGAGGTCGGGCTGGAGGCGGAGCGAGGGGATGACGGCGAACGTCATCGTGATCGGGCAGCTCGTGCCCTCGTCCACCTGATGCCGGAGCATCATCAGCGCGCCGCGCGCGACGTGCGCCCCAGGCTGGTTGCTGGTCCACGGCAGGCTGTGGAGTCCGTGCCCGATGCCGAGCCGCATGAGGTCGTGGTAGGCCGGGTGATACTCGACCACGTCGATCCGATTCCCGTAGCGGTCGTGCGTGCGGAGCACCGGCGGGTGCTCATTCGCGAGCCGCCCCCATTCCAACACCTCCGCCGAGCCGCAGCGCGTGCCGAGCACGTGGGCTTCGTCGGCAATCCAGCCGCCGCCCTCCGGGACTCGTCCCTCGCGTGCGACGGCCTCGCGCAGCGGTGTGTCGTGGGCGTAGAGGTCGTAGTCGGCCAGCGGCGGGGGCTGGTTGAGGACGGCCTTCGTAGAGTCAGGCGCGGCGATCTGCATCGGGGCGGCGGGGTTAACGGTGTGCCACCGCCACGATAGCTCGCCGAGGCCCCGGTGTCAAGCCGGGAAGTCGGCGCGCTCGGTCAGCCGTTGTGCCTGCCGGAGGTGGCGCTGCTCGTGTACCACCAGCACCGTCAGCCCTTCGCCCACGGAGAGCCGCACGATGCTGGCGAGGGGTGAGGCGAATTTGCCCGCGTTGAGGTCCTTCCCATCCGCCCGGCGGAGCAGGTCAAGGAGGGCTGCCTGTTGATCGAGAAAGCGATCCACCGCCTCTGCCGGGGCCGAGGCGATATCGGTGGGGGGGCGGACACCTTTCGGGGCTTTCATCTTCACCCGCGACTGCGGCGAGAGGAAATGGATGAAGCCGCGCCCGAAGAGGGAGGGCTTGAAGGCCGCCTTGCCCGGCCCGACGCTCTCGACCGCTTCGTTCATCCGGCGGATGTAGGCTTTGTCGATCTTTCGCAGGTGCTCGAAGCAGTCGGCGACGCTCCAGACGCCGGGCTCCGGCTTCCACGTGAGTTGGGCATCGGAGAGCGTTCGGCGGAGCCGCTCGGCCTCGGAGCGGACGGCCTCGGTCTCGGCCAGCAAGCGGCGGAGATGGGGATGGTTGAGCACGGACTTCATGGTGCCAGAGGAGATAGGATGGGAGAGGTGTCTAGAACTCCACGTAGAAAGTGCCCGTCTCTCTCGGCCGCGGCGCATACCTTGGAGATGTTGTCCTCGTGTGGGTTAATCCTATAACTTGCAGTCGCATGGCTTGCACGTGCCACATCGACGTCGATCGCCGCTTGGGTATCGTAACGCTATACGATTCGGTAGACGCGAAGCAACTCCTGCGGGCACTCGGGGACCTGTACCAGCATTCCGCGTGGCGGCTCGGCTTCCGCGCGCTATGGGATGCTACGGGCGTTTCCCAACTCCTCATCGACCTGGATGACCTGGCCCTCATCGTCCGACGTTCCGAAGACATGAGGCCGTTGATAGGCTCGGGACGCTCGGCCATCGTGGTTCCACGCGAGACCGATTATGTTATCGCGAAACTGCTGATCCAGCGCGTACCCAGCGCTCAGCGCGAGCGGATGGCATTTCGGAGATTGGAGGACGCCCAAGCGTGGCTGCTGGACGACGACACTGAGGCTGATTAAGGCGTGCGTGGCCCGAGCAGATCGAGCGCGACAGGCAGCACACGCTCGGTCCAGCCGGCGTACATCGTCCCCGAGGGATGGAGTCCGTCCCCCGCCACCAGCGACGGGTCGTCGGCTGCGGTGCGGGAGTACGGCGTGATGTCCACGAATGGCACGCCCGCCCGCTCCGTCTCCTCGCGTGCGACGGCGTTGTACGCATCGATCTCTTCGCCGATCTGCTGCGGGCCGCGGGCGTCGTTGGCGGCGAACGGCGTCACGCCCCAATCCGGGATCGATACGACGAGCACGCGCCCGGCCTCGCCGCCGGCATAGCCGATGGCCCGTTGCAGCAACGCTCGGAACTCCGTACGGTACTCCACCACAGAGTGCCCGCGATACTGGTTGTTGACGCCGATGAGGAGAGAGACGAGGTCGTACGGCCCTTGCGGATCGGCTTGGTCGATGGCGGCGTTTAGCTCGTCCGTCGTCCAGCCGGTCTTTGCGATGATCGTGGGATCGGCGACGACCAGCCCGCGCGCACGCAGCGAATCCGCCAGCAGCACCGGCCACCGGTCCTCCGGCGACACGCTCTCGCCGATTGTGTACGAGTCGCCGAGGGCGAGGTAGCGGAGGGACCCGTCAGCGGGTGGGGTGGAGGCAGGCTGCTTCATACACCCGGCGAGTGCGAGGACGAGGGCGGCGGTGCAAAGGAGGCGCATCATGTGGGGCGGGGAACGGGCGCGGCGGCGAGTACGCGGTCTAGAATCGCCTCGGCCACGTCCGGCTTCGGCATCTGCGGGAGGTCCTCTCTGGAGCCGTCGCGGCCCAGCAGGGTGACACGGTTCGTACCCGGCCCGAATCCGGCCCCCGCCTCGTTGGCGTGGTTGAGAACGATCCAGTCGAGGTTTTTGCGCTCGAGCTTGCCGCGCGCGTGGTCGAGCCCGCGGTGGGTTTCGAGCGCGAAGCCGACGAGGATCTGACCCGCGCGCTTCTGCTCGCCGAGGGCGGCGAGGATGTCCGGCGTCCGGCGGAGGCGGAGCGTGAGGGCGTCGCCGTTCTTTTTGATCTTGCGGTCGCTCGGCTCGGCCGGGGTGTAATCGGCGACAGCGGCGGCCATCACGATGAGGTCGGCGTCTGCGTGCTGTTGCACGGCGTCGTGCATCTCGTCGGCGCTCGTCACGTCTAGGCGCCGCACGCCGTCGGGCGTCTCCAGCGTCGTCGGGCCACTGATGAGCGTCACTGTGGCACCACGCCGGGCGGCGGCGGCGGCGAGGGCAAAGCCCATCGTGCCCGTCGAGCCGTTCGTGAGGAAGCGGACGGGGTCGAGCGGCTCGTGAGTTGGGCCAGCGGTGACGAGGACGTGCCGGCCCGCGAGCGCCCCGGAACGCCGCGCCTGCGTCTGCGCGTCCACAGCATCCAGCTTCGCCACGATCCGGTCAAACAGCGTCTCGGGCTCCGGCAGCCGGCCGGTCCCGACGAGCCCGCTCGCGAGCTCGCCGTGCTCGGGCTCTATCACCTCGACGCCGTCGGCGCGAAGCGTGCGGAGGTTGCGCTGCGTGGCGGGGTGGCCGACCATGTCGTGGTCCATCGCCGGGGCCACGAGGAGCGGGCAGCGCGCCGAAAGCGCCACCGCCGTGAGCATCGAGTCACAGAGCCCGGCGGCGAGCTTGGCGAGCGTCGTCGCCGTGGCGGGTGCGACGACGAAGAGGTCAGCCCAGAGGCCGAGGTGGACGTGTTTCGTCCAGCTTCCCGCTTCGTTGTCGGGGAAGATCTCCGTCAGTACCTCGCGCTCGGAGAGCGTCCCGAGGGTGAGCGGGGTGATGAAACGGGCGGCGTCCCGCGTCATCAGCACCTGCACCTCGGCGCCCGCCTTTTTCAGCAGGCGCACGAGCTCTGCCGCTTTGTAGGCCGCGATCGAACCGGAGACGCCCAGCAGGATCTTCCGGCCCTGGAGTGGTGGGTTCTGCGTGATGGGTTGTGAGTCCGTCATGCCCAAGCTCTGCTGTCCCCAAACCCAGAACCCCGACCTACTCTTCGATGCTCGGGTTGCGGTAGTAGATCTCCTCGTTGAGCATCTCGCCGATGGCCGTCTCGGTCGGCTTCGCGCGCTTCTCGTATTCGAGCGAGATACGGAGCTGGTCGTCGTTGGGCCGGATCTCGTCCACCGGCTCCAGGCCGAAGTCTTCGAAGTACGAGAGCTTCGTGTCGAGCTCTGCCTTCGTGTGGGTGGAGATCTGGCGGGCGCGCTTCGAGAGGATCACCGTAGCCTCGTACAGGTTGCCGATTTTCTCGGCCAGCTCGGCGGTGTTGATGGTTTTGATAGCCATGCGTAGCGGGGTTGATACGTGGTTCGGAAACGAAAATCAGAAATCGCTTAGCCGCCGAGAAACGTGCGGACGTGGTCCACGGTTTCGGCGACGGCCGTTTCGAGGTCGTCATTCACGACAATAGCGTCGAACTCGGGCACGTAGGTCATCTCTAGCTCGGCCCGCTCCAGCCGGGTTTGGAGGACCCCCTCGCTCTCCGTCTTTCGATTCTGCAGGCGTCCGGCGAGCACGGCGAGGGAGGGCGGATGGATGAAGAGGGTGAGCGCGTCCGCCCCGTAGAGGCGCTTGACGTTGAGCGCGCCACGCACGTCGATGTCGAGGAGGGCGACGCCTTCGGCGGCGACGCGTTCGAGCTCGCCACGGAGGGTGCCGTAGAGGTGCCCGGCGTAGGTTTCGAACTCGATGAAGTCGCCCGCTTCGACGCGACGGCGGAACTCGTCTTCGGTGAGGAAGAAGTAGTCCACGCCGTCGCGCTCGGTCGAGCGGGGCGAGCGGGTCGTGGCCGAGATAGAGAACCGGGTCTCCGGCAGGGCCTGCGTGAGCCGGCGCGCAATCGTGGTTTTGCCGGCTCCGCTCGGGGCGGTGAGGACGACGATTTTCATGGGGCGGGGATGGCGTAGAGACGCGTCGCGTTTCTACTAAACGACATTCTGGACCTGCTCGCGGATCTTCTCCAGCTCCTCCTTCATCGTCACAGCGCGGTGCGCGATGCCGGGGTCGTTGGCTTTCGAGGCGATCGTGTTGATCTCGCGGTTGAACTCCTGTGCGAGGAAGTTGAGCCGGCGACCGACGGACTCGTCGCTGCCGAGGGCTTCACGGAAAAGGGCGAGGTGGGAGCGGAGGCGGACGGTCTCCTCGTTCACGTCGAGCTTGTCCGCGATGAGGGCGATCTCGAGCTCCAGCCGGTCGCGGTCTACGCGCTCGTCGCCGAGCACCTCGGCGAGGCGTTCGTGGAGGGCGAGGCGGGCGGCTTCGAGGCGGGCGGGCGCGTTCGCCTCGACCGCTTCCAACTCGGCTTCGAGGGCGTCGAGCCGGGCGCGGAGATCGGCGGCGAGCGCGTCGCCCTCCTGCCGTCGCATCGTCTGCATCGCGCCGAGCGCCTCGGCGAGGGCAGCCTGCGTGGCTTCCCACACCCCTTCTGCCTCGTCCCCCTCCTCGGTTGCCACGAGCACGTCGGGGAATTTGAGGATGTGCTCCAGCCCGACGGGTTCGGTCACGCCCGCGGCCGTGCGGACCTCGTCGAGGAGGCGGCGGTAGGCGGCGGCAGCGGTGGGGTCCACCCGCAGGGGAGCCGTCCCTTTGGCTCGCTGCACCTGCACGTTCAGGTTCACCTTGCCGCGATCCAGCACGTCTTTCACCCGCGTCTGCATCTCGGCCTCGTACGCGGCGAGGCTGCGCGGGGCGCGCACCGTGACCTCGCAGTACCGGCTGTTGACGGAGCGCAGCTCGACGGTCAGGTCGGCGCCTTCCGCGCTCGCCGTGCCGCGTCCGAAGCCGGTCATAGAGTGGATCATTCGCTGATTTACTGATTGGGTGATTCGCTGATTGTGCTGCCCCAATCACCCAATCGGCGAATCACTCCATCAGCGAATAAAAAGTGCGGAGAGGGAGGGATTCGAACCCTCGGTACCGGAAACCGGCACACGCGCTTTCCAGGCGCGCCCCTTCAGCCACTCGGGCACCTCTCCGTGAAAGGGTGAGGGGAAAAGGTAAAAGGGTAAAGGGGTAGCAGCCGTGCAGTCTCAGCAAATTTACCCTTTACCCCTAACCCTTTACCCTTCAGAAGCTGTTTGGTAAGGAAACTCCTCCCCTTGGGGAGGTGGCCGCGAAGCGGTCGGAGGGGGTCCTCAGGCTTGCTACCCCCCCAGCCGCTGCGCGACAGCCCCCCGATGGGGGGCGG
>JBBSMX010000032.1:0-33207 GCA_038232935.1 Rhodothermales bacterium | reverse complement strand
TGGCCCTGACACTCAACACTCGACCACGCAAGACGCTGAGCTGGCGAACGCCGGCCGAGGCGCTGGGTGAGTTCCTACGATCGGCCCACACAGCCACTGTTCCACACACCCCCGTTGCGACGACCGTTTGAATCTACCCAGGTTGCGCAGCCATCGCAGCCGCACGTGCTCCACCGACGAGAACGTATCCCGAATCCGCCGCCCGTGCCGCCGCAGCAGCACGACGATCAGCACGAGGTAGGCGGACCCGTGGACCAGCTTGAGCGGGTTGAGGACGACGAACGCCCGCGTCTGAAAGGCGAGGCTCGGGTCGCGCACGAGGGCCAGCTTCTCCGCGCCCGGCAGCAGGAAGAAAGGCAACAGGAAGAGCACAAGCGCGACGAACGGGGCGAAGTGCCCGAGGTCGGTAGCGCGCAGAGCCGGACGCACCGACGTGAGTGTGTGGACGTAGAGGTAGAGCAGCGGCCCGTAGAGGAACGCGATGGGCAGGTCCAGCCCGACGAGCGCCGGCCACCGGGCACTGACCTCGGAGGCGTGGTAGACCGCCATCGCGAGGTCGAGCGAGAAGACGAGCACGAGCGCGGCGAGGAGCCGGTTCGGGAGGGCGTTCCGTGAACGGCTCGCCAGCACGGCGGCGAGGAACAATCCCTGGGCGGCACCGAGGAGGTAGACCACCTCCATCCCGCTGCTGAATGTGGGCGCATCCATAGAGTCCGAGGGCACGGGTCAGTCGTCTGCGTCAAGGTAGCGCCGGGCGCGCTTCTCGATGGCCTCTTCGGCGTCGCACGCACGCCACGCCTGGACTCCGGCGCGGCGGGTCGCCAGAGGCCACCGACATAGCCGATTTGTGAGTCGCCGGGCAGGGCGAGCGGTTAAGCGTGCCGCGGAACCTGCCGATGCCAGAGGGGCCTATCTTCGCCGCCGTATGGAGTCCCTCGTCTTCGTTAGCCTCGCCCCGATTGCCACCATCCTCATGCTAGGGGTGGGGCACTTCGCGTGGCGGCGGCGCGCGGAGCCCGGCGGCTGGGCGCTCTTTGCATTCTCAGTCCTAGAGGCGGGCTGGCTCGTGTGCGACGCGCTGGCCCTGATCGCGCCGACGCCGGAGGCGACCCTCCGCCTGTCGCAAGCGACTCTCCTGTTCGCCTCGCTCTTGGGTACCGCGTGGCTTGCCTTCGTGCTCAGCTACACCGAACGCTTCTCGCACGCCGCGCGGATCGCGGTGGGGGGGCTCGCCGCGTGGTGCCTCGTCTTCAGTGGGATGGCGCTGACCAACGACGCACACCGGCTCGTGTGGGCGACGTGGGAAGCAGTCCCGGACGGCCCGTTCCTCCGCCTCGCATACACCCTCGGGCCTCTGGCGTGGGCGCAGACCGCGTTCATGTGGACGGCGATGATGGTCTCGCTCGGGGCCATCCTGGTGGCGTACGCAGGGGCCAGCGAGCGGACCCGCACCCTCTCGTGGTGGATCGTCGCCGGGGCCCTCGTGCCCATGGCGCTCAACGTGGGGTACCTGCTCGGGGTGGGACCGCTCGAAAAGGACTTCACCCCGCTCGCGTTGGCCGTCTCCTCCGGAGCGTTCGCCCTCGGGCTGGCGCGCTACCAGTTCTTGGACCTCCGGCCCATCGCGCGCGCGGCGCTCGTGGATGACCTCCGCGAAGGGATGCTCGTGCTCGACGCCCGAGGCCGCGTCGCCGACGCAAATCCTGCGATGCAGCGCATCCTGGGGGAGTCGGAAGCGCTCGTCGGCCACCCACTCCACGACCTAGCTCCCACACTGGACGAGGCCATCGCCGCGGCTCGCGACGTGCCGTTCCGTGTCGGTGCCGGCGCGGACGCGCGGTACTTCGACCTCCGCGTCTCGCCGCTTTCCGACCGCGCCGGCCGCCCCTCCGGTCGCCTCGTGTTGCTGCACAATGTGACGCGCCGTCGCCAGGAGCAGGCCGCGCTGGGCCGTGCCAATGCCGCCCTCTCCGAGGCGAACGCGGAACTGAAGGCGAGCAACGAGGAGCTCGATGCGTTCGCCCACACCGTCGCGCACGACCTGAAGAACTCCATCCAGTGCGTGCTGGGCTATGCTGAAATCATGCGCGACGATGGCCCCGAGCTCCCGCCCGACACCCACCGCGTGCTGGCGGACGACCTGGTCCGCTCGGCGCGCAAGATGAGCAGCGTAGTCCACGAGCTCTTGCTCCTAGCGGGGGTGCGTCAGGCGGCCATCGAGCTGCAGCCGATCACGATGGGCGCGGTCGTGGACGAGGCGCTGGCCCGGGTCCGGCAGGACGCCTCCGGCGATGTCGCTCTCCCGGCGTCGTGGCCGGTCCCGCTCGGCCACGCGCCGTGGGTGGAGGAGATCTGGGTGAACTACCTCAGCAACGCCGCGAAGTACGGCGGCCCGGCCGTCACGCTCGGGGCGGAGACCACCGCGTCCGGGCATGCCCGGTTCTGGGTCCACGACGACGGCACCAGCATCCCGCCAGAGGCCCAGTCACGCCTGTTCGTCCCGTTCTCGCGCGTCGGCACGGAGGCCGTCGAGGGGCATGGCCTCGGGCTCTCCATCGTGCGCCGCATCGTGGAGCGACTGGACGGCACCTGCGGCGTGGAGAGCACCCCGGGCCGGGGCACCCGGTTCTGGTTCGCCCTGCCGTGCGCGCCGCTCTCCACGGCGGACGTGGCAGACGCCCTGACTAGGACGGAGGTGGCCTGACGAGAAGGGATGGCACCCCGCCTCCGCCAGAGGCTACTCCTCCTCGTCGGCGTAGCGCCGGGCGCGTTTCTCGACGGCTTCCTCGGCGTCGCGCTCGCGCCACGCGGCGAGGCGCTCGGCGACGGTCCGCTCGTAGCCGAGGTCGCGCGGCGTGTAGAAGTAGAGCCCCTGCATCTCGGCGGGGAGGTACTGCTCGGGGACGTAGCCCTCGCGGTAGGCGTGGGGGTACTTGTAGCCGGCGCCGTGCCCGAGCCCCGCCTTGTCGCGGCTGCCATCTTTGAGCGCGTTCGGCATGTCGCCGGTCTGCTCGTTCTGCACGTGCTTGAGGGCATCGAAGTAGGCGAACACGCTGTTCGACTTTGGCGCGGTGGCGAGGTAGAGGCAGCACTCGGCGAGGTGGAACTGCCCCTCGGGCATGCCGACGTAGTCGAACGCGGCAGCGCACGCCGTGGCGACCTGCACCGCGCGCGGGTCGGCGAGGCCGATGTCTTCGGCGGCGAAGATCACCATCCGCCGGAAGATGAAGCGCGGGTCCTCGCCCGCGTAGACCATCTTGGCGAGCCAGTAGAGCGCCGCGTCGGGATCGCTCCCACGCAGGCTCTTGATGAACGCCGAGATCGTGTCGAAGTGGGCGTCGCCCTCTTTGTCGTAGAGCACGGCGCGGCGCTGGATCGAGTCCTCGGCCACGGCGAGATCGACGTGCACCACGTCCTCGTCGTCCGGCGGCGTCGTCTCGACGGCGAGTTCGAGCGCGTTAAGCAGGCTGCGCGCATCGCCGTTGGCGGTATCGACGAGATGATCGAGCGCGTCGTCGTCGATCTGCACCGCTCGGTCGCCATAACCACGCTCGGCGTCGGTGAGGGTCTGGCGGGCGACCTGCCGGAGGTCATCCTCGGTGAGCGTCCGCAATTCGAACACACGGCTCCGGCTGACGAGGGCTTTGTTGACCTCGAAGTACGGGTTCTCCGTCGTCGCGCCGATGAACACGACGGTGCCGTTCTCGACGTGCGGGAGGAGCGCGTCCTGCTGCGCTTTGTTGAACCGGTGGACCTCGTCCACGAACAGGATCGTCCGCTGGCCGTGGAGCCGGAGCCGCTCCTGCGCGGCGGCGATCTCCTCGCGGATGTCCTTCACCCCGGCGAGCACGGCGTTGAGCGTGGCGAAGTGGCTCTCGGTCGTGTTCGCGATGATGCGGGCGAGCGTGGTCTTGCCGGTGCCGGGCGGGCCGAAGAAGATGAGCGACGTGATGCGGTCGGCCTCGATGGCGCGGCGGAGTAGCGTGCCGG
The DNA here is from genome assembly GCA_038232935.1 of Rhodothermales bacterium. Lineage (GTDB taxonomy): Bacteria > Bacteroidota > Rhodothermia > Rhodothermales > JANQRZ01 > JBBSMX01. The sequence goes on along the minus strand of JBBSMX010000032.1, from coordinate 29,217 downwards.
GGCCGAGGATGTGTGGCTGCCCGACGAAGTGGTCGAGCGTGCGTGGCCGCATCCGGTCGGCGAGCGGGGCGTTGGCAGTGCGGAGGTCGTCGGCGCGAGCCTGGAAGAGATCGGGCATAGGGCTGGAGTATAGGGGGCTGAGAATAGCGAAGGTCGGGGACTAAGGTCGGGGACTAAGGTCGGGGACTACGGAACTCCCTCTCTCCTCCTCTATTCTCCCCCTTCTATCCCCCATCTCCTCCCGCGATCCTCCCACCTGCTATGCCCGCCTTCCGTGACCACGACGCGCTCGTCATCGTCGACGTGCAGAACGACTTCCTCCCCGGCGGATCCCTCGCCGTGCCTGAGGGCGACGCCGTGATCCCGGTGCTCAACCGCTGGATCGACGCTGCCGAGCAGGCCGGCATCCCGGTCTTTTTCACGCGCGACTGGCACCCGGCCGACCACGTCTCGTTCGCGGCGCAGGGCGGGCCGTGGCCCCCGCACTGCGTGCAGGACACCGTCGGGGCCGCCTTCGACGAACGCCTGCACGTCCCCGCCGACGCCACCGTGGTCAGCAAAGCGACACACCCCGAGGCCGAGGCCTACTCCGGCTTCGACGCGACCGACCTCGCCGACATGCTGCGCGAGCTAGACATCGAGCGCGTGTTCGTCGGTGGGCTGGCGACAGACTACTGCGTGCGAGCAACGGTGCTGGACGCCCTGCACGAGGGCTTCGAGGTCCGCGTTGTCGAGCCGGGCATTCGGGGGATTGGAGCCGAGACCGTTGGAAAGGCTCGCGCGGCGATGGAGGATGCAGGGGCCGTGTTCGACGCGAGCGAACCTCCGGCTTGATCCGCGCCGCTCTCGTCCTGTTCCGCCTTTCCTCGCCTCCGCCATGCCGCACCCCACCAGCGCCGCGCTGCTGACCGACCTCTACCAGCTCACGATGATGCAGGCGTACTGGCGCGAGGACATGATGGCCCCCGCCACGTTCGACCTGTTCGTCCGCCGCCTGCCGGACGAGCGGAACGTCCTCCTCGCCTGCGGGCTCGACGACGCACTCGCTTACCTCGAATTGCTCCGCTTCACCGACGCCGACCTTGCCTTCCTCGCCTCGCGCCCCGAGTTCCACGGCGACTTTCTCGACTATCTCCGGGAATTCCGCTTCACCGGCAGCGTCCGCGCTGTGCCCGAAGGCACCCCGGTCTTCCACACCGAGCCGCTGCTTGAAGTCACCGCGCCCGCGCCCGAGGCCCAGCTTGCCGAAACGTTTCTGCTAAACCAGGTTACGGTGCAGACCGTCCTCGCATCCAAAGCGCTCCGCGTCGTCCACGCCGCCGCCGGCCGCACCGTCGCCGACTTCGGAATGCGCCGGATGCACGGGACCGATGCAGCGATGAAGGGCGCGCGGGCGTTCTACATTGCTGGCGTAGACGCGACCTCGAACGTGCAGGCCGGCGCGGTCTATGGCATCCCGATCACCGGGACGATGGCCCACGCCTACATCGAGACGCACGCGAGCGAGTCCGCCGCCTTCCGCGCCTTCACCAACCTATACCCCGAGACGACGCTGCTCGTGGACACCTACGACACGCTCGAAGGCGTGCGCCGCGTGATCCGGCTGGCCGAAGACCTCGGCGACGCCTTCCGCGTCCGCGCCCTCCGCCTCGACTCCGGCGACTACGCCGCCCTCGCCCATGCCGCCCGCACACTCCTCGATGCCGCTGGGCTCGGCGACGTCCAACTCCTCGTGAGCGGCGGCCTCGACGAAGTCCAGATCGCCGGCCTCGTAGCCGATGGCGCTCCCATCGACGGGTTCGGCGTCGGAACGCGGATGGGTACGGCGGCGGATGCGCCGACGGTGGACAGCGTCTACAAACTCGTCGCGTACGACGGCGAGGGCCGGATGAAGCTCTCCGAAGGGAAGGCGACGCTGCCGGGCCGGAAACAGATATTCCGCCGGTTCGACGGCGATACAGCCGCGCTCGACGTGATCGGCCTCGCGGAGGAACCGTTGAACGGCGAACCCCTCCTCGTCCCCGTGATGGCGGACGGCATGCGCACTGCCGAGCCCGAATCGCTGGAGACGATGCGCGAGCGTGCCCGCCGCGAACTCGCCCGGCTCCCCGAGCGGCTGCACCGACTGGAACCGGCCGATCCGCCCTACCCCGTAGAGATTAGTGACGCCCTCGCCGCCGAGCGGGACCGCGTCCGATCCGAGATCGCGCAGCGAGCCAAAATGGGAGACGACGGGCGCTACACGTAACGGACAGACATGCGACGGGACCCTACTGTCCTCCCCTGCAAATCGCTGTGCCCCAGCCTAGAGATAGGGGCTAGCGCTCTATTTTCGATGCCCGGCTCCTGCCCCCTTCCTCCTCGCACCATGCGCCCTCTGCTCTCGCTGCTGCTCCTGCTCGGCGGCTGCTCTCTGTTCGGCAGTGACAACGACGACGGAGCAGCATTCCTCCGCACCGACGCCGACCGCTACGAAGCGCGCGTCACCGGTTTCGGCCTCGAACTCGACCCCATCGCGTTCACCTTTACGAACGAGCGCGGGCGGGCCGTCTACGTGCCGGGCTGTCCGGGGCCGAACCCGCCGACGTTACAAAAGCTGGTTGACGGGGAATGGGTGACGGCGGTGGCCCCCATCGTGACGCAGTGCCTTGGCCCCTCGGTCCGCGTCAAAGCGGGGCGGATGTATCGCGACACGCTGCGGGTATTCGCCGGGCTGCCGTCGGACAACAGATATCCCAAGTTCGAGACGCTGCCGGTCGAGGGCACGTACCGCATCGTGCTGGGCGTGGATCGGACGGAGGACCCGGAGCACATCGAACCGACGCCTCTCGAAGAGCGGGCCTCCAATCCGTTCGAACTCCGTGAGGCGTCGAACTAGGTGCTGCCGTAGGGACCTCGTCAGTCCACGAGGTGCTCGTATTCGTCGTGCTCGCGAATGAAGTCGGCGACGAAGGCGCAGTGGGGGAGCACGCGGAGGCCGTGCGTTTCGGCGTAGTCGAGCGCCGTCCGCGCGAGCGCGCTGCCGACGCCCTGGTTCTCGATGGCGGGCGGCACGGCGGTGTGTGTGAACGCGATCACATCGCCGTCGAGTTGATAGTCGAGTATGGCCGTCTCGCCATCCACGACGGACTCGAAGCGGCTGCGGTCGGCGTTGTTGGCTACGGAGAAATCGGGCATGCCTGAACGGTTTAGCGAGGGAATAGTAGGGGTGCAGCGCGCTGCTACACGTCGCCCAACTGCGGGCGGAGGAGGAGTTCTTCGACGACGGTGCGGCCCGTCATTTTGTGCATCGCCACGACGGCGCGGGCGATGTCTTCGGGCGGCATGAGCCGCTCGGGCGGGAGGTCGCTGGCGGCCCAGCTATCGGTGTAGGTCGCGCCGGGGAGCAGCGTCATCACGCGGAGGCCGTGGGGCTTGACCTCTTCGCGGAGGCTGCGGGCGAGGCCGAGCAACCCGTGCTTCGCCGCGCCGTACGCCACGCCGCGCGGATAGCCTTGAATAGAGGCAACGGAGGCCATGAAGAACACGTCACCGCTGCCGCGCTCGACCATCGCCGGGAGAAAGGCGTGGGTCATGAGGAACGCGCTCGTGAGGTTCACCTCGATCTGGGCGCGGAAGTCGACCGTGCTCATCTCTAGCACGCCGCCGGGCACGAACGCCCCCGCGTTGTTGACGAGCACATCCGGCACGCCGAACCGCTCCTGCACGGCCTCGGCGGCGTCCGCGACGGCAGCGGCATCCGTCACGTCGCAGGGGACGACGAGCGCCTCGGCTCCGTGCGCACGGCACCGCTCCGCGACGGCGTTCAGCTTCGACTCGGTCCGCGCGAGGAGGGCGACCTGCGCCCCCGCTTCGGCGGCGAACGCTTCGGCGATCGCGGCTCCGATTCCCTGGCTCGCCCCGGTGATGGCAGCGATCATGACGAGACCCGGTCGATCTCTTCGAGGACGGACACGCCGCTCGACCCGTCGCCGCTGGTCCAGCGCCACTGCTCGTGGAGGCGGAGACGGCCACCGGGCAGCACCTCGGGCGTCGTCTCGCACACGCCCGTCATCAGCACGCCGAGGTCGTTGACGTGGCTGTAGCGCATGTCGAGCCGTCCCGCTTCTCCAATGGTGGCGACGAGCGTGCCGAACGCGACATCGCCGCCGCTGTACGTCGCCCACACCACCTCGCCGCGCTGCCGGTACTCGAAGACCGTGGCCTCGCTCACTTCGCTGGTCGCGCTGCTCTCGACCGCGCGGAAGCGGCGGCCGTCGTAGTCGATGCTCATGCGAATCGCTGTTGGTGCGCGGCGGCGAACTGCTCGGACTGGCCGCGCGGGATGCTGAGGGATTTCCAGTTTTCGCCTGCGTGGTGCTTGGCGAGGAGGACGATCTGGCCGACGTGATACGCCGTGTGGGCGAGCGCGCGGAGGAGCGCGTCCGTCACCGTGTGCGGCTCGCTGCGGATCGTGACAGTGCGCGTGAGATCGTCCGGCGTGAGCACGGCGAAGGTGTCGGCGAGGAGCTGCCAGCTCTCGGCCCAACGCGTCATGAGGGCGTCGCGCGTGTCGTCGTCCGTGAGGACGAACTCGGTGTCGCGGTGGCGATCGGGCTTGTCGCCGTCGGCCGTCAGGAAGTCGGTCCAGCGCGAGCGGAAGTTGCCGGCGAGGTGCTTGACGAGGAGCGCGGTGGAGTTGGCTTCGCCTCCGAGTGCCGCGAAGAACGCTGCGTCGTCGGTCTGCTCGATGGCGGATTCGGCGAGGGCACGGTACGCCCGGAACCGATTCTCGATATCGGCGAGGAAGGCCTCGGCGGCGGCCATCTCAGTGCCCGTTGATGAGCCGCATGAACTCGGCGCGGGTGTGGATGTTGTTCAAGAACTCGCCGCTCATCGCGCTCGTGGCGGTGAACGAGTTCTGCTTCTCGGCCCCGCGCATCATCATGCACAGGTGCTGCGCCTCGATCACGACAGCGACGCCCTGCGGCTCCAAGACCTCCGTGATCGCGTCGCGGATCTGGATCGTCAGCCGCTCCTGCACCTGCAACCGCCGCGCGAACACGTCGACGACGCGCGGGATCTTCGAGAGCCCGACGATCCGGCCGTTCGGGATGTAGGCGACGTGCGCCTTCCCGAAGAACGGGAGCATATGATGTTCGCAGAGGGAGTATACCTCGATGTCGCGCACGAGGATCATCTCGTTGTAGTCCTCCTCGAAGAGCGCCGAGCGGAGGATGACGTGGGGGTCCAGGCCGTAGCCGTGGGTGAGGAACTGGTACGCTTTCGCCACGCGCTCCGGCGTCTTCAGCAGCCCCTCCCGCTCCGGGTTTTCGCCGACGAGCCGGAGGATCTCTTCGACGTGCCCGGCCAGGGCTTCCGTCTTGTCCTCATGGTACATGTCGCGGCGCTCGTACCCCTCGGGGGAGTAAAGGTCCACGGCGAGGTCGGACGCGCCGGAGCCGTAGGTGGAGGGGTCGGTGTTCGTGTGGTCGTCTCTGCTCATGCGCGCGGGGGTTGTCCGGGGTCACTCGCCCCGATATTCGGCCACGTTGTTCTCGGTCTCGCGGAGGCGGACGCTGTGGAGCCGCCCGCCCGGAATCGCGTCCGCGATCTCGTTCCAGATCCCGACGGCGAAGTTCTCGGTCGAGGGCAGCACGCCCTGCATAAAGTCCACGTCGAGGTTGAGATTCCGGTGGTCCACCTTGTCCACGACCTTCTCGTCGAGGATCCGTTTGAGCTCACCGAGGTCGATCACGTAGCCCGTCTCGGGGTCCGGCTCCCCGGCCACGGTCACGTCGAGCGTGTAGTTGTGGCCGTGCCAGTTCGGGTAGTTGCACTTGCCGTACGTCTCACGATTCCACTCGTCCGACTGCTGAGAGTTGTGGAGCCGGTGGGCGGCGTTGAAGCGGACGGTGCGGGTGACGTAGACGGTCGGCATAGTCGGTGCAACGAGGATCTGCGTGTCGGCTCTGAACCCGCCGCCCCGCTCGTTCGTTCCTCTGCCCGACACCGCCGCCCGCTGGCACGCCCACGCGACACGTCGCCCCGCCTATCTTGCCGCCGTACGGTCGCGCACTGTCTTTGCCGTCTCTCTTCACCGCCCCCTCCCGCTGCGCCATGAGCACCACCCTCTTCCAAAAGATCGCCGACGGCGAGATCCCGGCCGACATCGTTTACGAGGACGATCGCGCCCTCGCCTTCCGCGACATCAACCCGCAGGCCCCGACGCACATCCTCGTCGTCCCCCGCAAGCCGATCCCCCGCGCGGATCGGATCGAGGAAGCGGACGAGGTCCTCGTCGGCCACCTCTTCGTCGTCGCCAAAAAAGTCGCGGCCGATGAGGGGCTGACCGACTACCGCCTCGTGATGAACAACGGCGAGGGCGCGGGCCAGTCCGTCTTCCACATCCACCTGCACCTCCTCGGCGGTCGCGGCATGCAGTGGCCGCCGGGCTAATCCGGTGGACGGTAGAGAGCGGCCGGTAGACGGTCCTCTGTTCGCCACCCTCTGTTCACCGTCCACCGTTTACCGACTTATGATCCACGTCCACAACATCCGCGTCGCATTTGAGGGGAAAGAGGTGCTGCACGGCGTCTCGTTCCACGTCGAGGCCGGCGAGATCGCCGGCTACATCGGCCCGAACGGGGCCGGCAAAACGACGACGATGCGGCTGCTGACGGGCACGCTCGCGCCGGACGCCGGGCACGTCATGCTCGCCGGGGTGGACGTGGTGGCCCACCCGCTGGAGGCGAAGCGCCGCTACGGGTTCGTACCGGAGCACGGGCACCTCTACGAGAGCTTCACGCCCAAGGAGTACCTCCTCTTCATCGGCCGGATGTACGGGCTCGACGAAGACCTCACCCGCTCTCGCCTCGCCGCGCTCCTGCGCTATTGGAAGCTCGACGACGACGCGCAGCGGAAGATGGTCGGCTTCTCGAAGGGGATGAAGCAGAAGGTGCTCCTCAGCGCGGCCCTCCTCCACGCCCCGCCCGTCCTCCTGCTCGACGAACCGCTCTCCGGGCTCGACGCCGAGGCCGTCCTCCTCGCCCGCGCCCTCTTCCGCCGCTGGGCCGACGCCGGCCGCACCGTCCTCTACTCCTCCCACATCCTCGACGCCGTCGAGCGGATCGCCGACCGCGTCATCGTGATCCGCGACGGCCACATCATCGGGCAGGGTTCGCCAGCCGCCCTCAAGGCGGAGACGGCCTCGACCTCGCTCGAACGCGCCTTCAGCCAGCTCACCTCGACGGAGGATGTGATGGCGCGCACGGATACGCTGATGGCCGACGGGTTTGGAGAGGCCGCACCGCTCCCCGCGAACGCTGACCTCCCGTAGGGGCGTAGCGCTGCTGCGCCCTGATCGAGTTGGCGTCATGCTCAAACAGGGCACCGCTGCGCCCCTACGATCCACGCCTGATCTCATGAAAACCCTGGGTGTTACCGGCGGCATCGGCAGCGGGAAGTCGGCGGCGTGCCGAATCTTCGAGGACCTCGGCGCCCGCGTCGTCCACGCCGATGCCGAGGCGAAGCGGCTGATGCAGGAGGACCCGGCGCTGCGAGCCGAACTCATCGGAGCGTTCGGCCCGGAGAGCTACGACGCCAAGGGGCGCCTGAACCGGCCGCACCTCGCCGCGCGCGTGTTCGGCGATGCGGCTGCAGTCGCCCGTCTCAACGCGCTCGTCCACCCCCGCGTCCGCGAGCGGATGCTCGCCCTCATCGACGAAGCGCGCGCCGACGCCGTCGGCCTGCTCGTCTACGAAGCCGCGCTCATCTTTGAAACCGGCGCCGAGCGCGTGCTCGATCACGTCGCCGTCGTCGACGCACCGCTCGACACGCGGATTGCCCGCGTGACGGAGCGCGACAGCGTGCCCCGCGAGGCCGTCCTCGCCCGAATGCAGCACCAACTCCCCGCCGCCGATCTCCGCCGCCGCGCCGACTTCGTGATCGAGAACGACGGCGACCTCGCCCACCTCCGCGCGCAGGTAGAGACGCTCTACCACTCACTCGCTGCTGGTTCGTAGCCGGAGGAGTGCGATCTCAACGAGCGCGCAGCCTTTAGTCGCCGCCAGAGTTCCCAGCGCCGCCGAGCGCCGCACGCAGCACTTGCAGAAAGGCCTCGGGCTGGTCGCGTGGTGGATCGTCAGCACAGTGCTCGAGCACGTGCAGCGGCCATCCGTAGCGCTCGCTCGCAGCCTCCGCAATCCGGAGCTTCAGCGCACGGTCGTGCCGCCCCCAGATCAAGGTTGTGGGCACGGCGATCCGCGCGAGATTCTCCGCAGGGATGCGCGGCATGCCAAGCGTGCGCATCATGCGACCGGAGACCTTTGCCCCCGGTGCGCGCGCGCGATCGATGTTGTACGCGACGAACGGTGCCCAGGACTCACCCATCTGCTTACGCAAGCCGTCTGGATCGTACGAACACTGCTGCATGAAGCGGTCGTACGTCCGCTCGTTCGGTCGCGCCAAGAAACCGATCATCGAGAGCGCGAAGCCCGGTGAAGGCCGGAACCGTCCCAATCCGAGCGCATCCACGAGCACAAGCCGGTCGAGGCGCTCTCCGTGGGCGACAGCGAAGCGGGCGGCGATGGCCCCACCGAGCACATGGCCGACGAGGACAGGCGGCGACGAACAAGTCTTCTGGATCAGCGCGTCCAACCATGCGAGCACCCGGTTGGCGTCGAGCAGACCGACATCCCACGCCGAGGCACCGTGTCCCGGCAGGTCAGGGGCGATGACCCGATGGGTCGTTGCCAGATCCGGGATGATCCGCAGCCACTTCGCCGCGAACTCTCCCGGGCCGTGCAACAACACGATAGGTGGGCCGTCGCCACCCTCTAACACGGCGGTCGAGATACCGGCCAGGTCCAGCCTTCGCTCCGTGACGGGCAGGTCCGTCAAGAGTTGGGATCGTGCATCGACCGTGCTGGAGCGAAGGCACTGTTCGGCTATGGCGGGGGATTGGTCCATTGGTTCCTCCGGGGCGTGTTGGTGAGCTACACCACGCTACAGAATCGCAGGCAGCAGCGCATCGGGAGAACCACCCAAACCGGAAGCATGTGGTCGGTGGGTAATTCTATGTAGTCCTCGTCTCAGGTCCCCGGCGCTCGTCCCCCGATGAACTGGAGTCACGCAAGTCCTTGCTCGTATGCGTAGGCCGTGGCAGCCGCTCGGTTGGACAGGTCCAGCCGGAAAAAAATGTTGCTCACGTGGCGGGCCACGGTCTTCTCGCTGATGAACATCGCGTCGGCGATCTCCCGGTTGGTTTTGCCCGCTGCCACGAGGCGAAGCACCTCCACCTGGCGCGGGGTCAGGTCACCCGGCACCTCACGGGGTTGCTGCTGGAGGAGCGCCTTCACGCGGGCGAGGTCCGGTGCCGCACCGAGCTGCTCGAAGGTGTGGCAGGCCGCTTCGAGCTCTAGCGTCGCGGTGTCTTCGTCTCCGAGCATCCGGTAGGCGAATCCGATCAAGACCCTAGCCCGTGCGGCTTCGTATGGGACTTCGATCTCCCGCCAGTCCGTCCCCGCCTGGCGCAGCGCAGCGAGGGCTCCCGGTGCGTCATCACCGGCGAGGGCAACGGCACCACGCGCCTGAGCCGCAACCGCACGCAGGAACGGCGCGTCGAGGTCGGCCGCGAGGAGCTCTAGCTCGTGCGCTGCGCTGCGGGCCGCAGAGACATCGCCCGCCGCCAGCATGATCTCGACGTACGCGGGAAGAAGCTTGGGCCGGATCACACGACCCTGCGCCTCGTCCACGGCGTGCTGGACAGCCGCCGCTGCGGCGTCGAGACTTCCCTGAGCGAGCCGCAACAGTGCCAGCCCGGGTTGCGGCTTGCGGCCCCACCGGTTGGCTTCCCGGTAGGCGGCTTCGGCCAGTGCGAGCTCACCACGTAGCCGGTGAAGCTCGGCCTTCTGGTAGTAGGCGGCGCCAGTCGCTGGCAAGCTAGGCCCCTTGAGGAATCGCTCGCAGGCCTCTTGTGCTGCGTCAAAGGCTTCCGGCCACGCCCCTTGCACCCGCAGAATCTCAGTGCGACGCACCATGCATTCGCCGCGGTAGGCGACTAGATCGGGTTGGGACCCGCACCACCGGGTCAGGGCCGCCGTCCATTCCTGGGCTCGCCGCAGGTCGAAGATTTCGAGGCACCCCTCGATCACGCTGCAGTACACGTCCCCGACGACAGCAGGCAACAGCTCACCGGCCTCGACCTCGACCATTGCCTCATCGAGCAGCGCCACACCTGCTCCAATCTCGCCCATACGGATCAGGACCCGGCCCCGGCTATGCCGTGCGAGCGCCGTCAGATCCGAGTCGCCGAAGCGAGCGCCGATCTCGGCAGCCTGACAGAACGTGGCGTGAGCACCCTCTAGATCGCCCTTGCCGATGCACTGGAAAGCGACCGGTAAGAGGAGATAGCCCCGCTCCACGCAGTCACGCTGCCCACCCTTGAGGAGCCGGCGTGCTCGGGTAACCCAGCCACCGGCCCGAGCCTGTTCGCCCGTGCTCATCAATTCGAAGATCAGCCAGAACGCACATCGGACCGCGCGCTCCACGTCACCCCGACTCAAGAACCCCCGATGCGCGCGCACCCATGCCTCGGCGCTGTCGGCAGTCTTTCCGATCAGATACGTGGCCTGGGCAAGCTGCTCGAGATCCTCCGCCTCCAGATGATGCGCTTGGTCCGCGGCCGACAGGTGAGTGTATACCTCGACCCATGACTGTTGCTCGTAGGCCTCGCGTCCCCGCTCGAGTGAACCTGACCTAGCCATACGCACTCCTCGCGAAACGATCCGGTCCAATGCTTTTGATCTAAAAGCCATGATACGGCGGTGGCGTCCCCCCGGCGATGACGCGTGCGGCCAAGATCCGCCCCGTCTGGAGAAGCGGACTGAAATGGGGCTGCTATTGGTGCGGCGTAGCCGTCATCGCCCATCAGATGCCCGCCGAGGACCGCCGCCGCCGCGCCGACTTCGTGATCGAGAACGACGGCGACCTTGCCCACCTCTACGCCCAGGTCGAGGCGCTCTACCAGCGGCTCACGTCAGACCCTGCGCGATAGGGTGCTGCCGGAGCATCTCCCACGTTGGATCGAGCCCAGAGTTGAATCGGTTGACGTTCTCGACGGCGAAGAACAGGACACCCACCTCGATGAGCGGTCGACCGGACCGAGCCACGCTGCGGCTCTTCCTCAGAAGCGCAGTGCGAGCGCGTAGATGAGGATGTACGCGTTGACCAGCATCAGTACGAACGCCGGCACCGTCTCAAGGAGAGGGTCCCGGACGCGGAGCCGCGTCACAACGCCGAGGGCCATCAACGCGGTGAGCCCGGCCGAAGCAAGGACGAGCACCGCGGGGACGACGTATCCGACGACGAGTCCGGCCGCTCCGAGCACCTCCAGACTCCCGGTGAGCTTCCGGTAGCGGCTGAGCCCGTATCGCTCGAACTCGGCGACCATTCCGTCGGCGAACAGACAGTCGAGACCGTAATAGAGAAAGAGGACGATCGAGAGGCCAGTGGCGGCCTGGAAGGCGAGGAGCATGGGCGATCGGCACGCGGGGGGCGGAGCGCGTAGCTTAGGGTTCTCCTAGCTGCCGATTTTCCACCGGTGAACTTATGAACTGGCTCTCCATCCTTCTCCAAGTGGCCGTCGGTCTAGGCCTTCTCAACGTGTGGCTGGTGCGGGCACGCTCATCGACATCGTACCGGGGCGGCGGGGCACAGTCGCTCAAGGAAGAGTTCGCCGAGTACGGGCTGCCCGAGTGGATGTTCTACCTCGTCGGAACGCTGAAGATTGGCGCGGCGGTGGCGCTCCTCATCGGCATCTGGGTAGAGGCCCTCGTGGTGCCGGGCGCGGCCGTCGTCGTGGTCCTTATGCTGGGGGCCCTCGCCATGCACCTGAAAGTGAGGGACCCTCTGATGAAGGCGCTACCGGCGGCCCTCGTGCTCCTTATGAGCGCGGGGATCCTGCTTCTCCGCTGAGTCCCTCACGGGATCCGTACGGGACGGCCCTCGGTCGTTGAGGGCTTCGCTAATCTGCGCAACCCCGTGCGTCGGGGGGCCTGCCTATCCTGACCGCTTTGGAGGCTACACCCGCTCGCCGGACAGCAGCACCCGGTTCAAGGGATCACGACTCGTCGTCGAGGATATTCCCCAAGACGGCCTGATCGTGGGCGCTCGCGTCCGCGAGGATGAGGTAGCCCATCCGGTCGCGCTTGGTCTGGAGGTAGGCGACATTGTCCTCGTTAGGGGCGATCTCGATCGGGACGCGGTCGACAACGACCACCTCCGCCCGCTCATCGACCGGACGATGAAGCTCGAAGACGCCGCCGAAGCGCACCGGCTGATCGAACAGGGCGGCCTCAAAGGCAAGATCGTCCTGACCCCCTGATGCTCCGCCGAGGGTGTGCTACGGCACTTTTGCGCCGCGTGCGGCCTCGAACAGGGCGTACCAGTCCTCCCGCGAGAGCCGCACGTCGAGAGCGGCGCAGGCTTCGGCGATCCGCCCCACGTTCGTCGTTCCGACGACGGGCTGCACGCCGGCCGGGTGCCGGAGCACCCACGCGAGCACGACGACCTCCGCCGCTACGCCGACTTCGTAATCGAGAACGACGGCGACCGCGCGCACCTCCGCGCACAGGTATGAGGCGCTACACCGGAACCTCTCGGATCCTGGAGCCGGGGTGCAGCCTTGAAAGGGTCCTCTCCTTTCGCCCGTCCTGCCCCTTCATGGCCCGCCCTTCCGACCGTATCGTGCAGGGTCCGTATCGTGCAGGGTCCGATCCTGCGCGGCCTCCTCGCGCTCGCCGGCCCCATCGTGCTGGCGAATGTTTTCCAGACGCTCTACCAACTCATCGACACGTTCTGGGTAGGCCGGCTCGGGGTCAATGCGGTGGCGGCCGTCTCGCTCAGCTTTCCCGTCCTTTTCCTTCTGATCTCGCTGGGCAGCGGGCTCAGCGTGGCAGGCACCATCCTCGTCGCCCAGCACGAAGGACGCGGCGAGGTGCAGCAGGTGAACCACGTCGCCGCACAGACGCTCATGCTGACGTTCTTCGTATCGATCGGGATCTCGCTCCTCGGCTGGTTCACGGCCGCGCCGACGATGCGGCTGATGGGAGCCGCGCCAGACGTGCTGCCCGACGCAGTGGCGTACCTGAAGATCTCCTACGCCGGGATGATCTTCCTCTTTGCCTACTTCGTCTTCCAGTCGCTGATGCGCGGCGTGAGTGATGTGAAGACGCCCGCGCTGATCGTGTTCGGGACGGTGCTGCTCAACTTCGTCCTCGACCCGCTCTTCATCCTCGGGTGGGGGCCGGTGCCGGGCTTCGGCGTGGCCGGCGCGGCGATGGCGACGCTCGGGACACAGGGGCTGGCGGCCGTGATTGGGATCGGCGTGCTGTTCAGCGGGCGGTACGGGATCCGGCTCACATGGCGACGGTTCCGGCCCGACTGGCCGCTGGCGAACCGGATGCTCCGGCTCGGCTTCCCCGCCTCCGTCGAGCAGTCCACGCGGGCGCTCGGCCTCTCGGTGATGACCTTCCTCGTCGCGGCGTTCGGCAGCGTGACCGTCGCCGCCTACGGCATCGGCATCCGCATCATCTCGTTCGTCATCATCCCCGCCCTCGGCCTCTCGATGGCGACCTCGACGATGGTCGGGCAGAACATGGGTGCCGGGCGGATCGACCGGGCCGAGCGGGTGTCGTGGATTAGTGCGGCGCTCGGCTTCGGGGCGCTCAGCCTCGCAGGGCTGGGCTTTTACCTGTTTGCCCGGCCCGTGTCGGCAGCGTTCATCCCCGGCGAGCCCGACGCGATCGCGCAGAGCGCGCGGTTCATCCGCATCACGGCGCTCACGTTCGGGCTGATCGGCGTGCAGCAGGTGCTCAACGGCGCGTTCCGCGGCTCCGGCAACACGCTCATCTCGATGGTTCTCGCCATCGTCTCGCTGTGGGTGCTGCGTTTCCCGCTCGCCTACGCCCTCTCCGAGCGCACCACGCTCGGCGCCGACGGCATCTGGTGGGCGTTCCCGATCTCGAACGTAGCTGCCGCCGCGATCACCCTCATCTGGTTCTGGCGCGGGACGTGGAAAGAGCGGCAGGTGGTTGGAGACGCCGCCCTCCGAGATCGCGTGCGCGACGAGGTGGAGATCGACGAAGGCCGGCCCATCGGCTGACGCTCAGGTGAAGAAGGGCCAGAGGCGAGCTTATCCCGAAACGAGCGACGGCACCCGGCCGTTGTACAGAGGCCTTTCTTTCACCCACCCCCTCTCCCGATGAAAGCCATCGTCTTCGATTCCTTCGGCGCGCCCGACGTACTCCAACTCCGCGATGTCGAGCAGCCCGCTCCCGGCTACGGCGAAGTCCTCGTCCGCGTCCACGCCACCTCCGTCAACCCCGTCGATACGAAGATTCGTGAGCAGGGCGGCAACTACAGTCTGGAGCCGCCCATCATCCTCGGCTACGACGTGTCCGGCGTGATCGAAGCCGTCGGCGACGGTGTGGACGATCTGAGCGAGGGCGACGAGGTGTTCTACACGCCCGACCTCAACGCGCACGGAGCCTACGCCGAATACCACGTCGCCCGCGCCGAGGACGTCGCGTTCAAACCGGAGAGCCTCTCGCACGAGGAGGCCGCCGCGATTCCGCTCGCGGCCTGCACCGCGTGGCAGGCGCTCATCGACCGCGCCGGGTTGCAGGCGACCGAGACCGTGCTGATCCACGGCGGCGGGGGCGTCGGTCACTTCGCCGTGCAGATCGCCTACGCCGCCGGCGCGCACGTCATCGTCGTCGGCAGCGCCGAGATGGAGGACGAGCTGCTCGACCTCGGGGCCGACGAGTTCGTGGACTACGAAGGTGGCGACTTCGAGAGCGTCGTGGACGAGATCTCCGGTGGCCTCGGCGCGGACGTAGTCTTCGACACCGTCGGCGGCGACACGCTTGTGAAGAGCATCCCTGCGCTCGCCGAGTACGGCCGGATGGTGACGATCGTCGGCGGTGCCTCGGGCGCTTTCGGCAAGGCGTATCAGAAGAACGCCGCGATCTACCCGATGATGATGGAACGCGGGGCCTCCATGCTGGACCGCCTCGCCCTCCTCGTCGACAACGACCAGCTCCGCCCGCTCATCGACCGCACGATGAAGCTCGAAGACGCCGCCGAAGCACACCGGCTGATCGAACAGGGCGGCCTCAAAGGCAAGATCGTGCTGACGATCTAATGCTCCGCCGAGGGTGTGCTACGGCACCCTGGCACCGCGTGCGGCCTCGAACAGGGCGTACCAATCTTCCCGCGAGAGGGAAACGTCGAGGGCGGCGCAGGCCTCAGTGATTCGCCCCACGTTCGTCGTTCCGACGACGGGCTGCACGCCGGCCGGGTGCCGGAGCACCCACGCGAGCACGACGGCAAGTGGCGTCGCGCCGAGCCTGTCCGCGACGGCGCGGACGCGCTCGGCGAGCGCGGCGTGCTCGGGGGCCGGGTCGGAGCGCGAGAGGGCACCGCCCGCGATCGGCGCCCAGGCCTGGACCCGGAGCCCCCGCCGCCAGCACCCGTCGAGCAGTCCGGCCGCCCGGTACGACGGACCGGGCCGGTTGACCTCGACCCCTGCATCGACGGGGCCGGGATGGAGCAGGCTCAGTTGGACCTGGTTCGCCACGAGCGGCTGGCGCACGACCGCCGCCAACAGATCCACCTGTTCGACGGAGAAGTTGCTGACGCCGAAGGCCCGGACCTTCCCGGCCGCGTAGAGCTCGTCGAAGGCGCGGGCGAGTTCGTCCGGCTCCAGGAGCGGGTCCGGCCGGTGGAGCAGGAGGACGTCGAGCCGATCCGTCCCGAGACGCCGGAGGCTTCCCTCGACCGAGTCGACAATGTGGCGATAGCTGAGGTCGTAGCGGCCGGGCGCGCCGGGCGGATCGTCGGCGAAGCGGATCCCGCACTTCGACTGGAGCACGACCCGATCCCGGAGGCCGGAATGGTCAGCGAGGACGCGGCCAAAGAGTTCCTCGGACCGACCACGGGCGTAGATGTCCGCGTGGTCGAACAGGGTGATGCCGCCGTCGAGCGCCGCGTCCACGGCCGCTTCTACATCGGGTTGACGGTCGAGGCCGCCCAGCGTCATGCATCCGTAGGCGATGCGAGAGGGGGCAAGGTCCTCGCCGAGCCGGATCGTTTCCACGCGTCAGTCCATCATTTCAGAGGGTCTTTCAAGTCGAATGCCTCCCTCCTCACTTGGATTCGGCACAGCACTCGGTGATCTGGATCTGCCCACGCCATGCTTGTGCAAGCTGAGTGGCCTGCCGGTTAAAATGCCCTCTATGCGTGGGTTGCACAGCGAGAAAGAAAACCACATGCGGCGTGCGGAAGGCAAGCACTTCCGACGTGCCGGTCCGTTGCGAGATCCCCAATGCAACTCGATTGATAAATCGCTCCCGCTGTTCGCGTATGAAGTGCTGATACACGAGCACGGAATGTCCCGCCGCGTAGGTGTCTATCAGCTCGGACCAATAGAGATACTTGTTGCTGTTCTTGCGCCCCATCGAACAGGACTGGATTTCCAGGCCATTGTCAGGATCAAAGAAGACCAGATCCCGGTCGGCAAACCGGGTCTGCATCTCGGCGAAATAGCGCCGACGGTCGTTCAGGTTATCACGTAATACCTCGGAGTGGAACCGTGCATTTGGCAGAATGCCGGTCTCTTCGATGCACTGGACGTTGCGCTCTTCCGGGTTCCTGACGCACATGACCAATCGGTCGAACAGGACCGGATCGTAGCCCCGCCAAGCATGGGATGCGTCGAGATAGCTGATGAACTGCCCGTCGTTGCGCATATCGTCGGGCGTAAGCATCCAGCAGACGCCCGTACGGATCGCACCATCGCTTGAAAGGACCCGCAGCAAGCCGTACTTGCGGAAGTCGTTGATGTCGCCGACGTACTGGTTCTTCACGGATTCGGAGATGGGGGCCGATCAGACGATGGTACTGCTCCGCATCGCCCAGCTTATGGGTAGGCGGAACTGCCACCCCGATTCTTACAGGGTCAGCGTATCATCATGCGCCTCACTCGTCGCCGAGGATGTCGCCGAGCACAGCTTCGTCGTGGGCGCTGGCACCATCGCCGAGGATGAGGTGGCCCATCCGGTCGCGCTTGGTGCGGAGGTAGTCAGCGTTATCGGCGTTCGGAGCGATCTCGATGGGGACGAGCTCGACGATCTCCAGTCCGTAGCCGCCGAGCCCAATGCGTTTGGTCGGGTTGTTCGTCATCAGCCGGAGCTTGCGGATGCCGAGGTCGCGGAGGATCTGGCAGCCGGTGCCGTAGTCGCGGTGGTCCGGCCGGAAGCCGAGGGCCTCGTTTGCCTCGACGGTATCCAGGCCCTCCTCCTGTAGCTTGTAGGCGCGGAGCTTGTTGACGAGTCCGATTCCCCGTCCCTCCTGCTTCATGTAGAGCACGACGCCCTGCCCCTCGCGCTCGACCTGCCGGAGTGCCGTGGCGAGTTGGTCGCCGCAGTCGCAGCGGTTGGAGCCGAAGATGTCGCCGGTGACGCACTGGCTATGGACGCGCACGAGTACCGGCTCGTCTTCGGTCCACTCGCCCTTCGAGAGCGCGAGGTGGACCTCGCCCGTGAGCACCTCTTCGTAGGCGTGGAGCGTGAACCGCCCGTACTTCGTCGGCAGTTCGACCTCCACGACGGGGCGGACGAGCTGCTCGGTCCGCATCCGGTAGGCGATGAGGTCTTTGATGGTGACGAGCTTCATGTCGAACTCGTCGGCGATGCGGCGGAGGTCGGGGACGCGCGCCATCGTCCCGTCGTCGTTCATGATCTCGATGAGCACGCCGACGGGGGCGAAGCCGGCGAGGCGGGCGAGATCGACGGCAGCCTCGGTGTGGCCGGCGCGGCGGAGGACGCCGCCGGTCTGGGCGCGGAGCGGGAAGATGTGGCCGGGCCGGGCGAAATTCGTTGCGGTTGCGTCGGCGTCGGCGAGGGCACGGATGGTCTTCGAGCGGTCGGCGGCGGAGATGCCGGTGGTGGTGCCCTCGTTATAATCGACGGAGACCGTGAACGGCGTGTTGAAGAGCGCGGTGTTCGCCTGCTCCATCATGGGCAGGTCGAGCGCGGCGGCGCGCTCGCGCGTGAGCGGGACGCACATCAGCCCGCGCCCGTGCTTCGTCATGAAGTTGACGAGCTCCGGCGTCATTGCCTCCGCCGCGCCGATGAAGTCGCCCTCGTTCTCGCGGTCCTCGTCGTCCACGACGATCACGAGGCGGCCGGCCCGGAGGTCAGCGATGGCGTCCTCGATGGGGTCGAACAGGGGCCGATCGTTCATGCTAAAGCTCCGCTCTGGTTCACCGGTTCAACGGAAGCTCGGGCCGCGGGTTCGGTGGGAAGGGTGAAGGGTACAGGGAGAAGGGGGCTGGGTGGTCGCGAAGTGCTCCTCATCGAAGAAGCCTCCTCTTTGCCTTCTATCCCTCGTCTCCCTTTGAAGCCCCTTCCTTCGTCACGACCGAAGCGATGGCGTTCTTATCGAGGCGGAGCTTGACGTTGTCGTCCACCTGCGCCAGCACGCTCGTCTCGTCCACCTTCGTCACCGTGCCGTGGACGCCGCCAATCGTCACGATCCGGTCGCCTTTTTTGACGGCGGAGATCATGCCTTTGCGCTGATCCTCGCGCTTCTTCTGCGGGCGGATGATGAAGAAGTAGAAGACGATGAAGACGAGCAGGAACGGCAGGAACAGCGACGCGATGCCGCCGCCGCCTTCGGGAGGCGGGCCGCTGAGGAGGAAGAAATGGAGCGCAAGCACGAGGGTCATAGCGGGGTGAGAGTGGTGGATACGTCACAGGAAGATACGTCCGCTTCCCACTCGCCCGTGCTCCCCCCGACGGCTGCGACGGGCCGTTCGGTGCCTATGTATGCACAGTCCTATTTACACTCTCCACATATGTTTGCCTCAGAGTTTACAGGCTCATGTTGCCCCCGATAGTGGGCACAGTCCCCGTCCTCGCATCCGGTCGATTCGTTCGACCTTCGACGGCGCATGGGGAGCTTGAAGGCATCCAGCCTCAGTACACACTCACTCCAACGCATCATCCTTCCAAGCCTTATGCGCATTGTTCTTACCCTGTTCTTTCTCGGCTCCATCGCCCTGAGCGGCTGTGCCGACGGCCTGACCGGTCCTGAATCGGACCTCGTTTCTACCCCCACTCACCAGGCGGATGCTATCCCTGCCCCCGACGCTGAGCCCAACCTATACACCACGTGGATCGGCTCGGACGAGAAGACCTCGTACACGCTGACCTTCTCTGAGCATGTGGCCACCGCCCGCGATACAGGGCTCTCTTTCGCCGGCTCCGGTGTGTGCCGCACGAACGACATTGCCCCCTTTAACCGGGACTCAGTGTGCCGTATCAGCGCAGGCTCGGTCCGCGAAGGCACCATCGGCTTCCTGATCGTGGACTCCTCCGGCGAGATCATCGCCAAAGCGAGCGGTCGGTCCGCTGAAGACTACTCCATCCTGAGAATGGACCTCACCTACAGCGACGGGAGCCGCACGTACGTGAAGTTCGAGCGGGCTGCCACCGGCACCGCTGTGCGGTAATCTCTGGCTTCTCTAGGCTTCCAGCGAGCGCCCGCGGTCAGCAGCCGCGGGCGCTCGCTTTTTTTATGGACGCCTGACGCCATACGGTCTCCCGTAGGCAATGAGCCGCGACACCGCGCCACGAAGCACCGGCTGCGCCATCAGCCAGCGCTCCGGCTGCGGCAAGCGCTGCGTCTCGGCCTTCAACATCGGAGAGAGTACGAGGCGATGCGCGAGGGCCTGTACCCGCTGGATGCGCCGCACGGGCTTCTCCCGGAGGTGTTGTACGGCGCGGAGATCGCGCTCGCGGACGTGTCCGACGCGGAGCCCCTCGGCCAGCGTATGGGCAGCGCAAACGGCGTCTTGGATAGCGAGGTTGATGCCCACCATCCCGACCGGGCTCATGGCGTGCGCGGCATCGCCGATGCAGAGCAGGCCGGGGCGGTACCAGCGGCGAAGCCGGTCCACCTCCACGCCCAGTAGCGCCGTCTGCTTCCAATCGGCCAGCGCATCGAGCCGGTCGGCGAACTCGGGGGCCGTCGCGCTCACGTCGTTGCGAAAGGCGGCGAGGCCGCGGGCACGGAGAGAAGGGAAACTGCCTTTTCTGAGGATCGCGCCGACCTGCCAGTGGGTCCCGGCATCCATGAGCGCGAGCATTGCACCGCGCCCGAAGCGGAAATAGGCCCCGGCCTGCCGGTCGTCGTCGGGCGAGCGCGGAAGCGTGAACCACAGCACATCGATGGGGACGCCGTACCGTTTCACCCCGAGCCCCGACCCCGCCCGGACGACGGACCCCCGCCCGTCGCAGGCGACGGTGAGCGGCGCACGCAGCTCATGCCGCACCCCGTCTCGCTCGTAGACCACGCCGCGCACCGCGCCGCCGTCTTCGATCAGCCCTTGCACGTCGGCTCCCGTGATGAGCTGAGCGTGCGGATAGCGCGCGACCTCCTCGAAGAGGAGGGGCAGGAAGTCCGCCTGCTGCATCAGCAGGATGAACGGGAACGCACTGTCGAGGTTACCGAACTCCGCGAAACGAACCGATCCGGCCGCATCGACCGCCGTGAAGTGGGTGGTCTTCGCGTGCGGGAGCGCGAGCGTGCGCTCGGCCAGCCCGAGGTCGGCCAGCAACTCCAGCACGGCCGGATTGAGCGTGTTGCCGCGAAAGCTCCGGTCGAGGCCGGTGTGCTTTTCGAGGACGGTGACGGGGACGCCGCGCCGGGCGAGCAGGAGGGCCAGGAAGGCCCCGGCTGGTCCGCCGCCGACAACGATGCAGGACGTCTCGGCGCAGTCCATCATCGGCCCGTCGCCTGCTGGATTCCGTTCAAGAGCATCTGCACGGAGATCGTGATGAGCACCATCCCCATCAACCGCTCAATGGCGATGAGGCCGCGCTCGTTGATGAAGCGACTCATCCGACTGCCGGAGTAGATAATGATGCCGGAGAGCGCCCACGCGAGCAGCACGGCGAGCAGCCACTCCGGCCAGCGGTCCGGCTCCTGGCTCATCAGCAGCAACTCCGTCGCCAGCGCGGACGGGCCGGCGACGTACGGAATCGCGAGGGGGACGATAAACGGCTCGCCTTCGACGGTCTCGTGCAACGGCCGCTCCGGCGACGGGAAGATCATCCGCAGCGCAATCAGGAAGAGGATCACCCCGCCAGCGATCGAAAGCGCGGGTTCGGTGATGTGGAGCGCGGCGAGTACGTAGCGCCCGGCGAAGAGGAAGAGCACGAGCACGCCGAGCGCGATGAGCAACTCGCGCACGACGACCACCCGTTGCCGCGCCGGCTCGACCTGCTTGAGCGCACTCAGGAAGAACGGCACGTTCCCGAGCGGGTCCATCACCAGGAACAGCAGCACGGCGGCCGAGAGGACAGTCATGGCCCTAGGCCGTCAGCACCCGGAGGTAGAACAGCGGCGACACCAGCTTCTTCCGCTGGCTCTCGTCGTCGAACATGGCCGATATCGCGTCGGCGAGCTCCTTCGAGCGGCTGGCTTTGCTGACGACCGTGTTCAGCAGCCACTTCCAGTTGCCGAGCCGCTGCATGGCATGGCTCAGCTTGAGCTCGTCGCCGAGGTAGCTGAGGACGGCGTCTTCGTACCCTTTGAGGTGGGCGGCCGAGTAGTCGTTGAACGCCTTCGCGTACCCGGCCCACTCGGCGGCCTTCTCGCCCGAGACCATCGCGTTGCCGATCCCCTCGCCCGTGAACGGGTCGATCAGGCTGGCGGCATCGCCGAGGAGGAGCCAGCCGTCGCCGTGCATTGTGCGGGGCTTCGAGCCGAGCGGGAGGCCCCAGCCCTGCACCTTCCCTATACGCTCGGCGTTTTCGAACCGGTGCCGGAAGCGCGGGTGATCGACGAGCACTTCGAGCAGCGGCTTGAGCTTGATGTCCTTCTTTTTGATAACACTCGAGAGCATGCCGACGCCGACGTTCGCCATCCCGTTCGCCATCGGAAAGATCCAGAAGTAGCCGGGGATGGCCTCATCCACGAAGTGAATTTCGACGTGGTTGCGCTCGTGGAAGCCGGTCACGCCTTTGTAGTACGACCGGAGCCCGGCGCAGTAGTGCTTCTCGTCGAGCTGCTCCATCCCGAGCGCGCGGAGGACGGTGGAGTACGGGCCGTCGGCCCCAATCGTGAGGGGCGCGCGGACCTCTTTGGTCTCGCCCTCGTGTTCGACCTCGATGCCGAGCACGCGGCCGCCGTCCATGATCAGCCCGGTGACTTTAGCGTTCTGCCAGATTTCGGCACCGGCTTTCACGGCTTGGTCGAAGACGAGCTGATCGAACTCCAGCCGGGCGCAGACGAATCCGGGCGCGACGGGCTGATCGAGCATCTTCGTGAACGGGATCGCCACCTCGTCGCCGTACGGCCCGCTGAAGGTGACGCCCCAGCTCCCGATCTGCTCGGCGGCGACCATCTCGTCCATCATCCCGAGCCGCTTCATCACGTCCACGCTTTTGCCGGAGATCGCGTCGCCGCAGATCTTGTCGCGGGGAAACGTGTCCTTATCGAGGAGGAGCGGGCGAAGGCCAGCGCGGGCCATGAAGGCGGCAGCGGTGGCACCGCCGGGACCGGCACCGACGATGATGGCGTCGTACGAAGACATAGCTCTGGGCTGTTCGCGAAAAGAGAGGGCGGCCGGAAACTACGATCTAGCGGCCTCGACCCACATCAACGAAATAAGGGCAAGCGACCCGCATCGCGCCGCTACGACCCTCTACCGCTGCTGCCTTCCGGCCCTGACGGAGTTCGAGGGGAGCTGGCCGTACGGGACTTGCCCTTATTTCGCCGACGGGCCTGCAAGCGCAGGCGGTCGACTTCATAACCAGTGGTCGCAATATACGGTAGCACCCAGCCCGTGGGTTCCGGTCACGCGATATTCAAGCGCAGTTCCTCAAAGCAGTCCCACCGGATCCACATCTACGTTGATGCGGACGCCCTTTGGCGGATTCCCGAAGCGCTCGCTCACGGCGCGGATGAGGCGCGGGAGCGCGTAGGCGTGCTGCGTCGGAGCCGCTTTGACGATCGTGTGGAAGCGGTATTGCTTTTTCACGCGTCCGATGAACGCGGGCTCCGGCCCAAGCACTTCGGCGGCCCCGGCCTGCTGTCGGAGCAGGCGCGTCCACCGCTCCGCCACCTGTTGCACCCCCCGCTCGTCCGGCCCTTTGAACTCGATGCCGACGAGCCGGCCGAAGGGCGGGTAGCCAAGTGCCCGCCGGTCCGGTAGCTCGGTGCGGAGGAAGCCGAGGAAGTCGTGTGCGGCGGCGTGCTGGAGCGCCGCGTTCTCGGGACTCCGCGTCTGGAGGATGACCTCGCCCCGGAGGGCTCCGCGCCCGGCCCGACCGGCGACTTGCATGAGAAGCTGGAACGTCCGCTCGGCCGAGCGGAAGTCCGGCAGCAGCAGCCCCGTGTCCGCATCCACGACACCGACGAGCGTGACGCGCTCGAAGTCCAGCCCCTTCGCTACCATCTGTGTGCCGATGAGGATATCGGCCTCGCCGCGCCCGAAGGCATCGAGGATGCACTGGTGCGCGTTCTTTCGTCCGGTCGTGTCGAGGTCCATCCGCAGCACGCGGGCGTCGGGGAAAACCTCGGCGAGCTCCTCCTCGACCCGCTGCGTCCCGGCTCCGAGCTGGGTCAACTCCGCCGATCCACACTTCGGGCATGCGGTGGGCAACGGCTCAACCCGGCCGCAGTAATGGCAGCGAAGGTGGCGGTGGCTTTTGTGGAACGTGAGGCTGACGGCGCAGTCGCGGCAGTGCGGCGTCCACCCGCAGTCGTCGCACGTGACGACGGGGCTGTAGCCGCGCCGGTTCTGCAAGAGGATGATGCCCTCGCCCTTCGCGAGCCGGTCACGGATGGCCTCGCGGAGTGGGTGTGAGAGTGCCCCTTTTAGCCGCCTCACCTTCTTCTCCCACGCGAGGTCGACGATCTCGACGGGGGGAAGCTCGGCGGCTTCACGGCCGGGTACGGGCACACGGACGGGCATCCGCAGGAGGGTGTACTTGCTGGACTTCGCGTTGAGGTAGCTCTCCAGACTCGGCGTGGCGCTGCCGAGGATGCAGACGGCCCCTTCGAGGCGGGCGCGCATCACGGCCACGTCGCGCGCGTGGTAGCGCGGCGCGGGGTCGTACTGCTTGTAGCTCGCCTCGTGCTCCTCGTCCACGACGATCAGTCCGACGTTTGTGAGCGGAGCAAAGATGGCCGAGCGCGGGCCGATGGCGACGGTGAACCGGCCGCTCTGGAGGTGGCGCCACGCGTCGTAGCGCTCGCCCGCGCTCATGCGCGAGTGGAGCACGGCCACGCGGTCGCCGAAGTGGGCGCGGAAGCGATGGACGGTCTGTGGGGTGAGCGCGATCTCGGGGACGAGCACGATGCCGGTCCGCCCCTCAGCGAGTGTCTGCTTGAGGGCCTGGATGTAGACCTCGGTCTTGCCGCTGCCGGTGATGCCGTGGAGTAGGAACGTCTTCGGCTCCCGCGCCGCGAGAGCTTCGCCGATCTGGGCCAGCGCCGTCGTCTGCCCCGCGTGGAGCGCGTGCACCGGCGGCGGGGCCGGTTCGGGCAGTGCGTCGAACGGCGTGCGGATCGCTTCTACTTCGACACGCGCGACGAGCCCTTTGTCGATGAGGCTCTTCACCGTCGCGCTCGACGCACCGGTAGCGGCGAGCACCTCGGCCTGCCGGGGCTCCTCGTCACCCTCGTTTCGCAACCGTGCTAGGGCTTCGACGACGGCCGTTTGCTTCGACCCTCGCAGCGCCGTGGCCGCCTCGGCCGGCTCGACTCCATCGGCGAGCCGTAGATGCCACTCGGTCTTAACGGACACAGAGGGCGGAGCCAGTTCCTTTTCGATGCGGACGAGTGCGTCCCGTTCGAGCCGACGCAGCAGACTCGCCGTGACGCCATCCAGCCTATTCTGCAGCGAACCCACGGGCTGCGGTCCTCCCCCTTCGAGCGCGTCGAGCACGCGCCGGCCCGTGCCGTTGAGTTCGAGCGCGGGCCGCTCGGTCCGGTACACCACACGCTGGCTCTCAACGGTCGCTCCGGCCGGGAGCGCAGCTTTCAATACCTCGCCCCACGCGCAGACGTAATAGGCCGCGATCCACTTCGTCAGCCGGAGCAGGACGGGCGAGAATGCTGGCTCATCGTCCAGCACGTCGCGGATCGACTTGAGCCGGTCGCCGCTCCCCTCCCCTCGCGCGGCGATCACGCCGGTGAGCGTGCGCGGTCCGAACGGCACGACGACGCGCGCGCCGGGCACCGCCTCCGCCTCCAGCTCCGCCGGGACGAGGTAGGTGTACACCTTATCGACGGGAGTGAGCGGAACGACGCGGGCAGTAGCGGGCATGGGCGACTCGGGGTTCGCCCGCGAATCTACGAAGCCCTGAAGCCCGCTACGACGAGAAAGGAGCCCGGACTCAGGCCACGATGCGGCGCGGCAGCCGCACCACCGTCAACCAGAATGACTCGATGGCCCGGACCACGCTCACCAACTCGTCGAGGTCGCCGGGCTTGGTGATGTAGCAGTTCGCGTAGCGGTCGTACGCCCGCTCGATGTCTTCGCGGGCCGAGGACGACGTGAACACGACTACAGGGACCAGCCGGAGGTCCGCGTCCTTCTTCATCTCGTCCAGCACCTCGTGCCCGCTCTTCTTCGGCATGTTGAGATCGAGCAGGACGAGATCCACGAGCGGCACCGTGGCGTATTCCCCTTCCCGCCGCAGGAAGCTCAGCGCCTCCTCCCCGTTCTCGGCGACGTGCAAACGCAGCGGGATGGACGTCTCACGCAGCGCTTCTTTTGCCAGCTCCACGTCGCCCGGATTGTCTTCCACGATGAGCACTTCGACCGGGGTGCCTTCGCCCATGTCCTGTCTCCACTAGAGATGATGAGGACGATTCCAACCTCAGTGTCAGATAGGGTGGACACTGCGAGGTAGAGAGGAACCGTTCGCTCCCGGATTCGGGCGCACTACGTAGATGTGCAAGCACTATGCCGCCTACGCGGTCCGCAGCATAGCTTGACGAAATGAGGCCACATTATCGGCGATATCGCCCCCACTGAAGATCGCGCTCGCGGCCACGAGCACGTCGGCACCCGCGTCCATGAGATCGCGCGCGTTCGCCGGACTCACGCCGCCGTCCACCTCCACGAGCGCGCCCGCGCCGAGCGTGTCAATGAGCCCGCGCATCCGGCCGACTTTCCGCACCGAGGCCGGGATAAATGCCTGCCCCGCAAAGCCAGGATTTACCGACATCACGAGCACGAGGTCGAGGATCGGCAGGACGTCTTCGAGGAGGTAGAGCGGGGTCCCCGGGTTGATCGCGACGCCGGCCTTCGCGCCCGTCTCTTTGACCTGCTGCACGACGCGGTGCAGGTGCGGCGTCGCCTCCTGATGGACCGTAATGACGTGGGCGCCCGCCTCGGCAAAGTTCTCCACGTAGCGCTCCGGCTCCGCGATCATGAGGTGGACGTCGAGCGGCGTTCCGGTCTCGTCGGAGAGCGACTTCAGCCCCCGCATCACGGGCACGCCGAGCGAGATGTTCGGCACGAAATGACCGTCCATCACATCGATGTGTAACCACTCGCAGCCGGCGTCGACGGCGGCGCGGGCGTCGCGTTCGAGGTGGCCGAAATCAGCGCCGAGAATGGAAGCGGAGAGCAACATCGCAGTCAGCCGTTGACGAGCTTGCGCGCAGCGTCCGCGACGGCATCGACCGTGAAGCCGAGGTGCTCGTATACCTCCGGGCCGGGTGCCGACGCACCGAAGCGGTCGATCGCGATCACCGTACCTTCGAGGCCGACCCACTCGTGCCACCCCATCGGGCTCGCCGCCTCGACGCCGACGCGGGCGGTGATGTGTGGCGGCAGCACCTCGTGGCGGTACGCTTCATCCTGCGCGCGGAAGATCTCCCAGCACGGCATCGACACGACGCGGGCGGCGATACCGTCGGCGGCGAGCTTCTCCCGTGCGCCGAGCGCGAGGTGGACCTCGGAGCCGGTGGCGAGGAGCAGCACGTCCGGTTCACCGTCCGTGTCGGCGAGCACGTACGCGCCGCGCCGGGTGCCCTCGGCCGAGGCGTACTCGGAGCGGTCGAGCGTCGGGACGCCTTGACGGGTTAGGGCGAGGAGCGTCGGCCCGTCCTCCCGCTTCAGCGCGAGCCACCACGCCTGGGCCGTCTCGTTCGCATCGGCCGGGCGGACGACGTGCATGCGCGGGATCGCGCGGAGCCCGGCGAGCTGTTCGACGGGCTGGTGCGTCGGCCCGTCCTCGCCGAGCGCGATGGAGTCGTGCGTGTAGATCCACGTTACGGGGACCTCCATCAGCGCCGAGAGCCGGACGGCGGCCTTCATGTAGTCGGAGAAGACGAGGAACGTCCCACCGAAGCCGCGCAGCCCGCCGTGGATCGTGAGGCCGTTGAGGATCGAGCCCATCCCGTGCTCGCGCACGCCGAAGCGGAGGTAGCGGCCCTCCGGGTTCGCCGCGGAGAAGTCGTGCGCCTCCTTCGCCTGCGTCTTGTTGGACGGCGTGAGGTCGGCCGAGCCGCCCATGAGCGCGGGGACGGCCATAAAGATGGCGTCGAGGACTTTCCCGCTCGAAGCGCGTGTCGCCATCCCCTTCGCATCGGCGTCGAACGTCGGCAGCTTGGACTCCCAATCGCCGGGCGGCGTCGGGCTGTGCATCGCGTCCCACCGCTCGGCGAGATCGGGGTTCGCGTCGCGCCACGCATCCCACCGCTCGTTCCATTCCGACTGCGCCGAGGCCCGCTCGCAGGCGGCCTGTCCCATGAACGCCTTCACCTCGTCCGGCACGAAAAACGTCGGCTCCAGCGGAATGCCGAGGTTCTCCTTCGTCAGCTTCACCTCGGCCTCGCCGAGTGCGTCCGAGTGGATGCCGGAGGTGCCCGCTTTGTTGGGGCTGCCGAATCCGATGGTCGTGCGGCAGGCGATGAAGCTCGGCCGGTCGAGCACGCCCTTCGCCGTGTGGAGGGCGTCGCGGACGGCCGCCTTGTCGTGCCCGTCGATGGGGCCGATGGTGTGCCAGCCGAGCGCGGCGTAGCGGGCCACCGGGTCCTCGGAGAACGAGAGGGTGGTGGGGCCGTCAATGGTGATGTGGTTGTCGTCGTAGAGCACGATCAGCTTGCCGAGGCCGAGGTGGCCGGCGAGCGAGCACGCCTCGTTCGAGACGCCTTCCATCAAGTCGCCGTCGGAGGCAATCACGTAGGTCCAGTGATCGACGACGGGGTGCTCGTCCGTGTTGAACGTGGCCGCGAGATGCTTCTCGGCGATGGCCATGCCGACGGCGTTCGAGATGCCCTGCCCGAGCGGGCCGGTGGTCGTCTCGATGCCCTTCGCGAGGAAGTTCTCGGGGTGGCCGGCCGTCTTGCTCCCCCACTGCCGGAAGCGCTTGAGCTGATCGAGGGGCAGGTCCTCGTAGCCGGAGAGGTGGAGCAGGCTGTAGAGCAGCATCGAGCCGTGCCCGGCCGAGAGCACGAAGCGGTCGCGGTCGGCCCACGCCGGATCGGCAGGGTTGTGCCGGAGGAATTCGGTCCAGAGGACGACGGCGGCATCGGCCATCCCCATCGGCAGACCCGCGTGACCGGAATCCGCCTTCTCGACGCCGTCGATGGCGAGGCCGCGCAGGGTGGTGGCGGCGAGGTCCTGGAGGTGCTGGAGTTCGGTCTCGGAGGTAGCGACGACGGATTCGGCCATGACGAGCGAGGGCGAGGTGAAAGGGGGACGAGAAGGTAACGCGGAGCAAGCCTTCGCGTTAGTGCCATCACGTTAAACAACGTAGCGGCGATATGCCAATCGCCCCCGCGTTAAATCCGCACCGCCCAGCGGGGTCACCCGGCGATGGCGTGCCAGAGTGCGACGAGCCCGGCGATCACGACGATGTTGGCGAGTGAAATCGGCAGCATGTACTTCCAGCCGATGTTCATAAGCTGGTTGTACTTGAAGCGCGGGAGCGTCCACCGCACCCAGATAAACACGAACGCCATGAACGCCGACTTGACGAAGAACGCCCCCACCTGCAGCACGGCCATCAGCCAGCCCAGCCCGCTCGCGTAGAGCGCGTCGGCGAAGAAGATCTCGCCGGGGACGAGGTAGCCGCCGAGGAAGAGCGTCGTGATGATCATGCTGGCGATGAACAGGTTGACGTACTCCGCGAGGAAGAACATCCC
>JBBSMX010000031.1:0-33577 GCA_038232935.1 Rhodothermales bacterium | reverse complement strand
GGGTGGCCTGGTCGAGTACATTGCTGGTCATCGGGTTGGCGGGGTTGCTGGTGCGAGGGGAGTGGTCAACTCCACCCTACGCACGACGCAGCGACTTGCCAACCCGTTCTCTACTTCAACCCGCGACTGACGTTTAGTTAGAAGTGCGGAGTTTCATGCAGGCAAGAAGATTCGCCTCTCAGCTTCGCGCGACAGGAATCGGTGACCGCTAGTTCTGTACCTGCAGCGTGGCAACGACGCCCGCGTGATCGCTCGGCCACAGCAACGCACCATTTACGTCCACCCGGTCTGCCGCTTCATCGCCGACGACCTCGGCGGATGTCACATCGACAGCGCCCCGGTAGAGGATCAGGTCGATCCGCGAGTCGAGCTCGGAGTCGTCGTTGCGAAGGTCGGGATCCTGGCAGCAGGTGTTCCCCGTCACCCCGGCTTCGGCGGCGGCGTCCGTGTAGGTCGCTGTGAGGACGCCGTAGCTCCGGGTGCCGGAGCCGTCGGCCGGGCTGTTGAAATCGCCGACGAGCACGACGGGAGCAGGCTCCGTACGGAGCGCATTGATGAGCTCGATCGCCTGGCCTTCCTGGGGTTGTCCCGGCGCTTCCGGTGGGAGCGTGACCTCAACTTCGAGGTGGGTGTTGGCGAAGGTGAACGTCACGTCGTCGACGGTGGCCTCGACCCACTGGGCGCTGCGCGTGAACTCGAGCGGATCGGGGTTACCGGGCGGGACGCTGATCGAGACTTGGGTATTGAACGTGAGGGTGTTGGGATTGGAGGTCGTCACCCCGGAACGGGCAAGGATCACGTCGCGGTCGGTGAGGCGCACGTCGATGAAATCGCTGGGCAGCATCGGGGCGGGTACGAGCGCAGCCGGCAGCTCCACGTCCGCGTTCTCCTGCTCGATGACGACGCGGTAGTCGAGGCCGCGTGTGTTGAGCTCGGCCATGAGTAGGGCGAGGAAGTCGATGGCAGGCGTCGTCGCATTCGGTGCCGTAGTGCCGGTGACGAAGTCGCTCGGTGTCTGGGTCCGGTAGCGCGACACCTCCTGGAGGCCGATGAGGTCCGGCCCTTCGGCCTCGATGATGTCCGCGATGGCTTGGGCGCGGAGGTCGAAGCGGGAAGCCTGGATCGTGGCCCAGAGCTCCGTCACGCGCTGGATGGCTTCCTCGTTAGAGGTCGCCGCCGTGACGGGGAAGAGATCGCCGCCGAGGTAGAGGTTGTAACTCATCACCTTTACGTCGGCCGAGACGCCTTCGGGGTTGTCGCTGTCACAACCGGCGATGGGGAGGAGAACGAGCAGGAGCAGAGCAGCGAGGCTGGTAGGCCAAGTGCGGAGCAATCGGTTCATGGCAAAGGGGGGCGGGAGGAAAGGTTGTGTAGCGCTGGCCGATTCTCGGCATGCGCTACGTATTTTCTGTATTAGCTCGACAAGATAGGGGATGGATATGAAGCTCCGAACAATCAGTGTGCTGGGCTGCGGCTGGCTTGGGCTCCCGCTCGCCGAAGCCCTCGCGCAGCAGGGCCACACCGTTCATGGTAGCACGACGACGCCCGACAGACGGGACCTGCTCTCGGCCTCTGGCATCCATCCTCATCACCTCACGATCGGCGAGACCGTAGAGGGAGGCGAGACCGTAGAGGGAGACGACCTCGATACCTTCTTCGCTGCCGACGCACTCGTGTTCTGCGTCCCGCCGTCGGGCAGTCCGCTCGCCTATCCGGCCGTGGCGAGTGCCGTGCGGCACGCCGCCGAAGCCGCAGGCACGGACTGGGTGCTGATGACGAGCTCTACCTCCGTCTACCCAGACCTCGACGACGTCGTGACGGAATCCGACGCGGGAGCGCACGAGGGGGTGCCGCTTCGGCGCAACGGCGCGGCCGTGCTCGCGGCCGAGCGCGTGTTCTACGGAGCGACAGCGTTCGACACGACGGTGCTTCGGCTGGCCGGGCTCTACGGCTACGGTCGCCACCCGGCTCGCTACTTCGCTGGCAAGCGCGATCTCCCCGGCGGAGAAGCTCCCGTCAACCTCGTCCACCGCGACGACGTGATCGGAGCGATCGGAGCCGTGTTGGAGCGCGAGGCGCGAGGCGCGACGTTCAACGTCTGCGCCGATCACCACCCGACGCGCCGCCGGCTCTACCCGGCCTGGGCAGATGCCCACGGGCTGGAGCCGCCTACCTTCGACGGAACCGAGGCGGACGGGTACAAAATCGTTTCGAACCAGCGGCTCAAGGAGCGGCTCGGCTATACGTTGGTGTATCCAGACCCGATGACGCCCGCACCGTAGCGGTCGGATACAGAAGGGGACGCACAGCCGTGCGCCCCCAAAGTCGCTGCTCGAATAGCGAAGCCGTTCAGTTTTTCCCGCCGAACATCCCCATGAACTTGGTGGCGAACGGAACGGACCCCTTCAGCTTCACCTTGCCCGACATCATCGCCATCATCGGGTTCGTCTCCCCGTTCTCGACGCTGAGCCAGACGTCGGCGGGGGCGATAACGGTAAGGGTCGGGTTCTCGGCGACGCCTTCCGAGACGTCCACCTGCTGATCGTGGACGTGCAGCGTGTACTGCCCGCCGCCTTCGCCGCTGAGGTCCATCTGCACGATGTCGTCGACGCCCTCGGCTTTCTCGGCGTTGAAGCGCTGGGGGTAGGACGCGATCACTTCGTCAATGGAGCTGTAGTGGGGCATAGGAGCGTTGGATAAGCCGGTAAAAAGGGGAGCCCCACCACACGGATGGGGGTGGGGAAGATAACACTGTTAAGCACTGATCCGAAACGCGGTGCGGAAACGCGAGAGGGGACTCTGTTCGTTGCGCTGTCCCGAAGGCCTCTCACCCCGGATCGGCGTCTGGGGCAGGCCCTGTCCAAGTCCCTTGGCACCGGGGGAGAGGAGTCCGGAGGAGAGAGGGGGCACAGCCTACGCAAAAGGCCGTGTGTGAGCGTCCGAATGCGGCGCTAGACGTTGCGCGGGAGAAGTTCGAGCTTCACGCGGGCGGTCCCTCTGCCGAGCATGTTGATCCGCCGTGCAGCCTCTTTGGAGAGGTCGATGACGCGCTGCCCGTGGAAGGGGCCGCGGTCGTTGATGCGGACGACGACGGCGTCGCCGGTGCGCGTGTTCGTGACGCGAACGCGGCTGCCGATGGGGAGCGTCCGGTGGGCAGCCGTGAGCTGCTTCGGGTCGAAGCGCTCGCCGCTGGCGGTGGGGTTGCCGGCGAGCTCTTCGCCGTAGTAGCTCGCATCGCCGCTGCCGAGGTGCTGTGGCGCGGCGGAGGGACGCGCTTCCGCCCGGCGCGTCGCGTCGGGGGTCTCGATGGCGGGCGGAGCGGCGGTAACGCCGGTGACGCCCGCTTTGCCTGTACCGAGCGGAACGGGCTCGGGCTGCTCGTTGGCCTGGAGCACCGTGAACGCGGTGAGTGCGACGAGCGCAACGACCGCCGCGACGGAGACGGTGCGGTAGAGGGTAATACGGCGCTGTAGCCCTCGGAACGCGCGGGCGAGCGGGATGCGCTTCCGGCGAGTCGGGAGGGGCTCTTTGTTGAAGGGAGTAGCGTCAGACATAACGAAGGCCCGTGGGCACTGGTGGGGGTGGCGCTTGAAAACGAACAGGTGATGGTACGGGAACGCCCCCCGGATGCGTTCCGACAAACGCCGAGACTCACGATACCTCTGCGAAATGAGTCGATACGGAGTCAATTTCGGAACAGCATGCAGGCGTCGGGCCGTACAACCTCCCCCTTCTCCCTCCGCTTATCCCACGATCCATGTCGCAATTCATCTGTGCTGTCAGCACCGCTGCCTCGTCCAACACGCCCGTCGCCTACGTGCTCACCGAGCAGGATACCCGACCCGGCGAAGACGATCCGAGCTATTTCATTCGTGACCTCGGCCGCTTCGAGGCCAACGATCCGGTAGAGACCATTCAAGACCTCCTCGCCGATGAGGAACAGTACACCGGGCACGTCACGGTCGTCGTGATGGGCGGGCAGAAGGTGGCCGACCGCTTCAGCAAAGCAGGCCTAAGCGCGGTCCCCGTGCAGGTCGGCGGCAGCGGCGGGGACGACACGCTGCGCGTGACCGAGCAGACGCTCGTGGACACGTTCGAGGCCGTCTACCGTCACCGCACCGTCGAGATGCCGAACGAGCAGGACGAACTGTCCGCTGTGCTCGCGGCGCTGTACGGTGCGATGAGCGACGACGCCGGGGCCGACGAGGCTTCGCCGCAGATGGCGGCCCTCGCTCGCGAAGAGACGACCGGCATCCCGACCGACACGATCCCCGAAGACGGCCCGAAGCCCGCCGTGCCCGAGCTCTCCGGCTCTGCCGCGCCGCTCTCGACCGCCAAGATCGGCGGCGACGCGCAGGACCGCACGGCGACCATCGACGAAGCCCTCACGGTCCCGACGCGCCGTCACGGCCTCGAAGACGACCGCAATGCCGGCCCCGTCGATCTCGGCGAGCACCGGGACCTCGCCCTCGCCCTCGCCCTTTCGTGCTGGTACGGCGAATACGACTCCGACGAGGTGCCACTGACCGATCAGGCCGACGAGACGGATCGCGACGCGCGCGTGCGGGCCAAGCGCCGTCGGCAGGCACAGGACAAGCAGAACCGGTGAGGGTGATGCGTGAAACGTGATGCGTGAGGTCGAGCAGTTCCGTTGCGTTTAATCTCACGCATCACATCCTCACCCGTCGTGCTCGGCCCGGATCTGTCGGAGGAGCCGCCACGCCATCCAGCCCAGCAGCGCCACGCCGAGGACGAGCACGGCCCACAGGAGGAGCCGCTGCGTCGAGAGGGCGTCCGAGGGGCGGAGCGCGGCCGGGCCGGCGAGGTCGAACCGCTCGCCCGCGCGGGCCGGAGAGACGAGGGCTGCGGTGCCGACGCGGGGCGCGCTCGTGAGGACGGTGGACGGGCTGAGCCCCGCCGGCTTTGCCGCGTAGCTGCCGAAGGCGAGGCGGAACGGTCCCTTCCCGCGCGCGACGAACAGCACGGTCTCCGGCACGTAGCCGATCTCCAGCACAGGCGGCTCGCTGCCGAGCGCCCCCTCGGGCTCGACGCTCAGCCGCCAGTAGCGGGCAGACGTGGGCTCGAACGAGAGCTCCGGCGTCGTCAGCTCCGTGTCGTCGATGCGGAGGTGATAGATGGGGCCGGAGGCGCGGGTGCGCCACGGGCCGTCCAGCGCTTCGGCGGAGGCGAGCGTAGCGCGGGCGAGCGTGTTGACCTCGGGCAGCCGGATGCGCGCGCCGTCGGCGGGCGGGCGGGCGTCGAGATCGAACGTATACACGGAGCCGGTCGCACGGAGGAGGGAGGCGGCCAGCCACGAGCGCTCCACCGGCTGCTCGGCCTCGGCGACCTCGGCTTCGACTCGGGTGAGCGGCGGTAGGGCCTCTCCGTCGGGCCACGTCACGCGCAGGAACGGCGCGGCCGTCGGCGGGTCGAGCGGGACCGAGCGGCGGACGAGGCGCTGCCCGCTCTGTCTCAGATCGGCGAGCGCGGCGTCGTGGACGTGAGTTGTCCACCGGGCGAGGTCGGGGCTTGTGGCGATCTGCACCGAGGTCACGAAGCCGGGCACGTCGTCGGCCCAGAAAAAGGTGAGGCGGCGGACCGGCCGAGTCGTGGCGCGGGTGTCGAGGAGGTAGGCGGCGCGGGGTTGGTCGCTGCGGCCGGAGCGCGGGGCGAGCTCGATCACCGTCCCCGCTGCATCGCGGCGGACGAGGAGTTCGGGGTCGGCGGTGCGCGTCGTGTCGCTGAGGGCGAAGAAGGGGAGGGCGAGGGTTCGGGTCGCCTCGGCGCTCGTGGTGGCGTGCTCGACGGCGTGCGGCACCGGCTCGTCGGCCCCGTTGAAGACGCGGACATCGCCGAGGTCGGTGCGGACAGCGCTGCGGTAGACGGCTGGCGGCACCGGCACGCGGTAGATCGGCCCGTCGCCGTCGAGCGTGAGTTCGGCCCCGTACGCGAAGTCGGAGGGCACCACCTGCGCCGTCGCGGCACACGTGACGAGCAGAAGCAAAACAGACGGCAGGAATCGCATGGGTACGGCGGGAGGCCAGAGTGTTTTTCGATGGGGAGGTTGGGTGGGTGAGCGTGTGGGGAATGAGATCAGGCCTTGCCGGAGCGACCGACTCCCATACCCCCACCCTCCCACCCCCAAATCCGAGTGCGAAGCACGCTAGGGCATCGCTACCGGCTCGGGCTCGGCCTCTTCGGGCTCGTCGAGGCGCGGCGGGGCCGGCGAAAAATACCCTATCAGCAGCACGAGCAGGCCGACGCCGACGAACGAAATGATCCGCGCGAGCGTGCCCGCGTTCGAGAGGTCCACGGCGATCAGCTTGATTCCGACGAGCGCGAGCAGTGCTGCCCCGACGAACCACGGCACCCGTAGCCGCAGCCGCGTCGCCGTGATCATCACCGCCATCGCGAGCAGCGCCCATGCAATCGAGAGGGCCGTCTGAAAGAGGGTCGAAGCGAAGAGGGCGTCGGCGGTGAACGGGACGGCGGCGAGGTGGTGGACCATCCGCGCCACGAGCCCGCTGACGGCGACGAACACCCCGAGGCTGAGCGCGGCGTAGAGCAGCGAGACCGTAGCAGCGGGCAGCGGGCGCTCGCCCCGAACGAACATGCGGACGGTGAGCGTGAGGACGAGGAGGGCAGCGATATGCGCGAGGTCGAACGGGTTGAGGAGCGGGATGTAGGGCAGTGGGGCCGGATCGCCCGCGCTGTAGAGGTTGGTGAGAAGAGACCAGCCCAAAAGCGCCACGGCGAGCCCGCCTGCTCCGAGCCGGAGGTAGGCCGAGCGGTGTGGCTGCATCCACCGTGCGAACGGGGCCGGAGGACGCAGCACGGCGAGCACGAGCCCGGCGAGCACGACGCCGACGCCCACCTCTGCCCACCCGATGCCGCCGTCGGTCCACCGATCCAGCGCCCACGCCGCCTCCCTCGTGGCGACGAGGGCGAGGAGCCAGAGCGCCGCCGCGTGCGCGAAGCCGAGGCGGCGGGGGAGCGAGACGCCCTCGCGCCGGACCAGCACGAAGGCGAGCAGCACGAACGCCACCGGCCACGCCAGCCAGCCGCCGTGCGCGAACGGGTGTTCGTGGATGACGAGGAACAGCGGGAAGAGCAGGTACCCCGCGCCCAGCAGCAACGGCAGTCCGACCGCCCCGAGCGCCGGCCAGCGCAGCGACCGTCCGGCTTCTACGAACGCCCACGCCGATACCGCGAAAAACCCGAGCAGCACGGTCAGCACGAGGTCGTCCGTCACCCGGTCGGCGATGAGCGTCAGCCCGCTCGCGCACCACAGGTACACCCCGAGCAGGAGGACGAGGGGACTCAGCCGACGCTCCCACGGCCGCACCGACTCCCCCGTGTGGAGCCAGTAGGCCGAGGCCCCGAGCGTGAGCGCGGCCAGCCAGCCCGAGAGCCGGACGCCGAGCGGCACCGAGTCGAACGAGAGCGCCTCCTCGTTGATGAGCGTGAAGATGGCGACGAGCCCGAGCCCGAGGCCGGCCAGCCGCAGCCACAGCCGCCGCTGCCGCACGCCCGTCCACACCAGCGCCGCGCCCTCGAGCAGCCACAGCGCCCCCGACCACACCGCGTCGAGCGCGAACGGAATCGTGAGCGTAGCGAAGGTGAGACCGATGGCGAAGAAGGCCTCGACGAGCGGACGCGCCTCGGGGCGGTTCGGCCGCACGAGCGCCGTCGCCGTGCCGAGGTAGAGGAGCGCGAGGGCGAACGCGCTCCACGCCCGCCCGAAGGCGAACGGCTCGACGAGGACGGCTTGCAGCGCGAACGCCGCCACGGGCAGCCCGAAGACGAGCGACCCGTCGATGGCCGCGGTGAGGTGCGGCGTGCGGCGGCGGGTGGCGAGGACCGGGATCGTGAAGTAGAGCGCGAAGAACAGGATCAGGAACGGCTCCGTCGTGGCGAAGAGCGCCGGCTCGTACTGGAGCCCGCCCCACACCCCGCCGATCACGAACGTGCAGACGAACCCGACGAGGTAGAGCGAGCGCCACGACTTGAAATAGGCGATCCCGAAGACGCCCGCGTTCAGCACGGCGTAGTACGAGAACAGCAGCACGTGGTCACCCTGCCCCGTCGAGGCCAGCACCGGCGCGCCGAACCCGCCGAGCACGCCGACGACGGCCAGCACCGGCGCGTCCTGCACGATGGCGAGGACGGCCGAGAACGCAGCAATCGCGGCCAGCAGCACGAAGGCGGGCGCGGGCGCGATGACGTCATAGAGTTGGAAAGCGGCGAACACGGTCAGGTACATCACCGCCACGCCGCCGCCCTGCAACGTGACCGCGTAGACCTCGGCCCGGCGGCGCAGTAACCAGCCCGCGACGACGAGTGCCATCCCGGCGAGGGCCGTCGCCAGCAGCCGGACCTCGACGGGGAGGTACCCCTGATCCGCCGCGTAGCCGATCAGGAAGACGAGTCCCACGAACAGCATCGCGATTCCGATGCGCGCGAGCGGGTTGCCGCCCGTCAGCAGCGCCCATGCCTGCGCCACGAGCGAGGGCTCGGCGGGCACGCGCTCCACGGCGGGTTCTTCGACCGGCTCGGTCAACGGCGCAGGCTCGACGTGGGCGACGGGTTGGGGAGCAAGGGCTTCGTCCACCGGCACAGCTTCTTCGGGCACGACGGCTTCGTCCAACGGCGCGTCGGCAGGCGTGGAGACGGGCGCTGCGACGCCGCGTGTTTCGAGGTCGAGGACGCGCTCGGAGAGGGTCTCCACCTCCTCGCGCAGTTCGAGGAAGAGCGCTACCGCGAATCCGAGCGCCGCACCGATCAGCACGCCGGACGAGTCGAGCGTGGACGCCCCGGCGACGACCCCTAGCAAAGTCAGCAGAACCCGGCGTTTCATAAGCGCGATGCGTGGGCGAAGCCGGAAATTAGACCGGCGACAGGTAGGCAACGCGTCATTCCGTTTCGACGGCTATGTGGGAGGCGTACCTTGCGCCTCCGCCACCTAATCGCCGTGCCATGCGCCCTCTCATACTGCTCCTCCTCACACTCGCCGCACCCCTCGCCGCCCAGCCAGCACCCCCGGCCGCTGCTCACGACGTCAGTTCCTACCGCGACGCCGCCGACCGCATCATCGAAGCCGCTCTCGCCGACAGTGCGGCGTACGAGCGGCTCGCGGTGATGGTGGACGCCTACGGCCACCGGCTCAGCGGCAGCGAATCCCTCGAACGCGCCATCGACTGGATGCTGGCGGAGATGGCGTCCGACGGGCTGGAGAATGTCCGCGGCGAGCCGGTGATGGTCCCGCACTGGGTCCGCGGCGAGGAGTCGGTTAT
This sequence comes from Rhodothermales bacterium, assembly GCA_038232935.1. GTDB lineage: Bacteria > Bacteroidota > Rhodothermia > Rhodothermales > JANQRZ01 > JBBSMX01. Next base: position 24,284 of record JBBSMX010000031.1, on the reverse strand, counting down.
GCTCGTCGAGCCTCGACGTGAGGAGTTGGCGATGCTCGGAATGGGCAACAGTGTCGGAACGCCGCCGGAGGGAATTACGGCTGAGGTGCTCGTCGTCGGCTCGTTCGAGGAATTGGAGGCGCGGCAGGACGAGGTGCCAGGCACCATCGTCCTCTTCAACGTCCCGTTCACGACGTATGGCGAGACGGTCCAATACCGCACGCGCGGCGCGAGCGAGGCGGCTCGCTATGGGGCTGTCGCCGGCCTCATCCGCTCGGTCGGGCCGGTCTCGCTCCAGACGCCGCACACGGGCACGCTGCGCTACGACGAGGATCTACCCCAGATTCCCCACGCCGCGCTGACCATCGAAGGGGCTGAACTGCTCCAGCGGATGCAGGACCGCGGCGACCGCGTCGTCGTGACGCTGAAGATGGAGGCCGAGATGCTGCCGGACGCGCCCTCGCGCAACATAATCGCCGAACTCGTCGGGCGCGAGACGCCGGAGGAGATCGTCGTCATTGGCGGGCACATCGACTCGTGGGACGTGGGGCAGGGGGCGGTGGACGACGGCGGTGGCGTCGTCGTGGCGTGGGAGGCGGTGAACCTGCTGAAGCGGCTCGGGCTGCGGCCGCGCCGCACGATCCGCGTCGTCGGGTGGACGAACGAGGAGAACGGGCTGCGCGGCGGGACGGCCTACCGCGACGCCCACGCCGACGAGGTGGTGAACCACGTCCTTGCGGTCGAGTCGGACGGCGGGGTGTTCGCGCCCGTCGGCTTCGGCGTCACGGCCGGCGATGAGGCCTTCGCCCTTCTGGAGCCCATCGGCGAGTTGCTCGCGCCCGTCGTCTCGGCGACGGAGGAGCGACCGGAAGCGGGCATCACGCGCGGCGGCGGCGGGGCCGACATCGGCCCGATCATGGCCGAGGGCGTCCCCGGCGTGGCCCTGATCGTGGACGGCTCGAAGTACTTCTGGTATCACCACACCGAGGCCGACATGCTCGACAAGCTCGACCCCGCCGAGATGCAGCGGTGCGTGGCGGCGATGGCGATCCTCGCCTACGTCGTCGCCGAGATGCCCGAGCGGCTGCCGCGCTGAGCGCGAGGGGAGATAGGGTACGTCTGCCCCGCTCGTGCTGCTGAACCTTTAGGCCGTCCGGCCATACAACCCTGTATCCAGTTGTATGAAGATGCGGTGCAGTCCATGAGATCCGTTCGCTACCTCACGCTCGCTTTCCTCGCGCTCACTCCGGCGCTCGCCGCCGCGCAGTCTGTGGACAGCCTCTTCGTCGAAGTCGACGGCGTCCGATATCTCGCCGATGAGGTTCGGATCGAGGTTCGATTCGAGGGGGGGACGGACGTCGGCCCCCTTCCGCTGGTCATCGTCGCGTCTGGGCCTACGGGCGATTTTCCGGATGCTCTCCCGGATGAGGGCTGTAACCCCTACACCGCCGAAAGCGCTGCCGCAGTCGTAGGTAACATCGCGTTCGTCATGCGTGGCACGTGTTCGTTCGGCACCAAGGTGCAGTATGCGTCGGCGGCCGGGGCCGTTACCGTCGTCATCTACAACGATGAGCCGGACGACGGTGAACCCCCACCCCTTGAAATCCCGCTGAGTTGCCCCCCGGAGAAGGGCTGCACGGTGCCGGCAGCCTTCCTCTTCTACGACAGCGGGCAGGCCATCCTCGCCGCGCTCGCCGATGGGCCCACGGACGCCACGATCATTCCGACTCCTTTCGTTCCGCCCGCCTCCGCTGTGCTCGGTACGGGAACAGTCGAGACGAGGGTGTACGGGGACGGATTCATCGGGAGCGATCCGCGCTTCATCTTCGGTGGAGGCTTCACCTTCGAAGGTGTGAACGGCCTCTTCGTGAGCAGCGTGCTCGTCGGCGTCGAGGGCACTGTGGTCACCAACCCCTATGACGGCGTCTCCGAATGGACGGCGCTCGCCCCGCCCGCGACGGTGACACCGCCGTTCGATTCTCCCTTCGAGGACTTCGATCAAGCAGTCGTTGCGACGTTCGCCTCAGAGGATCTGGGCCTCGCCGTCACCGAACGCGCGTACGCCCGGCAGGGTGACGCCTTCATCGTGTTCGACCTCGCCATCGAGAACACGTCGGGTGCCGATCTTGCGAACGTGTACATCGGCATCTTCGCTGATTGGGACACCGGCGACACGTCGGTGGATGATACCGGTGGGGTCAACGAGGCCCTCAACCTCGTCTACGTCTTCGACCCGGTCGAGATATCTCCGTATTTCGGCGTGGTCGCCCTCGGTGTCGACGAACTCTCGGGGTACAGTACCGACGCGACGACGGCCGACGACGCCCAACTCTTCGCGGCGCTCACGACGGAGATCGCGCCGGGTGCTGCTCCGGCCGAGCGCAGTACCGTCACCGGCCTCGGTCCGTTCAACATCGCAGCGGGTGCCACGGAGACCGTGCTGTTCGCCTTCGTCGCGGGCGAGAACGAGGCAGACCTCTTTGCCAACGCGCTGCTGGCACACGACGCGGTAGCCGTCGCCGCCGAGGAGACGACGCCGGAGGGGACGTTCTTGCTCGACGCGGCCTACCCCAACCCGTTCGCGGCGCGCACGACGGTCGGGTTCACGCTGCCCGTGGCGCAGGACGTTCGCCTCGTGGTGTACGACGTGCTCGGCCGGGAGGTGGCGGTGCTCGTGGACGGCGTTCGGCAGGCGGGCGCGCAGGCGGTGGCGTTCGAGGCGGCGGGGCTGCCGAGCGGGACGTACCTTGTCCGCCTCGAAGCGGGTTCGGTATGGCTGACGCAGCGGCTCACGCTCGTCCGGTAGCGTGACACGGCCCCGCTCGCGCTGACCCCGCTCGACCGATTGCTCCGATGCTGTTCTTCGCTCTGCTGTACCGCCTCGCCCCCGCCCTCGTGCTCTCCGTCGCGCTCGCCGCCTGCGGAGCCGAACCAGAGCCCGCCGACCGACCCGCGCCGACCGACGCGAACGTCGCCGTGTCGACCGACTCCGTGGCACTTGGCCCCGTGACGTCCGACTCTGTAGGCGCTGGCCCCGTGCTGGAAACGCAGGTGGACCCCATCCGCCTGCGTGCACTCGGCGCCGCACTCGACACGCTCGAAGCCCTCGTGATCACCCTGGAACAAGTCAAGGGACCCATCGCGGCGTGGAACCAGGCTAGCGAGGCCGCTCGCCTCCTGCGCTATCTGGAACAGAACCGCGCCGCGTTCGCGCTGGACATGCCGAAGGAGGAAGCCGCGCGCCGCTACCCGAAGCAGATCGCTCGGCTCAACGCGCTGGAAGCTCGCCGCACCGCCGCACTGGAGCGGATCAACAGCGACCTGGTGACGGGCCAAGTGCTGGCCGAGGAGATGGCGAAGGCGGATGCCGAGGCAAAAGCCGCTGGGCAGTAATGCCTCAGCGGACGCGGCGGGAGGGGGTCCAGCGGGCCCGGACGTGGCGCGGACGGAGCGGCGCGCGGTCGCGGCGGCGGGGGGCCGGGGGCACGGTCGGAAGCGGGGACTGCGGATCGGGCGGCGGTGGCGGTTCGTCGGGGCCGTCCTCACCGCGTCGCCGGACGAGGTGCCAGGCATAGACCCCGATCAGAAAGGGCATCAGCCCAAAGAGGAGAAAGAGAGCGCCGAACATGGCAGAGCTGCCGGGAATCGTCGAGTTCTAGCGGACAGGTAGGTGTACCTACTGCAGGCCTTCACGGAAAGTTCTACACGGCGTGGGATTTTGCAAGGGGAAGGCGGTCCCCATGCTGGATGCCCGCTCTGCGATTGGGAGCCAGTGGGCACCCCGTAGCACGGCATCCCTACAGCATGTTCTTCGCCCGGAGCGCGTCCGCGACGGGGGCTACCGCGAGCGGGTGGAGCCGGTAGCGTACGCCCTCCTGCACCGGTTGAAGGCTGGCGGCCGAGCCGTTTCGGCGCGTCGAGAGCGCTGCTTCGGGGCCGTCGGCCTGCTGGATGAGGCGGAGGTTGTGGAGGGACTCGAAGATCAGGAAGCTCTCGTCGCGCGAGGTGCGGAAGATGCGGTCGTGCTCGGAGAGCGTGAGCGTGCCGTGCTGGAGGAGCGCTTTGAGCGCGAACGAGCGCGGGAGGTCGAACGCGATGATGAACGAGAAGTCGAGGGGGCGGACGGGGCGGAGCGTGAGGGTGTCGGCCGTGGCTTCGAAGTCCGCGGCGCGGAGCCAGTAGAGCAGGGCCAGCATCATGTTCGTGCCGCTCGCGCGGTAGAGCCCGTCGAAGAACTCGCCGCGCAGGATTTCCTGCCGCGCCTCGGGCGTGGCAGCCTTGCCCAGCCGGCGGGCCAGGAGCGTCGGCGGGTCGGGGGGCTCGGCGAAGACGAGGGGGAGCCCGCTGCGCGCGTGCCGCTTCACGAGGGCGGCCTCGACCTGTGCCCGCGTGAACGGGGGGAGCGCCACGAGGTCGACGAGGCCAGTGATCTGCGGGGCCGTCCGCTCCACGAAGCGCCACCCCGGCAGCACCATCGTCCCGACCCACAGCACGCGGGCGTCGGTGCGCGACATGAAGATGAAGGCGCGCTCGATGAGGTCGAGCCCGTTGGGGGCGCGGACGAGGAGGTGCTCCAGCCCCTCGACGAGGCAGACCCGCCGCCGGTCGGCGAAGGCGTTCGAGAGGAGGCGTGTTTCGAGCGCGTCGAACGACGAAGCATCGGCCACCCCGAGGGCGTCGCCGATCCGCCGGGCTACGGCCTCTTCGTCGCCGAGACGCTCGGTGAGATAGAGGGTAACGGGATCGTCTTCGGCGAACGTGGTGGAGCGGAGGAGGTTGAGGAACGAGGTATGGCCGCCGCCGGGCTCGGACGTGACGACGAGCGCGCTGGAGTCTCGGTTCTGCCGCCACCGCGCGGTGTGCTCGGCCACGCGCGTGATCGCCTCCGCCCGGTCCTCGAAGAGCGTGGGGTCGGTGAGGGGGGTGAACGAGAACAGCCGGCGGTAGACGAGCGGAAGGCCGGCGTGGAGGCGGGCCGACTCGGCGAGGGCGTCGATGGTTCGCTGCCGGTCCGCTTCGGTCTGGGCGGCGAGGCCGGCGGCGGCCTGCCCGAGCTGCACGAGCCGCTTCGCCTCAACGCGCCCGAAGCGGAACCACTTCCGACCGGCGAGTTCAGCCCGTTCGCTGAGCACCTCCGAGCGGGTCCGTGCTTGGGTGAACGTCCGCTGCGTCCGCGTCTTGAAATCGAGGAACTGCGCCTCGACGAGGTTGGCGGCGTTCGCGCGGTCCTGAAGCGCGGTCCAGCCCGCCTCGAACGTCTCCGTCGCCCGGCGGACGAACGCCCGCCACGGCTCGACGATGGGGGCGGTGAGGCCGTGGAGTCGTTCCTCTGCCCGGCCGAGCCCGTCGAGCGCCAGTTCGCGGGCATTCGCGACGGCGTGGTCCTGCTCGGCATCGCCTCTCGGAAGCGAGCCGGCAGCGGCGGTGGCTTCGAGTTCGAGGATCGCCGTTTCGAGGTTGTAGCGGACGACATCGCGGATGACGTCGGCATCGGAGAGCGCTCGGAAGAGCGGCTGGCGGAGGGCGTCGGCGCTCTTGACGAGGCGGGCAGCGAACTCCTCGCTAAGGATATCCCCCACGATCCGCCGGAGCTCGACCTCAGCGGCGTGGCCCGTCTGTTCCACCCGGTCCGGTCCGAGCCGGGCGTGGAGCGTGATCTGCTCGGGCAGGACGGCCACGGCTTTGCCCAGCCGCTGCCGCATCACCGCGACGGCTTCCTCGACGGCGCGGTCGAGCGAGATCGGCTGGAGCGCTGGGAGCATCTCGCGGTCCACGTGGCCGAGGGCGTGGTCGAGCAGGGGGCGGAGCGCTTCGGCGAGGGGGCCCGGGGCGTGATGGCGGGCGAAGGCGGTTTCGGCTTCGGCGCGGAGGTCGGCGAAAACGGTCGCTGCTGCTTGCGTCGTCGCCCGCACGGGGAGCACGACGGAGTCCGTCACGCCATCGACGAGGGCTTCGACCTCTTCGACGAGCTGCTCCCGCAGGTTCAGCAGCAGGCCGTCGACCTGGAGTCGGCGGAGGACGTTGCGGTGCCACATCGTCCAGCGCTGCACGTTGCCGGTGACCTCGTTGAGGGGCTCGCCGTCGCCCGGCTGGGCGATGGGGTCGCTGTCGTAGCCGCTGCGGCGGACGCGTTCGGCGAGGGCGTCGCGTGCCTCGTCGAGCCCGTCGTCGGCGACGGGGGCGAGGGGCAGGTCGAAGTCCCGGAGGGCGGCATCGAGCGCCTGGGAGACCTCACGCACGCGCCGGACTTGCAGCATGAGCGCGTCGTCGGCCGGGGGGATGGGGTCCGTGTCGTCGAGGGCGGGCGGAGGAGCCCACGCGAGCGCGTTCGTCGCGTGGAAGCGCGGGCGGTCGAGCCCGGATTCGAGCCGGAGGAGGCTGTTCGCCCACTCGGTGAAGGCTGCTTCAAGCCGGGCGACGGCGCGGGCGGCCTCGACTTGCACCGCTTCGTGTTTCCGGAGAAACTCGTGCGGGAGGCGGACCCGCGTCTGCTCCTCGAGGAGCGACCGGAGCGGGACAGCCTGGGCGTAGGGCTCGGGCTCCCGGACCTCTTTCCGGGCCATTCGGCGCAACCCGTTCGTGACGTCGAGGCCGAGGGTGCGCATGCCGCGCCGCGTCCGCTCGGCCAGCTTCCGCGTGGTAAGCCGGAGGCTATCGCCGGCCTCCGCCTCGATCAGACCGGGCGGCTCGGCGCGGAGCACTTCTGAGGGCGCGTCGGCCGCCTGCGCCACGACCGATTTGAGCAGTCGCTCGTAAAGCCCGCCGAGCGTCGCGCCGAGGTCGAGTGCTTCGAGTCTCTCGCGGAAGGCGGTGTGGATGCCGGTCATCTCGCGGCGGTAGGCCGTGAGGGCGTCCCACAGTACGCGCGGCGGGCGCGGCGGGGCGTCGAGGGGCCGGTCGAATCCGTACTCTTCCATCGCACGACGGTGGGCGGCGGCGGTGTCGGCGACGAGCGTGCGGAGCGGCTCGACGGCTTCGCTGCGGACCTCGGCGTGCAGCGCGGCGTGGGCCTCGCGGACGGTGCGGTCGAGGTCGGCGAGCCGCTGCTGGAGGTCAGCGTCGGAGTCGAGCCAGGCGTCGGGGGGCGGAGCGTCGGTCATGCGTCGTCGTCGTCGGAGTCCGGGCGGGAGGCTGTCACGACGAGCCGGTCGGCTTCGCTGGAGGCGGGCGTGTCGGCCCCGTCGGTGGTGGGATCGTCCGGCTCGGCCGGGAGCGCTTCGTCCGCACGCGGTGGCTCGCCGAGATAGGCCCGGAAGGTCGGCATCGGGGTGAGCAGGCCATGGCGGAGGAACTCGCCCTTGGCGGCCTCGGTCACGTCGCTCATCAGCAGGAACTCGTAGCGCACGTCGAGCACGTAGGCCTTCACCTTGAGGTGGAGCAGGAACGTCTCCTTGAACTCGTCCTTCACGATGACGACGATGGGCTTGTCGAGGTAGACGTACTTCGAGTTCGCGGCGGCGGCGTAGGCAATCCGCTTGGCGAGGCCGACGTCCACCCAGCCGGGGAGGTAGAGGTCGGTGACGACCTGGAGGTTGAGTTCGCCCGCGTTCGCGTTCGCCACCTGGTCGGCGACGACCTGGGAGTTCGGGACCGAGACGAGGCTGTCGTCCGGCGTGACGATGCGCGTCGAGCGGAGGCCGATGGAGACGACCTCGCCGTAGGTCCCCCCGACGGCGATCTTGTCGCCGACCTGGAACGGCTGGTCGAGGATGATCACGATGCCGCCGAAGATATTCTTCAGCACCTCCTGTGCTGCGAACCCGACGGCGACGCCGACGGCCGCCGCCGCCGCGAGCAGGCTGTTCCCGGGGATGCGGAAGACGGCGACGATGACGAGGTAGACCGTGAACGCCCAGACGAGCAGGCGGACGATGGGGATGAGCTTCTTGTAGAACAGCCGCCGCTCGGCCCCGCGCGCAGCGAGGGCTTCGAGCAGCCACACGAACCCACGCACGACGTAGAGTGCGAGGATCACGAGGAGGATGGACACGAGCAGCTTCGGACCGAAGTTCTGGAGCGCCTGCGTTGCGGTGCCGGCGACATCGTCGAGGGCATCCTGAGCCACCCGCCGCGCCGTGGTGTCGCGGACGACGACGGTGTCCACCCGCTGCGGGCGGGCGATGAGCGTGCGTGCGAGGCTGTCGTTCTGCGCGGCCAGCCCGAGCACGGTGGCGCGGAGGGCAGCGAGCTCAGCGCGCAGGCTGTCCGGCCGCGCGGTGGTCGGGGCGGCCACGGGGGAGGCTTGCTGCGGAGTCACTTGCGCGGGCTGCGTCGAAGCCGTGGTTCCCGCGCCGTCCGGTTCGGCCGCTCCGGGTGTAGCCGGGGTCGTCGCCCCGGCGTCCTGCGCGGTTGGTTGGACGCCGGGTTGCGGCGGTAGGGAATCGGTGTTCTGCTGGGCCGCAGCCGGACCGCTGAGCGCGAGGCTCAGGGTCAGCAGCAGCGCAAAGCGTGAGCGGTCCATAAGGGGTAAAAGGGCGAGCGCAGAATCCTCCTATGATACGGCCGCGCTGCAACTTGAAAGGCAGATGCGTGATCCCGCGCGCCGGCACCTCTCGAGGTTTCCCCTCTCCTCTGATCGCCCCCCCCGGCCCCGGTTTCGGCCAGACCGAGGGGGGCGACGCCGACAGGGGCTAGCGCATGAGCATCACCTTCTGCGTTTGCCGCTGCCCGTCCGCCTCCAGCACCACGAGGTACACCCCCGTCGCCAGCCGCGAGCCCTCAAGCGCCGCCCGGTGCGGCCCCGCCGTCATCTCACCGTTGACGAGCACCGCCACCCTGCGCCCGAGCACGTCGAACACCGAGAGCCGCACCCGCCCCGACTGCTCTATTTCGAACGGCACCGTCGCCTCCGAGCGGAACGGGTTGGGGAACGCGGCCCCGAGTGCGAAGACCGAGGGCTGCCCCGGCACGTCGTCCTCGGCATCCACCGGCGTCTCCGGAGAGTGGAACCGGATGAGGGTCCCCACCGGCGGCGTGGTCCCGTCGCCCGCGAGGTCAGCCAGCACCATCCCGCCGAGTCCGCCGACCGGCACGACGAAGCGACTATTCCCGTCGCGGAAGCAGAAGTCGATGTAGTAGTGCTGCGTCCGACAGGCGACGGTCCCCGAGGTCGTTGTCGTAGAGTCAATCTGCGTGTCGCCATCGGTGTCGGGATCGTACGTCGCGCCCGGCCCGCCGAACCCGTCGGCCGCCGCGGCGAAGAGGTCGTAGCCGTCGGGGCGGTCGGGCATCATCCAGAGCACGCGGTGGGTGACCCCGAGCGCGGCGGTGTCCGCCCCCACGATCACATCCTGAATCGTGGGGAAGGAGTCCTCCCAGTCCACGAGCACTGCCGTGCTGTCGGGCGCGCGGAGGATGGGGATCATCCGGGTCTCGTCGCCGGGGTCGTCGGTGCCGACGTTCCAGAGCTCGAAGGGGACGCTGGCGATCTCGTCGGCGCCGCGGCCGGGGGCGGCATCGGCGTAGACGCCGAGGCAGGCGCCGGTCGAGGCGCACCCCTGAGTGAAACGCATCTCGAAGTCGTCGCCCTCGATGACGCGGTCGTAGGCGATCTCGCTGAGGCTGTTCGCTGGGGTAGTGACGACGTAGTCAGCGGTCGAGTTGGGATCGAGCCAGACGGTGTTGCCGCCGAAGAACCGGCAGCCGAGGTCCTCCTCCTTGCTACCCGGCGGGCAGACCTCGGCACCCGGGTAAGCAACCTCGATGATAGAAGCCCCCTGCGAGAAGGCCCCAGGGCTTGGGGGCTGGAGGGTGAGGAAAATAGAGAAGCTCCGCGCTTCGCTGAAGGGGCTCGTCACGCGCCCGTTTCGGACGCGAACACGCCAGAAGTACGTGATGGTCGTGTCTTGAATGCCGAGGGCGAGCGTCTTAGTCGTCCGGGCGGTTAGCTCGCGGGACGGGCTCGAGAAGTCGGGGTTCGTGTCGTAGTGCAGTTCGTACAGGCTCCCGTCTCCGACAGAGGCCCACTCAAATGTGACGGGTTCATCTTCGAAGTGCGCCCCCTCGGGTGGAGCGACCAGCGTGGGCGCGGCGATGGGTTCGGGTGGAGGCAGGGTGGGGAAGGGGACGAAGAGGCCGCCGGCGTCGTAGAGCGCCTGCACCTCGTCGGAAGCCGCTTTCAGCACCGTGACCGAGTTGAGGTTGTTCGCCCCGGCAGCGAAGAGGATCGCGAAGTCGACCGTGTGGCTGCCGCCGGGCGGGATCGTGAAGGCGTCGGTCGATATGACCTGCCGGCGGTCGCCGAGCGGGTTGTGGCCGCCCGCGCCGTCGCTGTTCACCTCGCTCCAGAACTCCTCCCGCTCGGGGTCGCCGTAGAAGGCCCATGGCGTGACCTCGCCGGGGGTCTGGTAGCCGAGGCCGAAGGCCGTATACGGGGTGCCGTTCCCCCACGTCCCCCCCAGGTAGTTGTAGTACTCCTGTGCCGTACGAGGGTCGCTAGTGCCGGGCGGCCCGCCGCCGATGAAGTAGGTGTGGGAGGCCGCCCCGGTGAGGAAGTCGTACCCGACGGCGGGCGGCGGCTCGCCGTAGCGCCCGTCGGCGCTACGGGCGTTGTAGACGAAGGCGAGGCTCCGCGTCGAGTCCACGCCAATGTAGTCGTCGCCGGCGTCGCCGAGGTCGGGGTCGGCGAAGAGCCCGAGGTAGGCGTCGGTGAAGGGGAGGGCGTTGCGGTTGACGAGGTCGTAGCGGTAGAACGTCCCCTGATAGAGCGCGACCGGGTCCGCAACGATGGAGAAGGCCGAGACCCGCACCTCCAGCCCAATCGGCTCCGTGTCCGTCTGCGCGTGCTCGTTCCCCACGTCGTTCATCACCCAGAACGCCGTCTGATTACCGTAGACGAGGGGCCGGTCGCCGCCGCTCAAGTTGTAGTTGCCCGCCACGCCGTCGCCGTCGACCACCGGCGCGCCGAGCGCCACGGGCCAGTCCACGAGGTCGGGCGTCGTCGCACCGGTCTGCTCGTACGCTTCGACCTCGGCGGCGGAGACGACGAAGATGCGGTCGAAGGCGGAGCAGTCGGCGGGGTTGGGGAGCGTAGCGTCTTTGTTGAGCGGGCCGGGCCAGAACTCGAACTCCGCATAGCGGCCGGCAGCGGTGCGGAGGTCGCCGCCGATGAGGCCGCCGACCCAGAGCCCGGCGGCGAAAATGGGCGAGACCTCGAAGTCCTGCGGCACTTCGTACTGGGCTGCCTCCGTGTTGGAATAGAAGAGGCTGCCGGTGTTGAAGAGGCGGGCGCGGACGTCGCTCACGTTGAGGGTGCCGGCGGCGGTGCCGAGGTCGCAGGAGCCGGGCGTTTGCGCGAGGACAGGAGCCGCCGAGAGGAGGAGAGCGAGTGCGGTAACGAGGCGCATGGGAACAGGGGATGGATGAGCAGGATCTCCTACAGCCTAAAGGTTGGGACTGTAGGGATCAAGCCCATGCGCTGTGCCCTGCTGTCATCGCTGCCATCGGCGGCTCACGTAGCTCGCAGGAGCGGGACGGCGTCCGGTGCGAGGTACCCGGTCGCGTCCTGCGCGCCCGGCAGCGGGTCACCGGGACGGACCTGGTCTTCGCCGAGGTTGCTCTGGTGGCAGCCCCGGAATACGATGATGGCGGCGAGAATGATGAACACGACGACGGTCGCGATGATGAAAATGGTCGTGGACTTGCGGTTGGTCTCTTGGCGGGATTCGGCCATGGGAGGGGAGAAGAAAGAGGAGGGGAGAGGAGACGATGCATCGTGCGGCGTGCGTTGTCACGAGGGGAAGGGCACGTCGGCGTACTCCAGAAACCGGGCGGTCCCCCTCGCGTTCCTGCCGCCCTGTCCATCTCCGCCTTTATGCTCCGCTGCCTGCCGCTCGCCCTTCTGTTCTTCGCCTCAGGGGTGCCGGTGGCCGTGGCGCAGACCGCCTCCGTCAGCGGCACGGTTCGCGACGCGGAGACGGGCGAGACGTTGATCCAGGCGACGGTCGTGGCACAGAGCACGGGGCTCGGCGCGACGACGAACCGCGAGGGGTTCTACGTGCTCACCGGCCTCGCGGCGGGCGAGGTCTCGCTCGTCGTTTCGTACGTCGGCTACGAGCCGTTCCGCACGGCGCTCCCGCTCGGGCCGGGCGAGCGCCGCCGGCTCGACGTGGCGCTCCGTCCGGCGGCCGTCGAGGGCGGCGAGGTCGTCGTGGAGAGCGACGCCCCGATTGAGGAGGAGAAGGCCATCGGCGTGCAGCAGGTGCCGATCCGGCTCATCCAGCAGATCCCGTCGGCCGTCGAGAACGACCTGTTCCGCGCGCTCCAGCTCCTCCCCGGCGTGAAGGCCGCCAGCGACTTCTCCTCCCGCCTCTACATCCGGGGCGGCTCGCCGGACCAGACCCTCATCCTCCTCGACCAGACGACGGTCTACAACCCGACGCACTTCTTCGGCTTCTTCTCGACGTTCAACACCGACGCCATCAAGGACGTCCGCATCTTCAAAGGCGGCTACCCGGCCGAGTACGGCGGCCGGCTCGGCTCGGTGATCGATGTGAGCAACCGCGACGGCAACCGGAACGAGCTCGACGGCAAGCTGAGCGTCGGCCTCCTCGCCTCGCGGATCAATGCCGAGGGGCCGTACCGCATCGGCGGGGCCGAGGGCTCGTGGTTCCTCGCCCTCCGCCGCTCCACGCTCGAGCCGCTCCTGGCCGCCCTGCGCGAGCGGGAGGAGTTCATCCCCGACGGGTTCTACTTCCTCGACTTCAACGGCAAGGCCAACCTCGACCTCACCCCGAACGACCGGCTCTCGGTTGCGGGCTACGCGGGCGTGGACGACGTGGACTTCCCCTTCGCCGAGAACGCCCGATTCAAGCTCCGCTACGGGAATCAGACGGGCAGCGTCCGCTACACCCGCATCTTCTCCGACCGCATCTTCTCGACGCTCCGGCTCACAGGCTCGCGCTACTTCAGCTTCCCCAAAGCGGAGATTTCGGGGACCGAGTTCGAGCAGCGCAACACCATCGACGATGTCTCGCTCAAAGCCGATGTGGAGTGGCTGGCGAGCCGGCAGGTCGAGGTCGAGGGCGGCGCGTGGGCGGGAGACCTCACGCTCCGGGTGAACAACTTCTTCGACGAGCAGGAGACGCTCAGTTCCCGCATCGAGAGCCGCTACCTCGCCGGCTACGTGCAGGGCACGTTCCGCCCGACGCCGTCGTGGATCCTCACCGGCGGCCTTCGGGCGAACTACTTCTCGTCCGGCGAGTACCTCCGGCTGGAGCCGCGCGCCTCCGTCGAGCGGAAGTTCGGCGAGCGGGTGTTGTTGCAGGCGGCCTACGGGCGCTACTACCAATTCCTCAGCCTCGTCTCGAACGAGGCCTTCTCCGCCTTCGATATCTGGGTGACGAGCGACGATGGCGTGCCGCCCTCCTACGGCGACCAGTTCGTCCTCGGCCTCAAGACGCGGCCGACGAACAACCTCGGAGCCGACGTGGAGGTCTACTACCGCACGCTCCGCGATCTCTTTGAGATCGACCCCAACCTGCCGGACGTGGCGGGGCTGGACTACGCCGACATCTTCCGCTTCGGCGAGGGCTACGCCACGGGGGCCGAGTTCCTGCTGGAGCGGCCGAAGGGGCGCGTCAACGGGTTCATCGCCTACACGCTCGGGCTCACGCAGCGCAAGTTCATCGGGGCTAACGGCGACCCGGTGAACCCCGACGCGAACGGCGAGCCGCAGTACTTCTCGCCGAAGTACGACCGCCGCCACGACATCGCCGTCGTGGCGAACCTCGAGCTCGGCCGGGGATGGACGCTTACGGGGACGTTCGTCTACGCCACCGGGCAGGCCTACACCCGCGCCGACAGCCGCTACGACATTGAGCTCCCCATCGGGAGCGTGCAGGGCGGCGTGCTCGGGACGACGGGGCTCAACCGCGCCCGCCTCCCGGCCTACCACCGCGCCGATGTCGGCTTCACGAAGGCGGGCACGTTCTTCGGGATCGGCGATTACGAGCTCCGGCTCCAGACGATCAACGTCTATTCGCGCCGGAACATCTGGTTCTATCAGACCGACCTCGGGGATGAGATCGCCACGCAGGACCCCGTGCGGATGCTGCCGCTCCTCCCCAACATCTCCCTGACCGTAGACTTTTGAGGGTGATGCGTGATACGTGGGGATAGAAAGCGCGAAGTCGAGCGCCCTCCTTTTTCCCAGTCATCCCCGACTCGATCGGGGACCCACCGTCCGGCACCCTCCTGTGGGTCCCCGCCTGCGCGGGGATGACTGATAGAGGCGTGGGGGCATCGCCCTTCCGCATCACCTCCCCCTCCCACACCCCCATGCGCCACCTCCTGCTCCTCGTGCTCCTCGCCACCCTGCCTTTGCTGGTGGGGTGCGATCTGAGCGAGGAGGACTTCCAGCCCGATGCCGTCGTCGAAGCCATCCTCGTGGCCGACGAGTTTCTGCCGACGATCCGGCTCTCGGAGACGGCCCCCATCACCGAGCGGTACACGTTCGAGGCCTACGCGCTGACTGGGGCTGAGGTAGAGCTCGCGCTGCTCGACGCGCGCGGGGAGGCGGAGGAGACGTTTGAGTTCTACGAGAACGTGGACGTGCCCGGCAACGAGGGGAGCTTCCCCGGCAACTACGTCCCCCTCGACGGGCACCGCGTGCTGCCGAACCGGCGCTACCGGCTCGACATTCGGCTGCCGAACCGCCCCGACCTCGTTCCGGCCGGTGCGGTCGTCCGTGCGGAGACCGTCGTGCCGGACACGTTCCGCGTCGTGCGTGCGCCCCCGGACACCATCCGCTACGACATCCTCAGCCCCTCGCCCGCGCTCGACGTGACGCCGAGCAGCGCGGTCGGCCAGCAGGCCGTCTACATCTTCAGCATCGAGGCCCTCGACCCCGATAACTACGCCCTCACGCCGACCATCGCTTCGCTCATCGAGAACGCCGACGCCGACCCGGCGGACTTCGTCACTACCTCGTCGCCCCTGCTCAACGAGGGGAACTACGAGCGCAACCCGGACGGGACGCTCCGGCTCCGCGTGCCGTGGTTCGGGATCTCGTATTACGGCCCCAACCGCTTCAGCGCGAACGCCCTCGACGACGCGCTCTACGACTTCCTCCGCTCGCGCGACGCCCAGTTCAACCCGACCACGCTCTCGCCCGGCGAGATCCAGCGCGTGCTCTCGAACGTGGAGAACGGCACCGGCGTGTTCGGCAGCATCGCCCGCGTCAGCACGACCGTATTCATCGCGCAGTGAGCTTGTAGAGGGGGTTTCTCGTTTTTCGTTTCTAGTTCCTCGTCGCTCTTGCCCAACGAGGAACACCGAACTAGAAACCAGAAATGAGGCCCCCCTACTCTTGCGCGCCCGGTGGCATCAGCACGGCGTCGATGACGTACAGCACGCCGTTCCGGGCGGGTAGCGTACGGAGCAGCGGGCGGCGGTTGACGGTGGATACGGAGTCGCGCCGCTCGATGCGGAGGGAGGCCCCGTTGAGCGTTCGCACGTCCCTTCCGTCGAAGTCGGAGGGGACGAGGCGGGCCGGGACGAGGTGGTAGGCGAGCAGGTTGTAGCGCGCCGGGTCGGCCGCGAGCATCCGGGAGCGAAGGCTGTCTGGGAGGCTCGCGAAGGCGTCGTCCGTAGGGGCGAAGAGGGTGTAGGGGCCGGGGCCATCCAGCGTCTCGGCGAGCTCAGACGCCTCCAGGGCCTCAGCTAGACTCGACAGCGTGCCCGTGGCGCGGACGTTGTCGAGGAGCGTGCGGTCCGGTCCCTGTGCGGGCGCACGCGGTGGTCCCGTACGGGCACACCCGACGAGGAGAAGGAGGAAGGCAGCAGCAAGGCGAGGCATAGACCGGAGGTAAAAACGTCGAGCGGCCGGGGGTTGGCCCGGCCGCTCGTTGGTACAGGGAACGTAGGGCGAACGCCTACATCTGGCTGAAGAATCCTTCGGGATCGAGCACGAGGTTGATGACGTGGATCACGCCGTTGCTCGACTCGATGTCGTAGACGACGATGTCTGCTTCGCCGATCCGCGTCATCAGTCGGTCGGTCGACTCGCGGGCCGCCGTGATGTCGGCCCCGCTGAGCATGACGACGTTGGTGCCGTCGTTGAGCTGGCCGTACATCGTTTTGCCTTCGGTGACGTGGGACAGGAGCAGGTTCTTAAGCTCCTCCTGCTTGTCCGCCGACATCATCATGCTGAGGTCGTCCTTGTCGACCAGATCGAAGGCCTGGTTGGTCGGAGCGAAGAGGGTGTAGGGACCGGGACCACTCAGCGTCTCGGCGAGCCCGGCGGCCTGCACGGCCTCGGCGAGGTTCGAGAGGATCGGGAGCGCCATCACGTTCTGCGCGATCGTGTTGCTGGCCGACGTGGTCCCCCGAAGGAGGGTGTTGGCCTCTGCCGTGCCGCCTTCGACGGGTGCCCGCTGGACGGCGGGAAGCTCAGACCGGGGGGTGACGCCTTCGGTGACGCCGCCGCCGGAGGTGACCGGTTCGGTCGTCATGTCGCTGGTTCGGGCGCAGCCGACGAGCGCGAGGGGTAGGGCGACGGCGAGGAGAAGTAACTGGACGTTTTTCATCAGAGAGGCAGGATGGTGGAGAGGGGGAAGCGAGCCTCTTATACTGAGCGACGGGTCGCAGGGTCCAACGCGTCGGGCACGGCTAAAACGGCACGTCGTCTTCCACTTCCTCCGGTGCGCGCTCGGTGCGCTGGAGCGCGATCCCCGTCGGGTCGAAGCCGAAGAGGTCTTCGGGCGAGAAGACGAGGCGGAAGTCGTGATCGCTCGCGAAAAACGTGGCGAACTTGGCGGCGAACTCGTCGAGCCGCTTGAGGTAGTAGGCCGTGTTCTCGTCGGGGGCGGCGGGGTCCCACGCGTTGGCGAGGCGGGCATTCTCGAAGGCGGTGACGCCCGCGCTGCTGCCGGTGACGTAGTAGCTGATCCGGTCGCCTTTGACGATGGGCTGTCCTGTCGCCTCCATCCGCTGGATCGCCAGCTCGTACGAGGCCGCGCGCGTCCGCTTGCCCGCCTCGACATCGGCGCGGTACTGCTCCACGGTCTCCTTCAGCGCCTCGGTCCGCTGGAAGCTCTCGACGCCCTGCCATGCGTGGGCGAGGATCTGGTCTCGATAGCCCAGGTAGAGGTCGTGCAGGCCCTGGATGTCTTCCTCCAGCAGGAGGGCCACGGCCTCGCGCACGAACCGCCGCCCGAACCGCTCCGACGAGCGGGAGACGAGCGAGGAGCCTTTGAACTTGAGCGCTCCGTCGTAGCCGAGGAGCGCGTAGTTCTTCTTCTTGTACGAGAGCATCTTCCGGTACCGCCCGTCGAACCCGATCCGGATGCCCTCGGGCATCTCGTCGCTGAGGGTGTGAACGAACGCCCGCTCAGCGTCGTCGCCGCGCACGCCCTCGGGCGGAATGAAGAGGACGCCGTCGGTGTCCACTTCGACGACGGTCCCGCCCCGCGCGCGGATGAGGCGGATGATCCGGCGGAGGAGGTCCTGCCCGACACTCGCCACGCGGTCGGCTTCGGCGAAATCGTTGAAGATCGCCATCCCGAAGCCCATATTGCCGTAAAAGCTCTGCCCGCACCAGTTGAGCTTCCCATTCCGCCCGCACAGCAGCGTGTGATGGTCGGCAACCTCGACGCAGTAGACCTCGCCCTCGAAGTCTTCCCTCCAGCGATGCGCCCCCTTGACTACCGGTGCGATGCCCCGCCTCTGGTTGACGGCGATGCGGAAGGCTCCGTCGTGGCTCATCACATAGGCGCGGGTCCCGAGGTGATGGGCGAGGCGCACGAAGTCGCGGGCGAGAGCCTCACTCTGCGTCGTGTACCGCTTGCCGTGCGCGTCGCCGTCCCCTGCCATGAGCGCGTCGAACAGGTGCTGAAGTTGCTCGGGCAGCAGCGCGAACACCCACTCGGGGATGCGCTTCTGGGTGCTACCATTTCCACACTCCGCTTCGAGCACGTCGCAGAACACCCGTGAGCAGAACGAGAGCCCATTGACCGAGGTGGAATACGCAATCCCCATCCGGTTGAGAAGGTCGCCGACGGTCGTGCGGCCGTCCTCACGCTTCTGTCCGATGGCTACCATGTGATAGACGCCACGGTGGTTGCCGTTGGCGTAGCGCTTGGGCGTGCTCCGGTAGACGTGTCCCTCGGCGATGAACCAGCCCACGAGTGCCAGCCAGTCTTCCGTCGCAAACTCGACGGGGTGGGCTTTTGCGTTTTTCTCCGTGCTACGGATCACGCCGTCCGCGACGAGGAATCCGTCGATCCCGTGGCGACGGCAGAGGTCATCGACGCGGACGCGGGGCTGCCGACGGCCGGGTAGCGCGCCGAGAGGAGGGAGCTTGCGCCGGACGCGGTCGGCGACGAGATCGTCGGCAAACTCCCACGCGTAGGGTCGGTGTGCCGGCGTGACGAAGCGCGAGGTGAGGAACTTGTGGTGGGGCGTGACGAGGTAATCGACGTGGCGGTTCTGAAGGCGGACCATCGGCCCTTCATAGTGCTGCCGGAACGTATCGACGACTGGTTTGACCTCAACTTTCAGCGTCTCGGGGTCGAGCGCGTACACCTCGTCGCCGACATCGAGATCGGCGATGGGCTTGAGACCCTCGACCGTGAGCACGTCCGTCGCAGCGTCGAAGCAGTTGATGATGTTCTTGTAGGCCGTCTGCCGGGCGTCGAGCTCGCCGCGCTGCTCGGCGCTGTCGGCCTCGCGCATGAGCGCTTTCGTTTCGAGGCGGAGGTCGGTGAGGGTGCGGAGAAGGCCGGGGAAGAGGCCGAGGGTGTCGCCTTTGGGCTGCACGTCGTAGCCGAGCATGATGCTCGGGTAGAGGCTCTCCACGTCGGCGTAAACGATGGGGCCGACGACGCCGGTGACGAACACGTCGGTGTAGCCGCCGATGACCTGGCTGCCCCACTCGGACTGCGGGAGCGCCTGCCGCTGCCGGAGGTACTCCCGCACGAACAGGGCCTCGATCTTCGCCGCCGGGCCGGTACGGGCGCACTGGTCGTAGGGCACCGGGACCATCTGGGTGAGGTAGAACGTCGAGCCCGAGAGGTGCCGACTCAGCCGCTCCGTCTCGATCACGTCGTCGAGGGCGTAGGCGAGCAGCCGCTCGGGGTCCTCGTCCCATACGCGCGGGATGTCGGCACCGTCGACGTAGGTCCGGCCCTCGGGTGCGAAGCCGAAATACTTCGCCGCCGCCTTCAGCCCGTACGCCGGGAGGTCGCGCTTGAACACGTCGTAGCTCATCACCTGGAAATACGTGTCGATCACGTGCCGCCCGGCGATGTCGAGCGCGGGGAAGTCCACGCTCCGCTCGGCGAAGCGCATGGTCGAGGGGAAGCTGCGCGGTACCGACCCGTCGCGGCCGATGGCGAACGGCACGCCGTGGCGGGCGCACCGCGTCATCAAATACGGGAAATCGAAGGCGTAGGCGTTGTGGCCCTCGATCACGTCGGGGTCTTTCTCGCGGATGAGGCGGACGACCTCTTGCAGGATGACCTGCTCCGGCAGGCTGCGCGCGTCGAGGAGCCGCGTCCAGCCCCGGTTGTCGGAGAGCGAGACGATGATGACGGCGTCGCCGGGGCGCTCGGCGTTCGGGAAGCCGCCCTCGCTGGCGTAGGTCTCGATGTCGAGCTGCATCCGGTAGAGCTCGTCGAAGGGCATCCCTTTGAAGAGCGTCCGGCCGCTCTGCATGAGGTACTGCTGCTCGGGCGAGCCGGCGTAGTAGACCTCGACGGGCCGTTTCGCGTTCGTGTCGGTGACGCGCTCGATGTGGCGGAGGGCGTCCCAATACGCCGAGCGGTTCGGGAAGACGACGAGGGTGCGGAAGTAGCCCGTGCCTCCGAGCTCCTGAAACTGGAAGCGCTCGCGCGGGAACCCGCGCAGGAGGGCACTGTCGGTCAGAAAGAAGAACGGGTAGAACGGCACGTCCTCGTGCTCGACCGTGCTCGGCCCCGTGCGGCGGTAGACGCGCATCCGCTCGCCGTCGCCCGCCGGAACGAGGTGCAGCCCGACGATCCGCTCGGTCCGGTCGCGGCCGTAGAGGGCGACGTCGTGGACTTCGGGTTCGAACGGGTCGGGCATCGGGGCGGGAACGGGTTCGGGATAAAGGTACGCGTGGGGGCTGCCGACGCTCCGTCACGGCCGCATCGGCAAGAACCGACGAAGGCGTGGTGACGAGCAGGTGAATCAGGGGCGGGCGGCGAACCCTTTCGGTTCGAGGCGATAGGCCACGCCTACCCCCCAGACAAACTTCCGGCTCCCATGCACTGGTACGAGAAGCTGAATCAGTATTTCCCCATCGAAGAGATGAAGTCGCAGCGCCACATGGAGACCCTGCTCCGCGAGAAGGGCGAGGTCTACCGGAAGGACGAAGGCCCGCACCACGTGATGATGTACGTCGAGGCCGACGACTTCGTGTTCATCGACTACGTCTTCGTCGCGGCCGAGGCGCGCGGGCAGGGCCTCGGCCGCCGCCTGCTCGACCGGCTGAAGGCGAAGGGCAAGCCGATCCTGCTCGAAGTGGAGCCGCTCGACTACGAGAACTCGGACTCCGAGAAGCGCCAGCGGTTCTACGCCCGCGAGGGGTTCCGCCACGCCGAGCGCGTCGGTTACCGCCGCCGCTCCCTCGCCACCGACCGCGTCAACGAACTGGAGATCCTCTTCTGGACCCCCGGCGACCACGGCGAAGACGACGTGTTCGACGCCATGCGCCGCACCTACGAAGGCATCCACACGTTCCGTGACGTCGAGTTCTACGGCAAGGCCTACCAGCCCGTTGAGGAAGTGCTGACACTGGAGGCCGAGTAGGTCAGGGTTCGGCGAGGGGTGGTTGCTCGTGGCTCCCCTCACCCGGCCCCTCATAGGTGGTGATCGACGCCCCCGCGATCCACAACGTCCGCCTCCAGCTCAGCACCGTGTTTTAGGGTTGGAGTGCGAACGACGCGAGCCGCTCGTGGACGGCACCGGAGGGCTTGAGTGTGCTGACGTAGAGATGGAAGCGGTCGGCAGTGAAGGCGGCGTCGATCTCGTGTGTTTCGAGGTAGGCGTGGATGGCGCGAACGTCAGGCTGCTTGAGGCGGGCGAGCGTGATGTGCGGGAGGAACGGCTTGTCCTCGGGCTCGGCGGAAATACGGTGAGCCTGTCGAGTCGGAGGTCTATCGGCGGAGGATGGATTCCGGCAAGTACAACGGTGAGACCGGCGATGCGCTCGTGCGATGTCTCGCCGAGGAAGCGGAGGGTGAGGTGGAACTGCTCGGGCCGCGTCCACCGCGCTCCGTCGAGATCGGCGCGCAGGTCGGCGAGCAGGCGGCGTACGGCGTCGGGCACGTCGAGAGCGACGAACAGGCGGGGCATACGTCAGGCGATGAGCAGGAGGACGAGCACGTCATAGATCGCGTGCGCCCACGCGGCGATGCCGAAGCCGCGGATGAGGAAGAGCGCGTTGAGCGCGAGCCCGAACAGGAACCGGAACGTGAACGACGACAGCAGGAACGGGTCGCCGAACGCCCCGATGTAGTGGACGGCGCTGAAGACGAGCGCGCCGACGACGGCCGCAACGACGTAGGCCCGGCCGCGCTCCCACGCCGTGAGCCGGTGCAGTGCGAGGAACAGCCCGCCCACGAGCAGGACGCGGAATACCAATTCTTCGTAGATCCCCGCGCCGAGCGAGAGCGCCAGCGCCATCAGCCCGCTCGGCTGCCCGACGGCCTGCACGAGCGGGACGGGAGCGAAGGCGAACAGCACGCCCACCACCCAGCCGATCAGCAGTGCCAGCACGACCGCGTAGACCGCGCTCTCCGCGATCATCCACCCGAAGTACTTCCGCCGGATCGGGATGTGCTTCTTCCGCTCCGCGATGAACACGCCGATCCCGACGAGCAGCACCGCCACGCCGAGTGCGAGCATACCCGTCGCGCCGAACCACGCCAGCAGCCGCGTGATCCAAATCTCCGCGCCGATGCGGACTTGCATCGGGCCACCGCCGTTGGCGAGCAGGATCAGCGTGTGGTAGGCGACGAGGAGTGGGAGCGCGATGAGAAAGCTGTACGTCGCCGTGCGGGAAAAGCGGAGGTAGTCGCGGCCCTCGGGCGGGAGCGGGAGGCGGCCGAGCCAGCGCGGGCGGAGCGGGGCGTCGGCGATGCCGGAGAGGTCGGGCGGACCGGGGACGAGGGGATCGGGCATGGGCATAAAAAAGGTCGGGACGTACCGTGCAGTACGCCCCGACAGAATCAGAGATGCGGCGGCGGTTACGATTCGGTGATCGTCACCTTCTGCATCGTGTCGCCCTGCTCGATGGCGTCGACCACCTCCTGCCCGTCCATCACCTTTCCGAAGACGGTGTGGCGACCGTTGAGGTGTGGCTGCGGGGCGTGCGTGATGAAGAACTGACTGCCGTTCGTGTTCGGCCCGGCGTTCGCCATCGAGAGCGAGCCCGCCTCGTGCTTGAGCGGGTTGTCGCGGACCTCGTCCTCGAACTCGTAGCCGGGACCGCCACGGCCGGTGCCGTCGGGATCGCCGCCCTGGACCATGAAGTTGGGGATGACGCGGTGGAACGTGAGGCCGTCGTAGAACCCGTCGCGCGCGAGCGAGACGAAGTTGTTGACCGTCTTCGGCGCGTGCTCGGGGTAGAGCTTGACGTCGATTGTGCCCTTGTCGGTCTCGATCGTCGCCTGATACTCCTTATCCGGGTCGATCTGCATGGCGGGCGCGCTGTCGTAGGGGGTAGCCATCGGAAGTGGGGTTGGGTGAAGAGAGGAGGGACTGCAACGGGAAAAAGGGCGGCGGGTTCGGCCAAACGGCGTGCCCCCGTTGGAAGGTGCTCGGGCGCTGCCTATCCTGTCGCTCATGAGGTACGGTCGGAGTCCATTCACGAAGCGGGCGCGGTTCGCCTGGTTGCTCGTCGGCGCGCTTGCGCTCGGCGGCACGCCGGCCTGCTCGACGCAGTCCCCGCCCGCGTCCACCGATGCGGAGGCCGACGCGGAACCGCCCGGCGAGGTGAAGAGCGAACTCCTCGAACGCCGCGGCTTCTACCAGCGCCGGGAGACCGGAAACGGCCGGTTCCTGACGCGGACCGAGATGGCGCGGAGCCGGTTACTCAGCGATGCGCTCCGCGAGGTCCCCGGCATCGACGTTATCTCGGGCGCCGGCGGAGCGCTCGTCGTCAGCGGCCGGAGCACGGGGCGCTGCCCGCTCGCCGTGTTCGTCGACGGCTCGTACACGACGATCCGCAACGTGGATGAGCTGACGCTCGAAGGCATCGAAGCGGTCGAGGTGTACCGGGGGCCGGCCGAGATCCCCGCCGGGTTCAACGCGCCGGTGTACGACCGGACGTGCGGGGCGCTCCTCGTGTGGAGCCGGATCGAAGTCGGCGATTAGTGTTGGGGTCGATGTCGCGCACGCTGCCCCCTCTCTGCCCTGCCGCCGGGCACCGCTCCCCCGGTGGGGGCGAGAACGTAGAAAGGCAACGCCGTGCTTCTCCCCTGCCACACGTTTTCAGATCACGTCCCCTCGCTCCCACCGCCGACGTCCAAGCTCACGTCCCCTCGCCCCTCCGGGGAGAGGGACAGGGTGTGGGGAGAACACGAGCAACGCTAGCCGTCGTTCGGCACGTCCACGAGGCCGAGTTGCTTCAGGATCTGAAGCTGGTCGGTGACGCCCCAGCGCTCGGTGCATTTGCCGTCGTCGTTGAACTTTGCCATCTGCATGGCGGACGTCTCGAACGTGCGGCCGGTCGGGGCGAAGCCCATGAACTCGCCTTTGTGGGTGCCGCTGACGTTGTAGCGCATCGTGACGTAGCCGTTGTCGTCGGCGTGCAGCTCGACGGGCTCCGGCTTGAGGTCGGGGAACGCTTTGCGGAAGCCGCGGAAGAAGGCTTTGACGCCCTCGCGGTCGGCGGACTGGTTGCCGGGGTCGTGGTCTACGAAGTCTTCGGCGAGGATGTGGTCGAGTTCGTCGAGGTTGCCGGTGGCGATGGCCTCGCCCCAGCGCTTCTGTTGGGCGATGCAGGTCTGCTTGTCGGGCATAAGAGGGGAGAGGTGAAGGGGAGAGAAGAAAGGAAGGGACAGTACGGGCGCGGAGGCGAAGGGTTCGCGGCGCGGCGCATCGTGCGTTCCAAAGGCAAGCGTATGGCGGCACATAGTATCTTATGCATGCTAGGTATTGTATCTAGAGGTTGGCCGGTCGCAGGAGCCGTACCCTGTCGGCTGGTCCGGTGAGGCTGTAGCGGTATGAGGCCGCCGCGTGGGCACGGTGCCATTGGCATGGACCCGCTCGGATGAGCCTGTCTGTTAAGTCAGCCCCCGCCTGACGCCGTCGATGCTGAGGAGCACTTCCGCCCCCGGTTG
>JBBSMX010000030.1:0-33855 GCA_038232935.1 Rhodothermales bacterium | reverse complement strand
TCACCTGCGGAAGTATAATGGGATCCCGAAGGTCCATTTCGAGCTGTTTCTGAAGGAATGCGAATGGCGCTTCAACTACGGAAGCCCTCGTGAACTGCTGAAAACACTTCGCCGCTGGACTCTTATCTAGGTCAGCCCCAAAGATTATGCCCCCTATAAACCCTACCGGAGCCACCGGCATCCAACTCGTAGACTGCGTCCGTACTCGCGCACCCGCATTCGGTGGAGATGCTTTTGGAGGAACGTCTGGAGACGTCTGAGGAGGTGCTCGTCCTCGTCCGCCGCGCCCAGGCGGGGGATACGACGGCGTTCGAACGCCTCTATGAGCAGGAGGTGGGGCACGTCTACGCCGTGTGCTTGCGGATGGCAACCGACACACGGGAGGCCGAAGCGCTCACGCAAGACGCCTTCGTCCGCGCCTGGCAACACCTCGACGGCTTCCGCGAGGAGAGCGCGTTCTCCACGTGGCTCCACCGCATCGCCGTCAACGTGGCGCTGAGCGCCCAACGCTCGGCGCGACGGCGCGAAGCGCGCGTCCGCAGCACGGACGACCTGACCCCGTTCGACCACCCGGTTCCGCAACCGGCTCCGGAAGCCACGATGGACCTCGAAAAGAGCATCGCGACGCTCCCCGAGCAGGCCCGCGCTGTGCTGGTGCTCCACGACATCGAGGGCTACAAGCACGCGGAAATCGGAGCGATGATGGGGATCGCCCCCGGCACCTCGAAAGCGCACCTGCACCGGGCCAGGACGCTCCTGAAAGCAAGGCTGACTGGATGGAGATAACACGATGAGCGCGTCCCCCCACGTAGACCTCCTCTTGAGCGACTACCTCGACGGTACGCTGCCGGCTGCCCGGCAGGGCATGGTGGAGCAGCACCTGTCGGGTTGCCCGGCCTGCCGCGCTGAGTTCGAGCGGCTCCATACCCTGGTGGCCGAACTAAGCGTCCTGCCCCGGAGCATACCCCCCCCTCGCAATCTCTGGGAAGACATTGAAGCACAGATCGTCCCGCCAGACCGTACCCGCGAAGCACCGATGCGCGCAGTGAGGCGTGGCTTTTCGTCCTGGCGGCGACTCGGGGTCGCGGCTGCCGTGGTGGGGCTGATCGGCCTGGGCACGTTTTGGTGGCGTGGCGGCCTTTCCAGTCCGGCCTGGGAAGTCACCGCACTGGCGGGGACGCCGCACATCGGGGAAACGGCGCTGACGAAGACGGGTACGTTGCAGGTGGGCGAGTGGCTCGAAACCGACGCGGCATCCCGCGCCCGTCTGCAGGTGGGCCGCATTGGGAACGTAGAGCTCGCCCCGGACACGCGCCTGCAACTCCGTGAGACTAAGGCGACGGATCACCGTCTGGCCCTAGCGCAGGGCCGCATCCACGCGCGCATCTGGGCACCGCCCCGGCGGTTCTTCGTCGAAACGCCCGCTGGGCTGGCGGTAGACCTGGGGTGCGAATACACGCTGGAGGTGG
Source organism: Rhodothermales bacterium (assembly GCA_038232935.1). Lineage (GTDB taxonomy): Bacteria > Bacteroidota > Rhodothermia > Rhodothermales > JANQRZ01 > JBBSMX01. Next base: position 32,386 of record JBBSMX010000030.1, on the reverse strand, counting down.
ACGACAGCGGGACGAGCCTGCTGCACGTGCTCTCCGGTTACGTCGGCTTCGTGCGCGCGACCCATGAAGTCATCGTCCCGGCCGGCTGGCTGGTCCGGGCCCGGCCCGACCGCGTACCGGGAACGCCGTTTTCGGAGGCGGCGTCTCCGGCCCTCCGCGACGCCCTGGTCCGCTTCGACTTCGAGCGCGGAGACACAGAGGCCCTCACGGAAGTTCTCAGCGAAGCCCGCCCTGCCGATGCGCTGACGCTCTGGGAGTTGCTCTGGCGTACGGAGGAACGTGAACGGGGCCGTGTCTATGACCGGCTCGTCGCGCTGGTCCCCCCGCCGCCCGGCGTGACGCGGACCGGCGTCCTAGCACGCGACCCAGAGATGGCCGACGCTTGGCGACAGCGCCTCGGCGTCGATGTGATGTACTGGTTGAGCTACAAAAAGAAGAGGCTCCTGGAGGAGCAGCAGTGAGGAGCACGAGGGCGGCTGCCCACTCGAAGTAACACCTCTGGAGACCCATGGCAGGGGGGTACTGCATCGCCCGTACCGAGTACGGCGTGCTCACGCGGCACATGATGCTCGCCCTGCTCGACTCGGGCCCCTCCGACTCCACGCAGGCCGGAGAGGCTGCGTGGCCGAGGGTTTCGTGTGGACGTGCAGTGCCGAGAGCGGGACTCGAACCCGCAAGCTCCGTACGGAGCAGGGGCAGCCCTGGTCCGTAGTAGGGGGAGCGGGATTCGAACCCGCACGGGCGTTAGCCCACAGCATTTTAAGTGCCGTGTGTCTACCATTTCACCATCCCCCCAAGTCTTTCCAGCAACGGTCCGACCGTGAGACGCTACTCCTACACAGAGCATGATGTCAGAGACGCCGTCGCGACCAGCCTCTCGTACGCTGAGGTGCTACGAAAACTAGGCGTCAGACCTGCCGGGGGCAACTACGATACGATCAAGCGTCTCGTTCGAAAGATGGAGGTGGACACCAGCCACTTCACCGGACGCGGGCACCGACGCGGCCGAACCTACGGACCACGGCTCCCGCTGCAAGGCGTCCTCTGCGCGGGATCAACGGTTCAGAGCTATAAGCTCAAGCGTCGCCTACTCGACGAGGGCGTTTTCGAGCGTGTCTGTATGCAATGCAACCGCTCCCGCTGGGGGACTGAATCCATCCCGCTAGAACTTCATCACAAAGATGGAGACCGACACAACAACCGGCTCGACAATCTGGAAATTCTCTGCCCGAACTGCCACGCACTGACAGACACGTACCGGGGTAAGAATATCGGCCAGCGAGACTGAAGCGGTTCGATTGCGACGGCCTGTTCCGTTCATGTGATGAGTCCCGCGTTATCTTCAGCGGGCATGGACGCCCCCCTCACCCCTCCCATGCTCGGTGCGCTGCGTGACCGGGCGCACGCCGCCGCCGCCCACGCTCGCGCGCCCTACTCAGGACGCCATGTCGGGGCGGCTCTCCTCCTCTCCGATGGGCAATGGGTGCCCGGTGTGCGGGTCGAGAGCGCGTCGTACCCTCTGACGATTCCGGCGCTCCTCGGGGCCTATGTCACCGCGGTATCGAACGGGCGGCGGGACGTTCGGGCGGCGGCGCTGAGCCACCCGTTTCACCCCGGCGAGGCGGCGTGGCTCGCCGATGCGCTCGGCCTCACCCCGATGGAGGAAGCCCCGGAGGCGGTCGCCTTCGGACCGGCCCCACTGCCGAACATCGCGGCGCGGCTGGAACCGTTGGCAGCAGAGCCCCCGCTGAACGACGAGGCGGGCGTACGACTCGCGAGGGAAGCGGCGGAGCGGGCGTTCGTGCCCGAATCGGGCTTCCGAGTCGGGTGCGTCCTCGTGACGGAATCGGGCCGGATCATCCCCGGCTGCAACGTCGAGCACGCGGAATGGACACGCGGGCTGTGTGCCGAACGGAGCGCACTCGCGGCGGCGGCGGCCTACGGTGCCGGCCCGCTCCGGCGCATCTTCCTTTCGTGTCCGTCCGACCCGACGGGAACGCCGTGCGGGGCCTGTCGCCAACTCCTGGCCGAGCATGCCGTCGGCGTCCCCATCGTGATGGATCGCGGGGACGCACCGCCGGAGATCACCACGGCCACCGAGCTCCTCCCGCAGTTTTTTACGGGCGATACGCTGCGCCTGTGAACAGGCAGGGCCGGCGCCCGTATGAGCGTATCGCCCACACACCCCACCCTCACCTCTCCCCTTCCTCATGCTCGTTCACGTCGGCGTGCTCTTACTGGGTCTCGTCGTGCTGTACTTCGGGGCAGAGTGGCTGATCAAGGGCGCCTCCAGTATGGCAGTAGGGTTGGGCATCCCGCCCCTCGTGGTCGGGCTGACCGTGGTGGCGCTGGGCACGAGCCTGCCGGAGTTCATGACGAACTTCATCGCCGCCCTCAGCGGGAACGACGGCCTCGCCCTCGGCAACATCGTCGGGTCGAACATCGCGAACGTCGGGCTGATCCTCGGCACGAGCGCCGTGCTGGTCCCCCTCGCCGTGGCCCCCTCGACGCTGAAGCGGGAGTACCCGATCATGATGGGGGTGATGATCGTCTTCTACCTCCTGGCCCTCGACGGCACCATTAGCCGCTTCGACGGCGTCATCCTGCTGCTGGGGCTGGCGGGGTTCCTCGGCTACCTCGTCCGCGACGTGCGCCGCCGGGGCGTCGGTCCCAACGAGGTCGTGGCTTCACCGGACCTTATCATGCCTGCGTGGAAGAAGGCCCTGCTCCTGAGTGGAGGGATCGTGGGCCTTGCCATCGGGGCGCAGCTCATGGTGACGTCGGCTGTCGCCATCGCGGAGATCTTCGAGATCGACCCCGTCATCGTAGGACTGACCGTCGTAGCCGTGGGGACGAGCCTGCCGGAACTGGCCGCGTCCCTCGTAGGCGTCTTCCGCAACGAGACGGACCTCTCCGTCGGCAACGTGATCGGCTCGAACCTGCTCAACGTGCTCTTCGTGGTCGGGCTCGTGTCGCTCGTGAAGCCGCTGCGGGTGGAGCCGGAAGCGCTCGTGATCCACTTCCCTGTGATGATCGGGTTTGGGTTGATGGTGCTGCTGGCGTGGTTCGGCCACAAGCTGAACCGGCTGCACGGCATTCTGCTGCTGATCGCGTTCTTCGGCTATATGGCGTACCTCGTCATCCCACTGCTTTGAGGATCGCGGTGGCTTCCGAGGCGAAGCAACCGGCCCGGTCTCGCGTATACTCTGCGTCCGTTCCACTCGCCTTCGCTCCGATGATCCTACGTCTCTGCGTCGTGGTCCTGCTGGCCGCCCCGCTCGCTTCGGACGTCGCCGCCCAATCCGGTACCCCGCCGATCAAGTTCTGGGTGTTCTTCGCCGACAAGCAGCCGGAGGCCGCGCGCGGGAGCACCCCCGCGCGCATCGCCCTCGCGCCGCGCGCAACGGAGCGCCGCCGCCTGCGTGGCAGCCCGGCTCGGCCCTCCGGCGTGGACGTGCCCGTAGCTCCGGCGTACGTAGACGAGCTTCGCGCGCTCGGCGTCGAGCCCATCGTCGTGAGTCGGTGGTTCAACGCCGTCAGCGCAGTGCTGACGCCCGAGCAAGCCGAAACCGTCCGCGCACTCCCGTTCGTGCGCGGCATCCGACCCGTCGCGCGGCTCACCACAGAGCAGGGGCCGCCCGAGCGGATAACCCCCGAACCCGTCTCCCCCGTTCGCCTCATCGACTACGGCCCGTCGCAGTTCCAACTCGACGTGATCAACGCGCGGCTCCCCATCGAGGACGGGTTCACCGGCGAGGGCACGATCGTCGGCTTCCTCGACACGACCTTCGACTTCGCCCACCCGGCGCTCGCCCAGATCGAACTGCTAGCACAGGAGAACTTCACGGGGCAGGAGCAGGGCAGCACGCATGGCCTCTCCGTCTCCTCCATCGCCGTCGGCTTCGACGAGGGCGACCTTGTGGGGCCGGGCTTCGGGGCCGCTGTGCTCGCCGCGACGACGGAGTACGCCCCCTCCGAGACGCACCAAGAGGAGGACTTCTTCGTGGCCGGCATGGAGTGGATGGAGACGAACGGTGCCGACGTGGTCAACGTCTCGCTCGGCTACTCGACGTTCGACGTGGGCGAGGGCGACTACACCTACGACGACATGGACGGCAACACGACGCTCGTCACCCGCGCCGCCGACATCGCCGCCTCGCTCGGCATCGCCGTGGTGACGAGCGCCGGCAACGAGGGCAGTTCCTCGTGGCACTTCATCACGGCCCCCGCTGACGCCGATTCCGTCATAACCGTCGGGGCCATGCGCGCCGACTCGACGCGGGCCAGCTTCTCCTCCTTCGGCCCGACGGCCGATGGGCGGACGAAGCCGGACGTCGTGGCACTCGGCGTCGATGTGGTACATGCGAACGCGAACGGCGGATACGGAATCGGCAACGGCACGTCGTTCTCGGCCCCGGCGGTGACGGGCGTCGTCGCGCAGATGCTCCAGGCGAACCCTACCCTCAATCCGATTCAGGTCCGCGACGTGCTCCGCGCCACGGCCAGCCAACCGGACGCGCCGGACAATGAACGGGGCTGGGGCGTCGTTAATGCCGGAGCCGCCGTGCAGCAGGCCATCGCGCTGGCGACCGAAGATCCGGGTGCCTCCCCTCCCGTCGAAGCGTTCCTCTATCCGACCCTCGTCCCGCGCGACCACCGGGTCGTGACGATGAAGCTCGCGGGCACCGAGGCTCCGGCGCGGGTGACGCTCCGGCTCTACGACGTGCTCGGCCGCCGCATCGCCATGCTCTACGAGGGGCCGCCCCGCCTCGCCCCCGTCACGCTCGCGCTGCCGTCGCTCAGCGCCGGCGTCTACTTCTACCGCTTCACCGGCGACGACCCTTCGGCAGGCTCAGGGCAGACTCTCGACACGGGCGGACGCATCGTCGTGCAGTAGTACCGTGTGGTGGGTACGTGCGAACGAGCCCGCATGCTGCGTTCCCCCGTCCGCCTCCTAATCCCCCCACACGCTTCATGGATCTCACACTCGGCTATTCCCCTCTGCTGCTCGTCGTCTGCCTGCTGGCGGCGGCGGTGCTGACGTGGTGGACGTACGGCCGCAGCGTGCCGCGCGTCGCGGCGAGACAGCGGGCCGTGCTGATGGGGCTGCGAGGGGCGGCGCTCTTCATCGTGCTCGTGCTCCTGTTTGAGCCCGTGCTGCGTCGGATCGAGGCGACCGAGGAGCCACCGGTGCTGGCCGTGCTCGTGGACGACAGCCAGAGCCTCGGGCGGGAGGATGGCGAAGGGCCCGCCGCCGTCGCCACCCGTGACGCACTCCGCCGGATGCCCGACGTGGGCGGCGAGGTCCGGTACTACACCTTCGATAGCGAGACGGCCCCTCTCTCTAGCCCCGACTCACTCCGGTTCGAGGGCGTGCGGACCGACATCGCCGGGGCGCTCCAACGCGTCGAAGACGACCTCGACGGGCAGAACCTCGGCGGCGTCCTGCTCCTCTCCGACGGCCGCTACAACACCGGCCGCAACCCGATCTACCTCGCCGAGCGCTACGGCGTGCCAATCTACACCGCCGTCGTCGGCGACACGACGCGGCAACGCGACGTGCTCGTGTCCCGCGTGACGACGAACGAGATCGCCTACGCGGGCGTCGAGCTGCCCGTGCAGGTGGGCGTCCGCGCCGACGGGTTCGACGGCGAGCGGGCGACGGTGTCGCTTTTCGAACGGGACCGCCGCCTCGCCTCGCAGTCCGTCACGCTCCCCGAGGGCAGCGTCGAGGCGACGGTCGATCTCTCGTTCATCCCGGAGACGGAAGGGCTGCACCGCTACACCGTCGCCGTGAGCCGGTTCGATGGGGAGGTGACGTACGGCAACAACACGGAGTCCGTCGCCGTGCGCGTGCTCTCGAACAAGCGGCGCGTGCTGCTGCTCGCCGCCGCGCCCGGCCCCGACCTCTCGGCGCTCCGACAGGTGCTGGAGACCGACCCGAACCTCGAAATCGCCCCGTTCACGCAGAAGGGGCCGGGGACGTTTTACGAAGGCGCGCTTCCCGCCTCGCTCGGCGACTTCGACGCGGCCGTGCTCGCGGGCTTCCCCGGCCGCGCCGCCGACCGCGCCGCCACGCAGCGCCTCGCGGCGGCGGCCGAGGGCGGCCTCCCGCTCCTCTTCGTCCTCACCCGGCAGACCGACCTGCCCTCCCTCCGCGCCGCCTTCGGCGACGTGCTCCCCGCCCGGCCCGAAGTCGTCCGCACGCCGTTCACCGAGGCCGCGCTCGTCCCGACGCCGGCCGGTGCCCTCCACCCCGTCCTGGCCGTGCCGACAGCCCCGCCGAGTTCGCTCGACCGACTCCCGCCCGTCGCCACGAGTGACAGCCGGTGGGTGGCTTCGCCCGACGCCCGCGTCCTCGCCACGACGCGCGTCCGCGGGATCGCCTTCGACGACCCGCTCCTCCTCGTCCGGCAGCGCGGCCGGAGCCGCTCCGCCGCCCTCCTCGCCGCCGGCACGTGGCGATGGCTGAACCTCCCGGCCGACCTCCAGTCCGTCCAAGATTTCTATCCCGGACTCGTCGACAACCTGCTCCGCTGGCTGACGACGCGGGAGGACGACCGCCCCGTCCGTGTGCGCCCGGCGCAGCCGCTCTTCGGCGAGGGCGAGGCCGTGGAGTTCACCGGGCAGGTCTACGACGAGAGCCTCGACCCCATCCCCGACGCCTCGGTGCAGGTCCGCGTGACGGCTCCGGACGGAAGCACATCGCCCTTCACGATGCGGCCCGTCGGGCGCGGTCGCTACGTGCTCGACGCCGGGGCACTGCCCGAGGGGGACTACACGTTCACCGCCTCGGCCGAGCGCGAGGGCGCGGCGCTCGGCGAGGACCGGGGCGCGTTCGCCGTCGGCGCGCTCGCGCTCGAGTTCCGCGACACGCAGGCGGACGCGGCACTCATGCGGCAGATCGCCCGGCGCTCCGGCGGCGAGGTCGTGGACCCAGCCGACATCCCGGCGCTCCAGGCTCGGCTCGAAGCCGGCGGCTTCGGCCCACGCGTCGTCGAGCAGGAGCACGAGACCGAGCTGTGGCACATCGCGTGGCTGCTCGGCGTCGTCATCGCCCTCCTCTCCGCCGAGTGGGTGCTGCGCAAGCGGGCGGGCATGGTGTAGCGAACCACGCGTTTCGATCCGCTCGTCAGCTCGTCGCTTCCGCAGGCTCGCCTCCGCCCATCACCTCCACGTCGTCGCCCAGCACGTCCTCCACGTAGAGCATCTGCACGAGCACGACCGCGACGACCGCCAGCGGTGTCGCCACGACGATGCCGACGGGGCCGGCCAGCACGCCCAGCAGGACCTGCGCGGTGATGAGCAGCGCTGGCGGCATCGAGACGGCCCGCTTCTGGATCAGCGGGGTGATGAGGTAGCTCTCGGCGAACTGCACGACGCCGTAGATGCCCAGCACTGCGAGCACGGCCGAGCCCCCCTCCCCGAGTGCGACAGCCACGGCCGGCGCGAAGGCCAGCAGCGGCCCGATATAGGGGACGAACGAGAACACCGCGGCGATCAGCCCGAGCGTGAATGCCAGCGGAATGCCGAAGAGCATCAGCCCGACGGCCGTCAGCACACCCACCACCGTCATCGAGGCGATCCGCCCCAACAGCCAGCGGCGCAGGGCCGTCCCAAGCGCCGCGAACACCTCCCGCGCGCGCACGCGGTGCCCCTTCGGGACGAGCCGCACGAGCCCGTCCACGTATAGCGACGGGCTCAGCGCGAGGTAGATGCCCACGAACAGGACGATGACCACGTTCACGAGCGCGCCGAGTACCGTCGAGAACGCCGTCGTCACCGCGCCCAGCCCACTCGCGTTCTCCGGCAGCACCTCGCCCGGTGACGCCGGCATGCGCTCGACGACGGCCTCGCCCCAGTTGAATTGCCGCAGCCACGCCTCCACCCGCTCCATCGTCCTCGGAACCGCCTCGGTCAGCGCCGCCACCTGCTCCGCAATCCGAGGTCCCAACAGCCACCCCGCTCCGATCAGCAGCGCCGTCAGCACGACGAGCACGACACCCACCGACGCCTTCCGCGCGAGCGGCGTATGACGGCTCAGCCATCGCGCCAGCCCGTCGAGGAACACCGCAAGCAGGACGCCGAGGAAGAGCAGCAGCACGACGCCGAAAACGGCATGCGCCACCTCGAACAGCACCACCGCCACCGCGACGATGCCGAGGACGATCAGGACGCGGCGGGTGAATTCGGTTCGAGACGTTGCCATGGGGGGAGATGGAAAGGAGGGGCGAGATGCGAAGAGAAGGGCCACGAAAAGTAGGGTTCAGCGATCATTTATGCGAAAGGGCCGAACGAGCCCGGCCCTGCTACGAGGGCGTGAAGTTCACGTCCGGACCGCCAGTCCCGCCCCTCCGTGGGAACTCGAAATGGGGAAAAGGGAGTATCGCGTTGCATATCTAACCTTCCGCTTACGCCATGCCCGACCGTCACGAACCGTTCCCGCACTATTTCGCCTCCGTCGCTGGTGGGGACGGCGCTTCCGCGCTGACCGACGCGCACCTCCTCCTCGCGCTGCATCAGCGCAAGGTGCGCGCCCTCGTGGACGGCGAAACGGGGGTCCGCTTCGAGTCCCTCGCCCTGTTCGCCGACCCGCTCTTCGAGCTATACGACCTCGATCCGATGGCGGCTTTCGAGCTGCGCGCCCATCCGGATGACGCCGACGAAGCGACGGTCGCCGTGATGGAGGCGGCGCGCCTGCTCTGGGCCTTCTTCTCGCTCCCGATGAAGGAGCGCGCTGACCGGCACGACGCCCTCGCCGCGTTCCTCCTCGGCCCCGGCGCTACGCCGGAAGATGAAGCCGACTTTGACGCCCTCCTCGATGCCGTCGAGACGCACTGGGATGCGCTCGCGTCGGAGGACATCGCCCTCGCCGAAGACGTCGAGGCCGAGACCCTCGACTTCGACGCGCTGCTGGACTACCCGGCGTTCGCGCACCCGGCCATCGAGCACGCGGTGGAGCGGACGTACGGCCCCGACCACCTGAGCGAGATGGAGGCCCGCGCCCTCTTCGCCCAGCCTCTGCTCGAGCAGGAAGACGATCCGGACGCCCTCGACGCCGCGATGGAGCGGGCCGACGACTACTGGACCCTCGCCCAGCTCCGCGGCCTCGAACGCGACGCCTTCCTCGACGAGTTCGTCGAGGCGAACGCGCTCGACGCGGACGAAGCGGAGGCGATTCGCGCCGAAGCCGGGCGGATGCTGGCCCGCTTCCAGTCGCTCTTCCCGAACCAGGGATAAGCCCGACCGACCTCTCCGACGTTTGAAGGGCGCAGCGCGGCTGCGCCCTTCGCGTTTACTCCCCACCGACTCTCCCCCACGCTTTTCATGCTGCTGCCCCGCCTCGAACACCTCGGCATCGCCGTCCGCGACGCCGACGCCGCCACCGACCTCTACGGACGCCTGTTCGGCTACCAGCCGTACAAACGCGAGCGCGTCGAGAGCGAGGGCGTCGAGACGGTGTTTATGGAGGCGGGCGGGGCGAAGCTGGAATTGCTCGAAGCGACGCGGCCGGAGTCGCCCATCGCGTCGTTCATCGAGAAGCGGGGCGAGGGGCTGCACCACGTCGCTTTCGAGGTCCGCGACATCCACGCCACGCTGCAGCGGCTCCGCGACGAAGGCTTCCGCCTGCTCAGCGACGAACCCAAGCGCGGGGCGGACGAGAAGCTGATCTTCTTCGTCCACCCGAAATCCACCGGCGGCGTGCTCGTCGAGTTCTGCCAGCACGCGCCCGAACCACTGACGCCCACGTTCGCGCCGTTCCGCGACGGCCGGATCGCCTACTACGTCGGTGGCCCCGAGGACGCGCCGCCGCTCGTGATCCTCCACGCCGCGCTCGGCTCGACGGAGATGGAGACGCGGCGGCTCCTCCCCTATTTCCAGCGACGTTTCAAGACCATCGCCGTAGACTTCGCCGCGCACGGGCGTTCGGACGACTTCCCTGAAGAATCCCTCCTGACGATGGAGTTCTTCGCTGAGGGCATCACCGCCGTACTCGACCACGCCGGGCTCGACCGGACGCGCCTCTTCGGGTTCTCGATGGGCGGCTCCGTCGCGCTCTACCTCGCGCTGAACTATCCCGAACGGATCGAGTGCCTCGCGGTCCACGCGATGAACGTACAGTGGAACGCGGATGAGGTCACAGTGATGACGGGCGGGATGGACCCTGAGAGCATGGCTGGCGTCGCGCCGCGCTGGGCCGAGCGGCTGGAGCAGACGCACGGCGCGGATCGCTGGCAAAGCCTGGCGACGCGGATGATTGCCTTCACCGAAGCCCTCCCCGGCCGCCGGCTGGAAGACGACCGGCTGAGCCTGATCGCCGCGCCGACGCTCGTCTCCGCCGGCGACCGCGACCGCTACTTCCGCATCGAGCACGCCCTCAACCTGTGGCGCGCCCTCCCCGACGCCCGCCTCGCCATCCACCCCGGCCTCGACCACCCGATCCAGGGCGTGGCCCCCGAGCGGTTCGCGGGCCTCGTAACGGACTTTTTGCTGGAGCGACGGTAGAGCCCCCCCTGTCATTGCGAGGAGCGGAGCGACGAAGCAATCTCCCCACAGAAGTAGTTCGCATGGCGAAATGTAGTTACTCTCCTGACCTCGTCTTTCCCTTTGGGGATTGCTTCGCTCCGCTCGCCATGACAGCGAGCTTGGAATGACGGCGGGTTCCGAACCGAGCCCTTCGGCTGCGCTCAGGACAGGCACCGTGACCGCGGGCTGGACCGGGGGTAGGCCACGCGGGATCACACCCGACGCACGGCGGGTACGGCATCAGGGTGTCACCCCGACCCGTTATCCTCGCTGATTCCGCCTCACTCCCCTGCCTCGGCTCGATGAACGACGCGCTCGCCGACAAGCTCGCCCATCTCCCCACTGGCCCCGGCGTCTACCAGCACAAAGACGCCGAGGGCACCGTGCTCTACGTCGGGAAGGCGAAGAACCTCCGTAGCCGCGTGCGGAGCTACTTCCAGGAGTCGCGCCCGCGCGAGGCCCGGCTGCGCATCCTCGTCTCGAAGATCGAGGACGTCGAGATCATCGTCACCGACACCGAGGCCGAGGCACTGATTCTCGAGAACAACCTCATCAAGCGCCTCAAGCCTCGCTACAACATCAACCTCAAGGACGACAAGACCTACCCCTACATCTGCATCAAGAACGAGCGCTTCCCGCGCGTCTTCCCCACGCGCCGCGTCAAAAAGGACGGCTCCAAATATTTCGGGCCGTACACCGACGTGAAGAGCATGAAGATCGCTCTGAAGACGATCAAAGAGATCTTCAAGCTCCGTTCGTGCTCGCTCTACCTTTCCGAGGGCAACATTCAGGCGGGCAAGTTCCAGCCTTGCCTCGACTACCACATCCAGAAGTGCGCCGCCCCGTGCGTCGGCTATGAGAGCGAGGCGCACTACAACAGCACCATCCGGCAGATCGAGAAGCTGCTCAACGGGAAGACGAAGGAGCTGATCGGCCTGCTGAAGGACGAGATGCAGCGGCTCGCCGCCGACAAGCAGTTCGAGGAGGCCGCCGCGTACCGCGACCGGGTGCGGGCGCTCGAGAAGTACTCGGAGAAGCAGAAAGTCGTCGCCGAGGACATGGCCGACCGCGACCTCTTCGCCCTCGCCGAGGACCGCGAGGACAACGTCGCCATCGGCGTCCTCTTCAAGATGCGGGAGGGGAAGATCATCGGCCGCCAGCACAAGGTCATCCGCCCCATCGAGGACGTTCCTGACGCGGACCTGATGCAACGCCTGCTCGAAGACCACTACACCGACGCTAATTTTTTCCCCGACGAAGTCCTCGTCAGCCACGCGCCCTCCGACCCCGAGCCGCTCGCCACCGTCCTCCGCGAAGGGCGCGGGCGCATCGTCGAGCTCCGCGTACCCGAGCGCGGCGACAAGGCCAGCCTGATCCGGATGGTCGAGGCCAACGCGCGCCTGCTCGTCGGCGAGTGGAAGCTGCAGAAGGCCAAGGCCGACGAGGACTACATCCCCAAGTCCGTGAAGTCGCTCCAGCGCGATCTCCGGCTGAAGCACCCGCCGCGCCGGATCGAGTGTTTCGACATCTCCCACCTCGGCGGGACGGGCACCGTCGCCTCGTGCGTGGTGTTCGAGGACGGCAAGCCGAAGAAGTCGGAGTACCGCACGTTCAAGATCCGCACGGTGGAGAGCGGCAAGCCCGACGACTTTCAGTCGATGCGCGAAGTGATCCAGCGGCGCTACCGGAAGACGCTCGAAGAGAACGGCCCGTGGCCGGACCTCGTCGTGATCGACGGTGGGAAAGGGCAGCTCTCGTCGGCCGTCGAGTCGCTGCGGGCGGTGGACGTGTACGGCAAGTTCCCCGTCGTCGGCCTCGCGAAGCGGCTCGAAGAGGTGTTCTTCCCCGGCGACTCGCAGGCGATCATGATCCCGCGCACGTCCTCGGCGCTACGGCTGTTGCAGCGCGTACGCGACGAGGCGCACCGCTTCGCCATCACCGCGCAGCGGAAGCAGCGCCAGAAAAGCACGCTGCACTCCGAGCTGATGGAGATCGAAGGCGTCGGCGCGAAGACGGTCAAGAAACTGCTGACCACGTTCGGCTCGGTTAAGCGCGTCGAGGCCGCGACCGAAGAGGCGCTCAGCGAAGTCGTCGGGCCGAGCCTCGCGAGCCGCGTCCACGGCTACTTCCGCACCGAAGAGGGCAAGGCCACGCCGGACGCCCACGCCGTCGCGTCCGAACAGATCCCCGCCGGACCACCCCCGACGGGCGACGTGCCGTGATAGAGCGTGATGCGTCAGGATGCCCGCACTAAACGGTGGGGATGAAATCACGCCTCGCGTTTTACTCCTCGGGGAAGGCGAGCACGCGGACGTCGTACGCGCCCACCTCGCCGGCCCCGACCGTCGTCACGTCCACCGTCCAGTCGCCGGGGGCACCGACGAGGTTTTCGAGGCGGGCGAGGGAGGTCGAGCCGGCATCATCGTTGCGCCATTGCTGGCCGTTCGGGGCGGTCACGCGGAGGAAGCCGTCGAAGCCGTAGCTGAGGAGTTCGACGGCGAAGGACCCGCGGTCGGGCGCGTCGATGGGGAGCGTGTCGTAAAACTCGCCCTTGATGGTCTGCTGGTCGCTCGGGTCGAGGCGGCCCTGGAGGGTCGTGACCGTAGCGATCCCGCCGGGGGTGATCACGAGGGTGTAGGCCCCGCGCTGTTCGCTGTTGTAGGCCGAGGCCCACACGCTCCACGCCCCGGCCTCGCCCGCGACGAGAGAAACCTGAGAGATGTTCGACCCCTCGAAGTCGTCGTTGGTCCACTCGGTACCGGACGGGGAGCGGACGATGAGGTAGGTGTCGAGCTCGGGGTCGCCTTCGAGGCGGACGGTCACCTGCTGACCGTTCTTTGCATCGAAGTTGTACGCGTCGTACAGCTCGCCGAAGTCGCGGGTCGCATCGCCGGGCGCGAGGGTGCCGGAGAACGTCTGAGCGGCGAGGGGCGTGGCAAAGCCGGCGATCAAGCCGACTAGAATCAGCAATTTCATGGGGCACGTTGGAGAGTGAGGCAGGAAGATCAGGAAGATACAGCGTCGGCATAATTCCGCGTACGCTTGATAATTCCGTACGCGCTTGCGCGTCTCGTGTCCTCCTCCGTACCTACAGCCCCGCACGCCTCTCCTCTCGCCTCTCCGCCGATGCTGAACTACATCTGGGCCGGGCTGATCGTCTTCAGCCTCGTGTTCGCCCTCTTCTACGACGTCCGCGACCTCACGCGCGACACCTTCCGCAACGACGCCGACCTCCCCGTCGCCCTCGTCTTCCCCGAGGGGTACGACCCCGGAGCCCGCCGCACCCCCGTCACCGTCCGCATCGACCCGGCTACGTTCGGAACGTTCTACGGGACCGAGGCAAGGCCGGACTCCGCCTACGACGCCACGCTCATCCGCACACGCGAAGGCCTGCAAGTCCGCTTCGCCGAGGGGGCCAACCTCCCCGAACCGCTCGCCACGACGCGCGACTTCACCAACTCGCGCGACGAGCAGCTCCAGGGCACGCTCGTCGGTGCGCTGCCGGCCTCGCCAGGGGCGGCAACGGTACCCGTCGCGCTCGACTTCCCGCAGGTGCGGTTCGTCAAGATGAACGCGATTGCCGGGGCCGCGCTCGACTTCGCCGAGACGGCGGCGAGCATCGCGCTGAGCCTGATCGGCGTGCTCGCGCTCTTCCTCGGCCTGCTGCAAATCGCCGAGGACTCGGGCATCATCTACTCGCTCGTCAAGCTCGTCCGGCCCGTCCTCCGCCCGCTCTTCCCCGACATCCCCGCCGACCACCCCGCCTTCGGGATGATCGCGCTCAACATGGCCGCGAACGTGTTCGGGCTCGGCAACGCGGCCACGCCGTTCGGAATCAAAGCGATGGAGGAGTTGCAGACGCTCAACCCCACCGACGACACGGCGACGGACTCGATGGTGATGCTGCTCGCCATCAACACGGCGAGCGTTCAGCTCGTCCCGCCGGTGCTGCTGCTCGCGCTGATGGGCCTGCAGATCAACGAGCTCATCTTCGCCATCTGGATCACGACGGGCGTCTCGCTCGCCGTCGCCATCCTCGCAGCCAAGCTGTTCGCCCAGCTCCCGAAGTCGCGCGCCTCCAATCCCAACCGCCTCGCGCTCGACGGGGGATCGACAGACCCAGAGGATGCAGAAACGAGGCCGCCGCCGCCGGTCACCTGACGCCTCTCCGCCCTGCTCTCCGTCCCTCTACGCCCCGACTCGTACTCCAATGGAAGCCCTTCGTGAAGCAATCAGTCTCCTCTCCTACTTCGTCCTGCCGGCCATCATCGTCGGCTTCCCACTCTATGGGTTGTACAAAAAAGTCCCCGTCTACGAGAGCTTCGTCGAAGGCGCGAAAGAGGGCTTTCAGGTGGCCGTCCGCATCATCCCCTACCTCGTCGCGATCCTGTTCGCCATCGGGATGTTCCGGGCGAGCGGGGCGATGGACTTCCTGATCGGCCTGCTCCGGCCGGTGCTCGGGCTGATCGGCTTCCCGGCCGAGGTGCTGCCGATGGCCATCGTCCGACCGCTCA
Organism: Rhodothermales bacterium; assembly: GCA_038232935.1. Lineage (GTDB taxonomy): Bacteria > Bacteroidota > Rhodothermia > Rhodothermales > JANQRZ01 > JBBSMX01. The sequence continues at coordinate 17,345 of JBBSMX010000030.1, read as the reverse complement.
CGGGCTCGGGCTCGGCCGGGATCGTCGTCGATATGATCAATCAGTACGGCGAGGACTCCATCCTGGTCAAGATGGCCGCCACGATGTTCGGCTCGACGGAGACGACGTTCTACGTGATCGCGGTCTACTTCGGCGCGATCGGCATCAAGAAGACGCGGCACGCCGTCCCCGCCGGCCTCGTCGCCGACTTCGCCGCGATGGTCGTGGCTGTGTGGGCCGTCCGGCTGCTGTTCAGTTAATCCCCCGCCCCCGGATCAACCGCTCCCGCCGTGCCTGAACCCAACAACCGCACGCCTCTCGATCCTTCCATTTCTACGAGGTGCTCGGTGCTCGACCGCACGAGCGTCATCGCCGAGTTGCTCGACCTCTCCATCGCAATCCATCCCGTCTTGGAAACCGATTCTGAGTTGTCCGGGCTGATCGAGCAGGTCGAGAATCTGCTCGGCGCGATCTACCAGCGTGCGGGCGCGCTGCTGGAAGAAAAGCTGAACGAAGCACTGGAAGAAAAGCTGAACGAAGCAGACGAGAGCTAGCGTTGCGGTCGATGGCACATACGCCGTCGCCGACCGTGCCCCCTCTCTGTCCTGCCGGACATCTCGCCCCCAAGGGGGGCGAGAACGAGACAAAGAAGGCCGTGCCAATCGAATACCGCCGACGTTTCAGATCGAGTGCCCTCGCCCCTGTGGGGAGAGGGACAGGTGAGGGGGAGCCCCGAGCAACCGGCCCTCGCACTAGCGCGCCCCGCGCTGCTACGGCCCCTCGACGGCCTCCAGCCCGAGTTCGATGCAGTGGAGGTGGAGGCGGACGGCGGTGCCGAGGTCGAGCGGGCGCAGCTCGTACGGGACTAGCTCGTCGCGGACGGACTGGCCCTGCTGGACTTTGAGCTGTAGCTCCGGCAGTTCGTCGCGAAGGGCGAGGTAAGCCGAGGGCAGGCCGGGCTCGTGCCGGTACCCGCGCTCGATGGCGAAGAGCGGTAGCTCAGTGACAAGGCAGAGCGGGTGGCGCTGACGCTTGGCGTCGTACCCGGCCATGCGCGCCAATTCCATCGAGGACGAGAAGAACTTGCTCGCCGTCTCGGCATCGCCCCGGTCGTGGAAGTGGTAGCGCATCGCGGCCCCCTCCGGCGTGGTGCAGAAGCCGGGGTCGATGTAGTCGAACCCTTTGTCCCCGCCGCGGTCGTGGTCGTGGAGCCGGAGGCCAGCACCGGCGGCAGCTTCGACGAACGACGCCCGGAGCGCCTCCGTCTGGTCTACCCAGTGGCGCTCGACGAGGAGCATCGCGCCTTCGGAGAACCCCATCCCGTGCAGGCTCATGTGGAGCGCGAGGGGCGAGTAGTCGAAGAGGAAGCGCGCGGCGAGCCGGTTCTCTTCGCGCATGACCGGGTAGCCGAACTCGATGTCGCGGCCGGGCTGCTCGCGGACGCGGTGCCGGAGGTACGCCTCCACATCGGGCCAGGCGTCGATCCATGGCCGGTTGCGGGCCTCGCCGTCGGGGTTGACGTGGGGGATGATGCGGAAGGTGAAGCGCTCGAACAGGTCGGCGAAGCCGTCGCCGTCGGCCAGCCAATCGCGGTTGGCGAGGCTTTCGAGGATGAACGTCCGCAGCGTCTCCGGCCCGACGGGCTCGTCGGCGTGCGCCCCGGCCATGAGCGTCACCGTCTGCGGGCCATGGCCGAGCGTGACGCCGTAGAGCGACCGCCCTTCTTCGCTGGACCCGAGGGTGTAGAATTGGGCGAGGTCAGCGTTCGCAGCGCAGGCGTGGCGGATCTCCGGGAGGACCTCCTCATCCGTTCGGAAGCGGAGGTCCGACACATCGAGCTCGGTGAGTTGCATAAAGAAGAGATCGGAACGCAGGGTGGATCGAGGGGCGATAGGAAAGGCCAGACGAACACCGGTAAAGAAAGCCACGCCGACAGGGAGATGGATCGACGTGGTATAGGATGCCACGATCTCTCCGGCTCATGGTTTCCAAATACAGCGTTTAAAGGGTTTCCCCTATCCCACCATCTCCCTCAAGATGCACCTGCAGGGTCCGAAGCCAACGCTTCCACGCACCGCAGCGCCCACGCCTGTGCGCCCTCCAGATCCCCATCCGACGGCCCTTTGTCGATCTCAAAATGCGGGAGGGCACGGCGCGCGCCGAGGGCGTCGAGCTGGTCGGCGAGCCGGTCCGCTGCCGTCAGGAAGTACGGATCGTAGAGGTGATCGCCGAGGCCGATGACGCCGTACGAGAGGCCGGACAGGTCGGGAGCCACGGCGACGAGGGACTCGTAGAATTCGACGGCGTTGTCGGGAAAGGTCCCCTCGCTCCACGTGCAGAGGACGGCGATGAGTCGGTCGGCGTCCGCCAGCATTTCGGGCACGGCGTCGGCCATGTCGAGGAGGCGGGACGTGTGCCCGGCCTCGGCGAGGGCGTCGGCCACGTCGTCGGCGACGACCTCCGAGTTGCCGGTCTGGGTCCCGACGAGGATGAGGAGGGGGGTATCCACGGTGCGCTGCGTTTGGCCGAGGCTGGTATGACCGACGGTGCGACGCGTTCCGGGTTTGAGGTGTGGACGTGGGGACGCATGGATGTCGAGCTTTGGACTTACCCGACGTCCCTACTCTCCCGCTCCCCCATTCTCAATCCTCCTTCCCTTCCAGAATCTGCTCGATGCGAGCGCGGGCGTCTTCGAGGTGCAGCCGCGTGGCGCGGTCGCCGGAGACACGGCGGTTCCGCAGGGCCTGCCCGATTTGCTGGTCCAGATCCTGAAGCTCGCCGCGCACGAGCGGGCGGATGTCGGACTGGCTCACGTTGACGGGTGTGATGCCGATGTAGTACCGCAGAAAATCATTGTCCGGCACGTTCTGGTCCTCCTCCATGAGGTACTGCAGCCGCTCGATGTAGCCACGCTGGAGGCTGCGGCGGAGCGGGCCGATGGGCTCGCCGGCCTCCAGTTCGCTCCAGATGCCCTCTCGTACGTCGACCATCATGTCGGCAGCCGTGTAAACATCTTCGCCCGCGTCGATAGCTTCGGCTTCGAACAGGCGGGCGAGGCGGCTCGGATCGAGCAGCCGGTCCAGCATGCTGACCTGGGCCGAGCGCACGCGGTCGAGCGCGCCGGCCGGCTCGATCCTCCGGAGGATGTCGGTGTCGAGCAGCCAGTCCGGCCGGGCGAACGCGTTCGTGAGGAAGAACTGGAGTGCCCGGCGCTGGCGCTCGGCTGCGACGGGCTCGTAGACCACGCCGTCCTCGTCAGCCGTCTTGTAGTCGATCGTCACGCCGCCGACGTTCGCGGCGGCGTGGTTCATGTAGCGGACCCACTGCCCGACGACCTGGCCGTAGAGCTCTTCGAGGTTCGCGTAGTCCTTCATGTCCTCGCTCGTCCACGTCACGAGGTGGTCCGCGACGCGGCGGAGGTTGGCGAGGCCGTACTCGCCGGCCAGGACCGGATCGTCGCCGAGGTCTTCGTTCTGCGCGCGCGGGTCGGTAGCGATGGCGGCTTCGAGGACGAAGCGGAGGCGCGGGTCGTCGTCGGAACGCTTCGCCATGTCGTTCAGCGTCTCGCGTTCGGCGTCGGGCGAGGCCAGGCCGGGGAAGCGGCGGTAGCCCCACTCGATGGCGTGGAGGTCGTACTCCCCGATGTCCGGGGTAAACTTCGTCACGTGGTCGCCGGGCTGCGCGATGTAGTTGAACCGGGCGTAGTCCATGATCGAGGGCGCGGTGCCATGCTGCGCCGTATAGGTCGGCGAGCGGAGGGAGTCCACGGGGACCGAGCTCGACGAGTAGAAGTTGTGACGGAGCCCGATCGTGTGGCCGACCTCGTGCGCTGCGACGAAGCGGATCAGCTCACCCATCTCCTCGTCGCTGAAGGCCACCTTCTGCGCGCGCGGGTTGGCGGCGGCGGTCTGGATGAAGTACCAGTTCCGCAGCAGGTTCATGATGTTGTGGTACCAGCCGATGTCGGACTCCAGAATCTCGCCCGTGCGGGGGTCGTGGACGTTCGGGCCGTAGGCGTTCTGGACGGGGCTGGCGAAGTAGCGGATCACCGAGTAGCGCACATCCTCCGGGTTGAACTCGGGGTCCTCCTCCGCCGTCGGCGGGTCCTTCGCCACGATGGCGTTCTTGAAGCCAGCGGCCTCGAAGGCCCGATTCCAGTCGTTCACACCCTGCTTCAAATACGGCCGCCACTTCTGCGGCGTCGCCGGGTCGATGTAATACACGATGGGCTCGACGGGCTCGACGAGTTCGCCGCGCGCGTACGCCTCGGGGTCTTTGGGCTCGAGCCGCCAGCGGAGGATGTAGCGGCGCTTCTCGGCGCGCTGAGCCTCGAGACCGTAGTCGGTCTGGGTGAGGGCGAAGAAGCCGACGCGCTGGTCGAAGAGCCGCTCCTGCATCGGGACCGCGGGCAGCAGCACCATCGAATGGTTCATCTCCAGCGAGATCGTCCCCGTGCTGCTCTGTGAGGGCGGCTCGGCCGCGTCGTAGGTGAGCACACTGCGGACTTCGATGTTCTCCGGGTAGCTCGCCGCGCGGTTCAGGAAGCTCCGGTCGTCGTCGAGCCGCCGCACCTTGTACTCCTCGCGCGCGCTCTTCGGGAGGCCGAGCGAGGGGATGTCCGTCGTGTAGAGCTTCGTCACGTCGATCACGACGCTGGTCGAGTCTTTGTTGAGGGCCTCGATGTCGAAGCTGGCGATGACGGGCTCGAAGTTCGAGTTCCGCACGGCTTCGGCGATTGGGAGCGAGTCGGCGGCGACGTTCTCGTAGGAGACGCTCCGGAGGAGGACGTTTTTCCCCTTCCGCTGCCAGCGGACGCTCTGCGTGTTCGCCTCCTCCCCACCGTAGCCGATGTTGTCCGCCGTGCGCGCCACGCGCGACACGAGCAGCATCTCCCGGTTCATCAGGCTGTCTGGGATCTCGAAGAGCAGGGTCGAGCCGCCGTCCATGTAGTGGATCGTGAAGAGCCCGGTGTCGGTGCCGGTCGTGTCGGTGACGACCTCGCTGTACGGCTTGAAATCCTTCTTGTCGTCTTTCTCCTCCTCTGACTTGTCGGAAGTGACCTGAATCGTCCTAGAACAGCCGGCGAACGCGATGCCGGAGGCGAGAGCCAAGAGGAGGACGAGGCGACGAGTAATCATGAGGCGGCACGCGTGGGGATGGAGATAGAAACGAGGTCGGGAGACTACGGAAGTGGCCCGCGCGGAGTGACGAGGCCCCGCGACGCCTGTTGCAGACCGGCCCCGCGACGGTGCGAACACGAACGGCGAGCGCCTCACTGCCCGAGGATGTTGCTGACGGCGAGGAGACGGTCCGTGTTGTACGAGGGGTCGAAAAGGTAGACGAACGCGGTGTAGAGGTTGGGCTGCCCGAGTCCGGCCGTGCGGCGGATGCGCTCCTGCTCGGCCGGGTCGTCCACGTAGTATTTGTAAATGTACCGGCCCTGCTTGAGCAATACTTCGGCTTCGTAGAGACCCTCCGCCGCATTCCAGAGAAGTTGGTAGGCCGGGTCGATCACCCAGCCATTGAAACTGCCCGTCAGGATCACCGGCCCCGCCACCTCTTTCTCGTCCTGCGGCACGAAGCGGAACAGCGCATTGACGTACTCGGCCCCGATGTCCGCCGGACCGGGTGCGTCCTGCACGACGGTCGAGACGAGCGTCTGCCCGGTGAGGTCCCGGTCGAAGAGATCACCGCCGAAGCGGACGTAGTCGGGGTCGAGGGTGACGGTGTAGGGCGAGGTCTCGAGGTTGACATCGATGACTTGCGGACCGGTCTGGAGATAGGACAGGTCGAGTTCGTAGAGTGGCCCCTCTTGTGTGAAGGCGGTTTCGCGCGGCAGCAAGAACTCGAAGAGCGACCCGCCAGCGAGCGTGGGATCGGCGGCGCAGCGGGTGAGCGCGAACCGACCGTTGCGGGCGAAGCACACGTTGTAATCGTAGACCGGATTGCTGAAGGCATCGGGCGGGCGGATGCGAGCCACGGGCTGGAAGTACGATCCCGTGCCGAGCCCGCTCCTCACGGCGAAGTCGATCTCGGCCGATTGCTCGGTGACGAAGAAGGCCTGCTCGAAGATGGCCTCGCGCTCGTCGCCGGGCTCGGTCACGCGGAGGACGTAGTTGCCGCTGCGGAGGAACTGGATGTTCGCGTTCGGAAACTCGTACTCGTAGTGGCTATACCGGACCTCCGTGGCGAGGGACGATTCGTAGTCGAGGATGTCGTCGCTCTGGAAGGTCTTGAGGTATTCGACCGGCAGCAGGTCCCGCCGCCACTGGCGGTCGGCGTGGTAGAAATAGACGGAGAACGGCTCGCCGAAATCGGCCAGCAGGTCGAATTCGAGCGTGAGCGTCTGGCCGGAGCTCAGGGGGAGGATGGGCAAGGACCCCTCGTCGCCGCTCCGGTAGAGCTGGATTGTGCGGACGTAGTCAGCCGTCCGCCCGAGGACGAGGCCGGGCGCGTCGGGTTCGGAGTACGGGCGCTCTCCTCGCGTGTCCTCCTTGGTGGTGGCGCACCCCGCAACCACGCTCAGCAGTAGGAGGAGCGCGAACGCGGAAGTACGAGACAATAGTGGCGTCATCGAGTCAGAGAGTGCGGGAGAGAGGCGGGCGAGACAGGCCCCGGAATATGCTGCCCCGGACGCCGTAAGGCAAGCCCTTTCCTTACCGCTACCGTGAGACGCCAGAACGCCCACGCCGGCAGCCATAGTCTGCGGCTCACCGTCAGCGCCTCCCGAGCACCGGATCTTCACGCAGGATGAGCCACCGCAGCGCCTCGACGAGGTCCCGCTGCTGGGCGGCAGCATTCGTCGCGCCCTCTGCATCGTATGCTTCGGCCGCCCGTTCAGCAGCGGCCGCTGCGCTCTGCCGGTCGCCGGCGAGGTGGGCGAAGCGCGCCAGCCACGCCCACCGCTCCGGCACGACGTCCGGCCGCGCGTCCGACGGCACCGCCTCCAGCGCCGCGTGCGCCGCCGCGTAGTCCCCGGCCTCAGCCCAGAGCAGACCGGCCAGCAGGCGAGCCGCCGGATCGCCGGATTCGGCCAGTCGTCCCGCCCGCGCGTCCGGAGGCTCCAGGCCGATGAGCACGTCGAGCGATTGCGGGTCGAGCTGCGCCCGCAGCCGGAGCGCCGCCCGCGACGAACGCTGATAACTCGGCGTCTCCGCGAGTGCCCGTGCGTAGGCCGAGTCCGCACGCTCCGGCTCGTGGGCAAGCGCGTACGCATCCCCGAGCCGACCCCACAGCGCCGCGTCGGCGAGGGTGTCGGCCTCGGTAAGTGCCACGCTCAGCCGGTCGATGGCCCGGTCCGTCTCCCCGCGCGTGAGCACGAGCCGGCCCCACGCTGAGAGGACGGCCGGCTGCGACGGGACGTCGGCGAGAGCGGCTTCGAACAGCCGGAGCGCCTCGTCGGCACTGCCCGCCGCGAGGGCATCGAGACCGGAGCGATAGGCCCGTTTCCACGGCTCGACATAGTGCGGGCACCGCTGCTCGAAGAGCGACGGGCGGGTGAAGACGCGGGCAACGAGCTCTTCGGCCTCGGGATCGGGCGGCGCAGCCATCACGTGGGCTTCCCACTCGGCGGCGAGGGCGTCGAGCGGCACCCCATACGCCCGCTCGAAATCACCCGTGGCGTAGACCGCGCGCAGCGGTGCCGCACCGCGTGTGGCGTAGAGGTAGCGGACGAACGAGCCCATCGTCGTGTACGAGACGGCCCCGCGCCCGCTCCAGAACCCGAGCGGCAACAGCCGCGACGCGACGGCCGCGCCGAGCGGCCCGACGAGCGTACCCATAGCGTCCCGGTAGCGCGCGGCAGCGGCCACCTGCGCGTCCGGCCCCGGCAGCCCCTCCGGCGGTTCGAGCGCGACGGCCAGCCCCTCCACCAGCCCCACGGCAGGCGACGCCCGGAGGATCGGCAGCCCGAACTCGCGCGAGAAGACGTGGACGAGCTCGTGCCCGAACGAGTCGTCGAAGCGGGCGAGGAGGAGGTGCATCTGCGGGCGAGGTAGCCACACCGGTGCCACACTCGTCAGCCGCGCCCCCGTGAGCGCCGCCTTCGTCTCCGCATCCGGATAGAGGTAGGTGGCGATTCGCTCCGGCACATCCACGCCGAGGGCATCGTGCAGCACATGGTAGCGATACGCATGGGCATCGGCGATGACGCGCAACTCACCCGGCGTGAGCGATGCCGGATCGTAATAGATGTCGAACCGCTCCGTGGCGAGGTACCCGCCGAGCCGCTCGCGGATCAGCCATCCCGGCGTGTTGAACCCGAGCCGCGCCGAGAACACGTAGGCCAAGCCGATGAGCAGGACGGCGACGAGCAGCGCCCCGCCGAGGGTACGCGGTGGAGTGCGGGCGTAGAGGGGGATGGGAGGATGGGAGGCCTCACGGTCTACGCGCCCCTCCCCCCGTTCGCTCTGCCTCGCTTCCACTCGCCCCTGCGCCCGCAGGCCGAGGAGGACGAGCGCCGCCGTCCAGAGCAGCGTTAGCGCGCGGAACAGCAACAGTCCCGGCCGGAGCGCCAGCTCCTCGTCGTAGATCGGGCCGAGGACGCCGCCCCAGACGTGGTTGTACGTGTAGAACTGCGGGTGCAGCCCGAGGTCGTAGGCAACCGGCAGCAGGGCGACACCGAGCCCAATCCCCACGAACCAGAGGCGGCGACGCGCCACCCGTGCCGCATCGAGCGCGAACGCGAGCGCGACGGCGAGCGCGACGCTCGGCGGCGCGAACAGCATGAAGAGAAGCAGCCCCTGCCCGTACCCACAGTTCGGCCGCCACAGGAGCGAAAGCGTCAGCAGCGCCCACGGCAGGGCGAGCAGGGCTTCCAGCCGGAACAGCACCGCCCTCAGCCGCTCGCCCTGCCGGAACAGCGCCAGCGCCGCCAGCCCCGACGTAAAGAACCCGACCCCCGCCACGACCGCGCTCGACTCGGCGTGGAGCAACCCGAGCAGCGGCAGCGGCCACAGCGCGAGGCACACCGCGGCATACACACCGGCGACGACGAGGGTCGGCCTCGCCGTGATACGTGCCGCGTGCTGCGTGAGCCTCCGTTTCACCGCCGTCGCCGCCTCCCCTTCGTTCTCTACCCTCTACCCCTCACCCGTTACCGTTTCTGCAGCAGTGTAATGGCGATGCCGATGGAGAGCCCCTCTTTGAGCTGGATCTCGTCGATCGTGTCCTTGTCGTAGAGCGACACGAGTTCGAGGTTCGTGTTCAGCCAGTCGTTCACTTTGAGCTGAAGGATGTTCTCGAAGACGAGGTCGGGCGCGGCGCTGTCGAGCTGGTTGAACGCTTCGAACAGGCTCAGACGGGACTGGAGCAGCACGTTCTGAAACAGCTCCTTCTGCACCTCGGCCAGAAACTCCAGCCCTGCCTGCACCCGCACCGCCTCGTCGAGCGCGTTGCCGTACACCGGCCGCAGCCGGTCGACGAGCACGAACGTCTCTTTCGTGGCAAAGCCGAGCCTCGCCGTGTACCACCGGTCGGGGTCGTAGGTCACCCCGAGGGTCTGCGTCCACGTGGCCGGGGCGAAGAAGTCGGACACCTTCAGCCGCTCGTTCGGCGCGATGCGGTCGGCGAGGTTGGGGTACGTCGCCGGGTCGGGATCGTAATCGTAGCCGGGGGCGAACTGGGTCCGGATGTCCGTGGCGAACGTGGGCTGGAAAACGCCCGTGCCGGTGTACTGGAGTTGGAACGCGTAGCGGATCACGTCCACGGCCTTCCGAAACTGGAGCGTGTCCTGCTTGACGAGGCCGAAGGCGAGCCGTGCGTCGTGCGTCTGCTTGAAGAGGCCGAGGAGGCGGGCGAAGCGGCCGTTCGTGCCGGCCGCGAAGGCGAGGGCGTCGAGGCCGCCCTCCTGCCAGTTGCTGTAGGCCGCCTGGTTGAAGGCGAGCTGCCCGGTGAGTTGGGAGCGCCAGCCCTCGGCCACGGTCAGGGGCTCCTCCTCTTTCGTCTCCTGTGCCCACACTGGGCTGCCGGCAACCGATAGCAAGACAGGGATACAGAGAAGCAGGAGGAGCGGGCGGCGCGAGGGGAACGGCATGGCGAGTCGGCGGCGGGGCGAGGAAGGGCGGCGAGACGGCAAAAAAGAAGGGCCGCGCCACTGCCGGCGCGGCCCTCGACGAACTGTAGCGGGTACACCCTACATGTCGCCCTTCTTGTCCTGAACCTCGACCCGGATGTCCTGGGCCATCTTTTTCAGATCCTGCATCCCTTTGCGGACGCGAGTGCCGGCAGCCTTATTGCCTTTGTCGTAGAACTGGGTGAAGTCGCGCTCCATGGACTCCACAAATTCCTTGAGCTTGTCGTAACGGGCCATGAGTTGAATCCTCCGTATAGGGTGATAGGAGGGCCGGCCGATGTGCGGCGGCCCCTACAAAACGTGAGTGTCGGGAAAATGATAGCACCCACGAAGCACGGTGTCAAGCGACAAACGGCCCTCAGGCATGATTTAAGGCGTTTTCTTTGAGCCCACCGGTCGGATAGCGGTCCCTTTCAGGGGCTCCGAGCGCAGCCCCGAACGCCCCGTTACGAGTACGTCGGCCCCCGCTTCACTCGCGGCAAGCACGGCGTCGGGCTCCGGCAACACGCCGGTCAATACGGCCTCCGCTCCGACCTCCTCTAGTTGCATATCCTGCGAATAGAATCCATTCTGGCCGTTTTTAGTGAGAAAGATGGCTGTAGCTGCCCCTTCCGCTTCGGCCAATGCGCGGGCGAGCGAACCGGCAACAGCGCCTCCATTCGCCTCTCGCACGCCCCCCTCCGCATCGGTCAGAATCGCCGCCACGACGGCCACGGCGCCCTGGATAATGAGGTCGCGCAGCCAGTCCATTTTTCCTGCTACAATCCCTGTCTCCGACCTCCGAAGCAGCCCTCGGCCCGACGCTTCCATCCCCACCGCGGCCACGCCCGCCTCGTTGAGCGTGTGGACAATCTGCCGGTTCAGCTCGCGCGCGGCGCGCGCCACGACACGCCGGTCTTCCTCCGTCTCGACACTCAGCACGCCGCCTTCGACCTTCGGAAACCGTCCCTGCGCTTCGAGCGCCCGCTCCGCCGCCTCGCCGGCACCGTGGACGAGCAGGCACGGCGCTCCAAGGGTTAGCACGTCGCGCGCGAAGCCGGTGAGGAAGAGCGGATCGCCGAGGTGGTAGCGGTCGAGGTAGAGGACGTAGGTCATCGAAAAAAAAGGGAAAGGGTACCGAGAAAGGATAAAGGGTGAGGGGTAAAGGGTTGGCGACCCGAATGGTTCTCGCTCGGCGGACGGCAGACCGCCGTCTGCTGCAATAAAGCGGTCCGCGGTATCGGTCGGAAGATTTCAAGGTTTGTCGTGTACAGAGCCTTCACCCTTTACACGCTACCCTTTTGAGAGGAGTTATCCACACGCCTTGTGGTCTCCTCCCTCTTCCTGTTTCTTGCGGATGCTCCTGCCTCACTCCCCCGATCCCCACCTTCCTTGCCCGAGTTCTGCCACCTCCACTGCCACACCCAGTTCTCCCTGCTCGACGGTGCCGCCCGCATCAAGAACCTCATCGGCCGGGCGGCCGAGCTGGAGATCCCCGCCGTTGCCATCACCGACCACGGTAATCTCTTCGGCGTCCCTGAGTTCTACACGACGGCCCAACGCGCCGGCGTCCAGCCCATCATCGGCTGCGAGTTCTACGTGACGCCGAGCGGGATGGAGGACAAGAACGACCGTACGCGCTACCACCAGGTCCTCCTCGCCAAAGATGAGGCCGGCTACCGCAACCTCATCAAGCTCTCGTCGCTGAGCTACACCGACGGCTACTACTACAAGCCACGCATCGACCGCGACACGCTCCGCGCCCACAGCGAAGGGCTCGTCGCGACGACGTGCTGCCTCCAGGGCGAGGTCTTGCAGACGATCCTCCACAAAGGCGAGGTCGCCGGGCTGAAGATCTTCAAGGAGTACCTCGACATCTTCGGCGAGGACTACTACATCGAGATCCAGGACCACGGTATCCCCGAGCAGCGGAAGTGCAACGCCGTACTGCTGAAATGGGCCGACCAGTTCGGCGTCAAGGTCGTCGCCACGAACGACGTGCACTACGTCGAGCAGGACGACGCGGCGGCACAGGACGTGCTCCTCTGCCTCCAGACCAGCCGCGCGCTGAACGACCCGACGCGGATGCGGTTCGAGAACGACCAGTTCTTCCTCAAATCGGTGCCCCAGATGCAGGCGGCCTTCGCCGATTCCGTCGGACAGGGCGTCGGCGACGCCCTCGTCGTGGACCGGGCGCTCGACGCGACGCGCGAGATCGCGGACAAGTGCAGGCTGGAGCTCCCGATGGGGAAGCTGCTGATGCCGCACTTCCCGCTCCCTGCCGCCTTCGACGGCGACATGGGGGCCTACCTCCGCCACCTCGTCTACGAGGGCGCGAAGGTCCGCTACGGGCGCGAAGGCATCGGCGAGCCCATCCGCGAGCGGCTCGACTACGAGCTGAAGGTGATCGCCGAGATGGGGTTCGACGGCTACTTCCTCATCGTGCAGGACTTCACCACGGCGGCGCGCGACCTCGGCGTGAGCGTCGGGCCGGGACGCGGGTCGGCGGCGGGGAGTTGTGTGGCGTACTGCCTCGGCATCACGAACATCGATCCGCTGGAATACGACCTGCTGTTCGAGCGCTTTCTCAACCCCGAACGCATCTCGATGCCGGATATTGACATCGACTTCGACGACCGGGGGCGCGGCAAAGTGATCGACTACGTCGTGCAGAAGTATGGCCGCGAATCGGTGTGCCAGATCGTGACGTTCGGGACGATGGGGTCGAAGTCCGTCATCCGTGACGTGGCGCGCGTGCTCGACATCCCGCTGCCCGAGGCCGACCGGATCTCGAAGCTCGTGCCCGACGGGGTGAAGGTGTCGCTCGAAGATGCGAAGTCGAGCGTCAAAGAGTTCGCCGAGCTGTACAAGTCGCCCGACCCGCAGATCCGCAAGCTGATGCACTACGCGACCGTGCTCGAAGGCTCGGCGCGGCACACCGGGATCCACGCCGCCGGCGTCATCATCGCGCCCGGCAACGTGAGTGAGTACGTCCCCGTCTCCATTCAGAAAGGCAAGGGCGGCGCGGGCGACGCCGTCGTAACGCAGTACGACGGGAAGTGGATCGAGGACTTCGGCCTGCTCAAAATGGACTTCCTCGGGCTCAAAACGCTGACGGTGCTCGACGACGCGCTCGCCCTCATCAAGGCGGGCCACGGCGTCGAGATCGACCTCGACGCGCTCCCGCTCGACGACGCGCTGACGTACAAGCTCTTCCAGAAGGGCGACACCGTCGGCATCTTCCAGTTCGAGTCGGAGGGGATGCGCGAGTGGATGCGGAAGCTGAAACCGACCGGGATCGACGACCTGATCGCGATGAACGCGCTCTACCGGCCCGGCCCGATGGACCTCATCCCGAGCTACATCGAACGGAAGCACGGAAAGGAAAAGGTCGAGTACCCGCACCCGATGCTCGCCGAGATCCTGGAGCCGACGTACGGCATCCCGGTCTACCAGGAGCAGGTGATGCAGATGGCGCAGGTGATGGGCGGCTACACCCTCGGCGGTGCCGACCTGCTGCGCCGCGCGATGGGCAAAAAGGATCAGGCAAAGATGGACAAACAGCGCGTCGTGTTTGTCGAGGGCGCGGCCGAGAAGGGCGTGGATGCGAAGACCGCGAACGAGGTCTTCGCCATGATGGCGAAGTTCGCGGGTTACGGGTTTAACAAGTCCCACAGTGCCGCCTACAGTGTCGTCGCGTTTCAAACGGCTTATTTGAAGGCGCACTACCCCGCCGAGTTCATGGCCGCCGTGCTGACGAACGAAGCCGGCGACTCGAAGAAGCTCGCCGTCGCTCTCGACGAGGCGCGGCGGATGGGGCTCGACCTCCTCCCCCCCTGCGCCAACCGCTCCGAGCACCACTTCAACGTCGAGGTCGAAGACGGCAAGCGGTTCATCCGCTACGGGCTCTACGCCGTGAAAGGCGTCGGCGCGGGTGCCATCGAGGCTATCGTGAGCGAGCGGGCCGAACACGGGCCGTACGAATCGCTCTTCGACTTCTGCAAGCGCGTCGATCTCCAGTCGGTGAACAAGACGGCGCTGGAGGCGCTCGCCCGGGCGGGCGCGTTCGACTTCTGCGAGGCGCACCGGGCGCAACTGGCGAACGCGGCCGAGGACGCCTACCGCTTCGGGCAGCAGCACCAGGTCAACAAAGCGCTCGGGCAGAACTCCCTCTTCGGCGGCAGCGGGCCGAGCCAGGACGAGTTCGAGCCGAACCTGCCGCACATCGAGCCGTGGACGCGCGGCGAGCAACTCCGCCACGAGAAAGAGCTGATGGGGTTCTACGTCTCCGGCCACCCCCTCGACGCCTTCGAGGCCGAGGTCCACGCCTTCGTCACCGCCTACCTCGGGCGGCCCGACGACATCGAGCTCGACCGCGAGCAGAAGGTCTGCGGCATCATCACCGAGGTCAAGCTCATCACGACGAAGGCCGGGAAGCCGATGGCGTTCCTCACGCTCGAGGACCAGACCGGGCAGGGCGAGGTGGTCCTGTTCACGAGCGTGTTCGAGCGGCACAGCCACCTGCTCCGCACCGACGAGGTGGTGATGGTGCGCGGACAGGCCGAGGTGCGCGGCGGAGCCGTCAAAATCAAAGCCCAGACCGTGGACCCGATGTGGAAGGTCCGCGAGCAGTACGTCAAGCGGATCGTCCTCCGCCTCAATGCTGACGCCACCGAGCCCGAGGCGATGCAGGAGTTCTACGAGCTGTGCCAGCGCAACAAAGGCCCGGTGCAGCTCCTGTTCGACGTGGAGACGCGGGAGATCCCGAAGCCCGTCCGCCTCCGCGCCCAGAAAGGCATGGTCGAGCCGACGCCCGAACTGATGCAGGGGATGTACCGGCTCTTCGGCCGGGCGATGGTGATGCTGGAGGGGGAGGCGTGAAACCGACCGTCTATCTCGAAACCTCGTTCGTAGGCTACCTCACCGCGCGCCCGGCGCGGGACGTGATCGTACTCGCGAATCAGCAACTCACGCGGGAATGGTGGGAGCAACGGCGAGAGGATTTCGAGCTGTTCACATCTGCACATGTTCAATTCGAAGCCGGTGCCGGAGATACCGAGGCTGCCCGCGAGCGGCTAGCCGTGCTGGAAGACATAGAATCGCTGGCTCTGACTCAAGAGGCCGGCCGGCTGGCCGAGGCCCTTCTCAGCGGGCACGCCATCCCGGAGAAAGCAGCGGAAGACGCGCTCCACGTCGCCATCGCTGCGACGAGCGGAATGGATTTTCTGCTTACCTGGAACTGTAAGCACATCGCGAATGCCGTGCTCCGAAACCTGATCGCGGAGGTCTGTCGTTCAAACGGCTACGTAGCCCCAACGATCTGTACACCTGCTGAACTTCTCTAGCTGCCGTCATGCTCCCTGAACTTCCCAACACTACACCGTGGGACGACCCCATCGTTGCCGAGATTCGTGCCGTCCGCGAGGCCCACGCCCGCAAATTCAATTACGACCTCAACGCTATCTTCGAGGACATCAAGCGCCACGAAGAAGAGCTCCGC
Source organism: Rhodothermales bacterium (assembly GCA_038232935.1). Taxonomy (GTDB): domain Bacteria; phylum Bacteroidota; class Rhodothermia; order Rhodothermales; family JANQRZ01; genus JBBSMX01. Next base: position 1,815 of record JBBSMX010000030.1, on the reverse strand, counting down.
CGACAGGGTTACAAGTTCGTGGACCTTTCGCGGGAAGCGAAGCCAACGGACGCTGCGGAGTAGCTGATGCAGGAGATCGGAAGCCCGTCCGCCTCCGCGCCCAGAAAGGCATGGTCGAGCCGACGCCGGAGCACATGCAGGGGATATACCGTCTGTTCGGCCGGAAGATGGTCGCGCTGGAAGGGGATGCGTGACGCTAACCCCCTCCAGATCTACGCAGTCTTTATTTTCTGTCACTTCACTCGGAAAGTCTGTTTCCCACTAATCTATCTCTCCATTCCGAAATAGCACATGAGAATCAAAGGCATCAAACTCTCAAACTACAGAACCTTTGAAAACATTGACTTGAGAATCCCCGCTTACTACACAGCTATTTGTGGGAAGAACGATTCAGGCAAGACTAATGTCGTGAGAGCAATAAGAAATATTATTCGGGAAGATTATTTCCCCTGGAGTGATAATCAATCTTTATCCAGCAACGATTACCCTAAATGGAAGGACGACAACGAGAAGGAACCAATAAGAATTGAATTAAACCTTGAAATAGATTCATCTAAGGATTCAGGGTTATTCAATTTTATTAATACTTATCTATCCTTAGATCATAAAGAAACACAACTCAACATCATTTTGGTTTTTAGCTATTCTTTTAAGACGGAAAGGCAAGATGTTGAGGTCACAATTGAAGATGATACCTATAAGGATTCAAAGGCCCAAGAGATTCTTACCAGGCTCCAATCATCCAAGATCATTCTATTCCACAACTCCACTGATCCCGACTCTGTCCGTCATTATGAAGGAGGTAGGATAAGAGATTTTTCGAGTGACCATTCCGATCAACTTGAGCAGATACGGAAAACAATATCTCGGAAGCTCAAAAAGATAGCCACCAACGAACAGAGAGAGGTTGAAGAACTTTTAGGCCGATTAGAGAGGAAATACAAAGTTGGCATTACTGTTCCAAATCTTGATCTTAGTTTTATACCCTATTCAATTACCCTTGGAGATAGTAAAATTGACGTGAAACTTCAAGAGTGAGGAAGTGGAACCCAGAATAGAACATCCATTTTTATGACTCTACTTAAAGCGAAGCAGATAAGCAATTCTGACGCTTCGGCATCACAAGCAACACCTATTATTGTTATCGAAGAGCCAGAGAGTTTTTTACACCCGTCTGCTCAAGCTGAATTTGGCCGGGTACTTCAAGATTTATCTAACGAATTAGAAGTGCAAGTTATCGTCACTACTCACAGTCCTTATATGTTGAGTGTCGATGCTCAGCACTCTAACATCTTACTGGAAAGAAATACGTACAGAAGCCAACTCCGTGAAACCAAACAAATCGACACAACAGGCAAAAACTGGATGGAGCCCTTTGCTTTATCTCTTGGAATTACACCAGAATTGTTTGAACCCTGGCGAGACCTTCTACTCAGTGCAAATGATTGCATACTGTTAGTTGAAGGGAAAACAGACAAAGAGTATTTAAAATTACTACAAGATGAATCACATGGTAAAAACAAACTTCAGTTTAGCGGCGAAATATTCACATACAACGGTAAGGACAATCTCAAGAATACTGTTCTTTTGCGTTTTATAAAACGGCGCTACAAGCAGATCTTGATTACGTTTGATCTTGACGCTCTGAGTGATGTGGAAAAACACTTGAAATCATTAGTGTGAGAGACGATTGGTTGTAATCTTGGGGCGACTCCTTCCTCTACTCGCTATGGCCGCCTTCTCCCTCGACTTCCGACAACGCATCCTCGATGCCGCCTTACGAGACGACGCCACCGAGCAGGCTGTCGCCGACCG
>JBBSMX010000029.1:0-35035 GCA_038232935.1 Rhodothermales bacterium | reverse complement strand
GCGGAGGAGGAGGGATTCGAACCCTCGGTACCCAGAAGGGCACTCCGGTTTTCGAGACCGGCCCGTTCGACCACTCCGGCACCCCTCCGCACCCAAAATAACTCAGAACCGGCGCGGCGCGAACGAAGGCTTCTTTAAGACGATTCGCCGTCCACTCGCGCCCGGATCTCCGCCAGCGCACGCCGCAGTGCCTCCGGCTCGGCCCGGCCGGGCATCCCCACCCCCGTGTACGCACTGAGCGCATCCGCCGGCGGCTCAGCGTGCTCCAGCGCCGCCGCCTGCCGGTAGGCCTGCCGAAACGGAACGCCCTGTTCCACAAGCGCGAGCGCGGCGTCGGTGGCGAACAGCTCGGGCGTGACGGCCGCACGCAGCCGCTCGGCATCGAACGTCAGCCCAGGCACGAGGTGGCGGAGCGCGGTGAAGAGGTCGCGCGTGGTGAGCACGGCGCGCATCGTCGCTTCCTTCGTCAGTTGGAGGTCGCGGTGATACCCACTCGGGAGGTTCGCAGGGAGACTGAGGAGCAGGTGCAATTCGGCCGTCAGCCGGTGGTACGTGGCGCGGGCGAGTTCGAGCACATCTGGGTTCCGCTTCTGCGGCATGATCGACGAACCCGTCGTGTATTCGAGCGGCAGCTTCACGAACCCGAACTCGGCACTCGCGAATAGGACGAGGTCGGAGGCGAGCCGGTTCGCCGTCGCGCCAAGCTGGACGAGCGAATGGACGACGTCGGCTTCGAGCTTGCCGCGCGAGAGTTGGACAGCGGGCACGTGCCGCTGGAGGCCGCGGAAGCCGAGGCGCTCGGCGACGGCTTCGCGGGGGAGGTCGAGGCGCGGGACGCCGTAGCCCGCCGCGCTGCCCCATGGCGACACGTCGGCACGGTCGCGGGTTTCGGCGAGCCGGTCGAGGTCGTCGGCGAGGAGTTCGGCGTAGGCGGCGGCCCAGAGGCCGACCGTCGTCGGCATCGCGCGCTGGAGGTGGGTGTAGCCCGGCATCAGCAGGTCGTCGTGCCGCTCGGCGATATCGGTGAGCGCTTCGGCAGCCGCGAGGGCTTCGGCAGCAACAGCGGCGAGGGCATCGCGCAGCCACAGCCGGAGGGCGACGAGCACCTGATCGTTCCGGCTCCGCCCCGCGTGGATCTTCTGCCCAACCTCGCCGAGCCGCGCCGTCAGCTCCCGCTCGATGGCCGTGTGCGCGTCCTCGTCCTCAACGGTCACGTAGAGATCCCCCGCGAGCGCCTGATCCCGGACCGCGTCGAGCGCCGACTCGATCTGCCCGAGTTCGTCACCGGTCAGCACGCCGATCTGCGTCAGCGCCCAGGCGTGCGCCCGCGTGCCTTCGACGTCGTAGGGTAGCAGGAGCGTGTCCCATCGCCAGTCCTCCCCTACGGTGAAGTGGGTGACCCAGTCGGCGGCGGCGGTCCCTTTGTCCCAGAGTTTCATCGTGCGAAGTAGTGGCGGATGAGGCGGGTATACACATCGACGGCGCGCACGAGTTGGTCGATCTCGACGTGCTCGTCGGCGGTGTGCGAGAGCTCGCTGCGGCCGGGGCCGAGCTTGACGGCGGGCACGTCGTTCAGAACGATCCAATCCGAGGCCGTCGGCGACCCGAACGGCGTTGCGTCGCGGCCGAGATCGGTGAGCGCCGAGCCCGTAGCCTGAGCTATGCGAGCGTCGGGATCGGTCCGGCACGGGATGATTCGGTCCGAATAGACGGCGACTTCACTTTCCAGCGCGTCGGATAGCAGCGCGGTGAGATCGGCGTGGGTGTAGGCCGGGGTCGAGCGGACGTCGAGCGTGAACGTGCAGCGGTCCGGCACCACGTTCTTCGCCGTCCCGCCCTCGATGAGCGTCGCCGTCACGGTCGGGCGGCCGAGGAGCGGATCGGCGCGGTCGAACGCGAACTCGTCGAGCCTGAGCAGATCGCGGGCGGCGACGGTGAGCGCGTTCGTGCCGAGGTGGGCGCGGGCGGCGTGAGCGGCCTTGCCGTGCGCCGTCGCGGTGAGAATGAGTAAACCCTTCTGCGCGAGGCACGGCCGAAGCTCCGTCGGCTCGCCCACGATGGCCGCCGCGACGGGCGGCAAATCGTTTCCGAAGACGGCGCGGCGGAGGTGCTCCATCCCGTTGTACCCGCCGCCCGTCTCCTCGCACGCCGTGAGCGCGACGACGACGCGGCCCGGCGGCCCATACCCGCTCGCAGCGAGGTCGAGGAGCGCTTGTAGCATCGCCGCCCCGCTCGCCTTCGCGTCGACCGCGCCCCGACCGTACACTTTGCCGTCACGAACTGTCGGCTCAAACGGCGGGTGCGGGTGATCGGCGCTCGGCGGCACCACGTCGAGGTGCGACGCGAGGAGGAGCAGATCGCCACCATCGCCGAGACTCGCCCACACGTTGTTCTCCAAACGACCGACCTCGACGCCCTCGGCCTGCCGGAGTCGGGCTTCGACGAAGTCAGCCGCTTGGCCTTCTTCGTGGCTCAGCGACGGGATGCGGACGAGGTCTGCGTGGAGATCGACGACGGGCGCAGTCATGTGGCGACGAGGGTGGTACCCGCCGACGCATCGGCGAGGGCAGTGGGCGCGCAGATGCGAACGTGGGCGATGCCCCGCCGTACTGCTTCGAACCCGACATCGAGCTTCGGCCGCATCCCGCCCGCGATCCACCCGGCGGCAGCCCCGGCGGCGGCACATTTCGCGTCGACGGTGCGAAGCAGGCTCGACGGCAATTCGAGGTTGCGGAACAGCCCACCTGCTTCCGCGACGAACACGAGCGCTTCCGCACCGAGCGCGTCCGCGAGTGTGAGGGCGACGGTGTCGGCGTTGACGTTGTAGACGTTCCCCCTCCCGTCGCTGCACAGCGGCGCGACAATCGGGACAAATCCGGCATCGAGGAGGGCACGCAGCACCGTACCATCGGCGGCCACCACCTCCCCAACCCACCCGAAGTCGACCGTCTCGCTATCGACCTCACGCGGTGGGCGTTTCGCAACGGTCACGAGGCCACCGTCGATCCCGGACAGTCCGACGGCTTGTAGCCCCGTCGCCTGCGCTGCTGCGACGAGCCGGGCGTTGAGCGCGCCGCGCATCGTCCACAGCGCCACGTCGAGGTCGAGATCCGTCGTCACGCGGCGGCCGGCGACGATGCGGGGCTCGTGGCCGAGCCGTCGCGCGAGGGCCGTCGTCTGCGGTCCCCCACCGTGCACGACGATGACCGCGTGCTCCGCCCGCAGCGCTTCGACCCCGGCCCAGACCGACTCGAGCGCCCCGGCATCGGCGAGGAGCGCGCCTCCGATTTTGACCACGACGGCGCTCATACGGCCTCCGGCAGCAGATCCCAGATCCACTCGAGCACGGCTTTCTGTGCGTGGAGCCGGTATTCCGCCTGCAAGAGATGCAGCGCACGCGGCCCGTCGAGCACGGCCCCGTCGACCACGACCTCGCGGCGGACGGGCAAGCAGTGCATGAACACGCCGTCGTCGGTGGCGTCCATCTTCGCCTCCGTCACACGCCACCCGTCGAGCGCGCGGCGTCGCGCTGCCTCCCCCGCTCGGTCGTCGTACACGAGGTCGCCGGCCCACGCTTTGGCATAGACCACGTCGGCCCCGTCGAAAGCGGCCTGCTGATCGTCGGTCTCGGAGATCGAGCCGCCGTGCCGCGCCGAAGTCGTCTCTGCGAGGCGGAGGATGGCCCGGTCGAGCGCGAATCCATCGGGACGGGCGACGACGACCTCCATCCCCATCCGGGCGGCCATCAGCAATGCGGAGTTCGGGACGGCGCGGGGGAGCGGGCTCGGATGCGGTGCCCACGTCAATACGAACCGTCGGCCGCTGACCTCGCCGCCGACGTGCTCGTGGAGCGCGGCGGCGTCGGCGAGGGCCTGGCACGGGTGCCACCGGGCCGATTCGAGGTTGATCACGGGCTGCTCCGACGCGGCGACGACGGCCTGAAACGCAGCGTCGGCACGGTCGGCGGCGCGGTCGGTGAGGGAGGCGAAGGTGCGGACGCCGAGGGCGTCCACGTAGCGCCCGAGCACGCCGACGGCTTCGCGGACGTGTTCGGCCTTGTCGGCGTCCATCCGCACGCCGTCGCGCCACTCCAGATTCCACGTCCCCTGCCCCGGCGTCAACACGGTCGGGAACGCGCCGAGGTGAGCGGCGGCGAGCTCCATCGAGGTCCGCGTCCGCAGTGAGGGGTTAAAAAAGAGGAGGCCGAGTGCTCTTCCGCGCGCCGCGTCGCTCCACCGCCGGTCCCGCCGGTGATGGAGGGCGCGAGTGAGGCAGCGATCCCAGATCTCTTCAGGGAGATCGGTCCAATCGGTGAGGTGCGGCATCAGGTGGCGAGCACGGCGGCGAGGGCCGAGGCGAGCGTGTCGACGCCATCGAGCGGCATCGTGAGCGGGGGCAACAGCCGAAGCGTGTGCGGCTCGTTCGACGTGCCGACCAATACGCCCTCCGCCCGCAGCGCGGCGACGATGGGCTTCGCTGCCCGGTCCAACTCCACGCCGATAAGTCCGCCTCGCCCGCGCACGGCGACGATACCCTCGACCGCCATCAACTGCCCGTGGAGCGCGTCGAAGAGCTGCTCGGCCCGAAGCATCAGCCCCTGCTCGACCAACGTATCGATGGTTGCAATAACGGCCGCAGCGGCGAGGGGTCCGCCGCCGAACGTCGAGCCGTGGTCGCCCGGCTGCACTGTCGCCGCGATCCGCTCGTGGACGAGGACGGCCCCGACCGGCACGCCCGAACCGAGGCTTTTCGCGAGTGTGATGAGGTCCGGCGTCACGCCGACGTGCTCGCCGTACGTGAACCGTCCCGTCCGTCCGACACCCGTCTGCACCTCGTCGAAGATCAGCACGGTGCCGTGCCGGTCGCAGAGCGCGCGGAGGGTCTGGTAATACGCCGGCTCGGCCTCGACGATGCCCGCCATGCTCTGGATCGGTTCGAGGATGACGGCAGCTACGTCGCCGCCCTGCACGACTCGCTCGACGGCGTCGGCCTCCCCGAAGGGGACGAACTGCGTCTCCGGCAGGACGCTGCGGTACGGCGCGTGGTATTTCTCGCCCCACGTCGCAGCGAGGCTGCCGAGCGTCCGACCGTGGAAGCCGCCTTCCATCGCCACGATCCCGGAGCGGCCGGTGAAGGCACGGGCGAGCTTGAGCGCGGTCTCGTTCGCCTCGGTGCCGGAGTTGCAAAAGAACACGCGGTCGAGGTCGTCAGGCGCGAGCGCCGTCAGCTTCTGCGCGGCCTCGGCGCGAACGGGGAGGTACATCGCGTTCGAATAGAACAGCAGTTCGGCGGCCTGCTGCTGGATCGCGCGGACGGCGCCGGGCGGGCAGTGGCCGAGGAGGGCGACGCAATGCCCGCCGTAGAAATCGAGGTAGGCGCGGCCCTCCGTGTCCCACACCGTCACGCCCTCGCCGCGGACGAGCGCGACGGGCGGCTTGGCGTAGGTCGGGAGCGTCCACGCGTCTTCGAGCGCGAGCGGGTCGGGGGCGAGCGTGGTCGGGGTCATGCGAGGACGGGCGTAGCGGTGGGGAGCAGTCCCGCCGTCTCGGGCAGGCCGAGGGCGAGGTTGAGGTTATGAACGGCCTGGCTCGCCGCCCCTTTGAGCAGGTTGTCGAGCGCGAACCCGACCACGAGCGCGCCGTCGCCCACGACCCACCCGAGGTCGCCGAACGGCGAGCCGACGACGGGGAGGAGTTCGGGGAGCGTGCCGGGCGAGAGCCGGACGAGCGGTCGGTCAGCGTAGGCTTCGGCATACCAGCCGCCCACGTCCTCCGTGGTGACGCTGTCGGGGAGCGCGACGTGCGCGGTGCCCCAGATGCCGCGTGTCCACGGCCCGCTCGCGGGAGCGAAACGCACGTTTACATCGACACCGAGAAGCTGCTGCACTTCGCCGAGGTGCTGGTGGCCGAGGACTTTGTAGGCCCTGACGTTCCCATCGCGTGAGGGGAAGTGCGTCGTAGCCGAGGGGCGTGCGCCCGAACCGGAGGCCCCGGTGAGCGCCGTCACATGCGCTTCGAAGCAGCCGAGGTGCTGGGCGAGCGGCCAGAGCGCGAGCCCGAGACCGGTGGCGAAGCAGCCGGGGTTGGCGACGAGCGTCGCGCCGCGTAGCTCGGCAGCGACCACGTCGGCCATCCCATAGACGGTTTCGGCGAGCCGCTCGGGCGCGGGGTGCAGCATCCGGTACCACTTGGGATACAGCCCGGCGTCGCGCAACCGGTGGTCGGCGCTGAGGTCGACGATCAACCCGTCGAACCCGCGCTCGCGGAGGGCCATCACGGCAGCGGCTCCCTGCCCGTGCTCGGCGCAGACGAATGCGGCGTCGAACGCGCTGGCATCGAGGGCTTCGGGCGCGACGAAGGCGAGGGCGGTGACGCCGCGCAGGGCAGCGTGCGCGTCGTGGACGGGCTCGCCTGCAAAGCTACGGCTCGTGACGGCTGAGATCGTCGCGTGCGGATGGCCGAGCAGCAGGCGGATCAGCTCGCCGCCGACGTAGCCCGCTCCGTGGAGCACGGCGACGCGGATCGGATCGTTCGATAGGATCTGCATTACCGTGCCGCCTCCCACGGGAGGTCGGCGAACGCGGGGAGGGCATCGCTGTACCCATCGCCGTGCGGGGCCTCGAAGCGGGCGACCTTGCCCGCGACGAGCGCGGCGAGCCGGGCCGCGTCGCTCCGCGCGTTGATCCCCGGCACACCGAGCACGTTCTGCAAGTACCGCCGCCCCACTTCCGTATCCGTCGCCGGGCCAACGACAGCGGCGAGATCGGCGCGGTAGCGGGTGCGGAAAAGCTGGTCCGCGGCCCACGCCCCCGCGAGGTCGGTCGCGGCGAGGACGTGCGCCGCCGTCAGCCGCTGGAGCTCCATGTCCTGCAGGATCCCGTCGACACCGTAGGGTCCGATGATGCCGTCGCCGAGTTCGAGCACGATGGCCTCCGGCGCGCAGGCGTTGAGGTGTGCGATGAGGCCCTTCGCAATCGGCACCATGTCCCGCCCCGTCGTCGCCACGACCCCGGCATCGGTGAACGTCGCGGTGCAGACGGCCCCCTGCGCGGCCATCGCCCGGACGTCGCGCATCAGCGACGCGCCGGTCAGCTTGGCCGCAGCGACGCGGAATCCCTGCCGCGTGAGACCCGCCACGAGCTCGGCGGCGGCGTAGGTCTTGCCCGTGTTCATCGCCGTCCCGCTCACGAACACGAGCGGGGCCGACTGGCTGAGGTGCTCGCACGGCTCGATGGCGTGGTCCTGAATCCGCGCGTGCCGCGCCGGCTCGCCCGTCACGACGGCCCCGAGGACCTCCACCCGCCGCGCCGCGCCGAGGTCCGGGTGGTCGCTCGTGCACAGGCCGAGGATGCCGCCCATGTTGAGGACGTGGAGCACGTCGCCCGACCGGATCGTGCGCGGGATCCGCCCGCTGTACCCCTTCAGCGCCTGCCGCTCGCCGAGGGCTCCCGCGAGTACATCGCCCGCGCGGATCGTGCGGAAGACGCCGTCGGTGCCTTCGAGCTGGTTGTAGACCTCCTTCGTGTCGAGGGCGCGGACGGCGAGGCAGTAGCCTTCTTCAGCGACGACGTACGGAGAGATCGTGAGGGGGAACGTGAGTTCGCACGGAGCGGTGCTCGATGCGAGGTGCTGGGCGGTGACGGACGTGTTCATGGAGGTGAGGAAAGGGCGAGCGGGCGCTAGGAATACGCGAGGAGATGGGCGGGGGCGAGCGTTTCTCGGGTGGGCGGCGCTACCTGGGCGGCGAGGTAGGCCTGCACGCCGTAGAGCCGCGTGAAGCCCTCGGCGTCGCGACCGTCCCAGAGCGTATTGCCCTCGCCGTAGCGGGCCACGCCCGCGTCGAAGAGCGAGAACGGGCTGGCCGCACCGAGCACGCGGATCGCCCCTTTGAACAGCTCGACCGTGACGGTGCCGGTCACGCGCTGCTGGCTCGAATCGAGGAACGCTTCGATGTCGCGGAGGGCGGGGTCGAAGAACTGACCCTCGTGGACGAGCATGCCGTACACGTCGGCGAGGTGGGCTTTGTGGTGCTGCTGCCAGCGCGTGAGCACGAGCTTTTCGAGCTCGCGGTGCGCTGCGATGAGCGTGAGCGCGGCCGGGGCCTCGAACGCGACGCGGCCTTTGATCCCGAGGATCGTGTCTCCGACGTGCACCCCCCGTCCGACGCCGTGCACCGCGCCGAGCGCGCCGAGCCGCTCGATGAGCGCTACGGCCTCCATCGCTTCGCCGTCGAGTGTGACGGGCACGCCTTGCTCGAACCCGATGGCGATCCGTAGCGGCACGTCCGGCGCGTCGGCCGGGTGGGCAGTGTCCGGCCACGCGTCGTCGGGCACGAGGCCGTCGGGCGTGTGCGTCGCGCCGCCCCCGATGGTCGTCCCCCACAGCCCCTTGTTGACCGAGTACGCCGTCGTCTTCGCGGGCACCTCGACGCCGCGCTCGCGGAGGTACGCCGTCGAATCCGCCCGGCTGAGCCCGAGGCTCCGGATCGGCGCGAGGATCTCGACGGGCGCATCAAGTTCGGTGGTCGTGAGGATGCGGAGCGCCGTATCGAACCGGACCTGATCGTTCCCGGCCCCGGTGGAACCGTGCGCGATAGCCGCCGCGCCGAGCCGGGCCGCTTCGCGGACGAGCGCCGCCGCCTGCACGACGCGCTCCGCGCCGACGCACAGCGGATACACCCCGCCGCGCAGCACGTTGCCTTTGACGAGGTAGCCGAGGACGCGGTCGAACAGTTCGGCCCGGGCGTCGACCGTCGTGTGCGTCTCGGCCCCGAGCGCGAGGGCGCGCGCTTCGACAGCCGCTAGCTCTTCGGACGTGAAACCGCCGGTATCGACGGTAACGGTGTGGACGGGCGCGCCCGTCGTCTCCCGGAGGTAGGGCACGCAGAACGACGTGTCGAGCCCGCCACTGAAGGCGAGCACGATCGGGCCGGGTGGCGCAGTCGGGTGGATGGTGGGGGCGGACATGATAGGGGGATAAAAAGAAAGCGCCGACACCTGGGGGCATCGGCGCTCGAAAGAGTCGGGGACGGGGTGGGTCAGTCTCCAACATCTACGCCATAGCCAGCAGGGCGACGGGGCAGGGCCAGTCGTCGGGCGCGTCGGGAGACGGGGCGGCTATGGAAGACGGAGCACATCATGGGATTACGATACAGCAGCCGGGAAGCGTCTGTCAATGCCGGAGCGAGAGCGCACAGCAACCCGTTAGACTGGTAGCGCTTCCATCGCTCTCTCTTCAACGCAGAGCCCTTTTAGAAGATTAAACGAAGGGGTATCTCAACGGGGCTAGCGGACCGAGAGCGACACGCTGCCGCTGCCGGTGCGGACCTTCATCAGCGGCCCGCCGCCGCCTACCTGCCCTTCGACACTGCGCCGCTCGACGTCCCCGACGAAGGCAAAGTCCCGGCCGATGCGGATCGAGCCGCCCCGAAAGTCGAGATTCGCGGCGAGCGCGGCCGGCGCGCTGAGACGGACCTCGCCGCTGCCCGTGCTGACATCGACGGCTCCCGGCTTGACGAGGCCGGCGTGCACGTCACCCGACGACGTCGAGGCGGAAAGCGCCCCTTCGAACTCGCGCAACTCGATGTCACCCGACGACGTGCTCACCTCGGCGTCGCCGACGAGTGAGCGCACCGCGATGTCACCCGACGATGAACTCGCCTCGAAGCGATCCACATCGACCTGCCCCGCCTGAAAATCGCCTGACGAGGAGGCGAACGAGACCTGCGCCCCGCGAATCGCATCGACTTCGAAATCGCCCGACGAGGTGGAGAACTCTACGACGCCTTCGAGCCGGTCCGCCTCAACGTCGCCCGAAGAGGTCGCCATCGAGATCGGGCCGCGCGCCGAACCGATCATGATGTCGCCCGACGAGGTGGCAATCGAGAGGTCGCCTTCGAGCTGCTGAATCTGGACGTCGCCGGACGACGTGGCGACGGAGAGGTTGAGGGAAGCCGGCGCGGTGATCACGATGTCGAAGGAGGTGCCATTATGCCCGCGAAACCACCCGCCGTCCCGCTCGGTCTTAACGACGAGCCCGCCGCCTTCGCGTTCGACGCGGAAGTTCAGCCGCTGAAAGGCCTCCTCCAGGTTGCGGCCTTTCCCGAAGACCTCGACGCGGGCCTCATTCCCAGCGCCGGGGCGGAGGATGATGTCGCTGCTGCTGGTGGAGACGGAGAGGTCGTCGCCGGGATCGAAAGCGTAGGTCTGGTCGAACACGCTGTCGCCACTCTGCCCGTAACACGTGGGGTAGAGGAGGATGACGAAGGCGAAGAGCGAGCCGGTCCGGAGGAGGAACGTAGTGAAGGAAGCCATGGCGGTGTGGGTTGGGCGAGCAGGTAGGAGGGCCGAGCGCGACCGGCGCGGAATGGCCGGCACCGCCTCACCACGGCGCTACGGGACGGCATGCTAAAAAGTTACCCTTTTGATGCGGGAAACAAAGCCAAGCCCCGCCCTTTCTCTCCGTCCCCTCTCCCGCCAGATCATGCAAATCCTCGACCGTGCCTACTTCGCTCAGCCTACGCTCTGGGTCGCCCGTGACCTCGTCGGCAAGCTGCTCGTGCGGGAGATCGACCGCGAGCGGATCGTCGGGCGGATCGTCGAGGCCGAGGCGTACACGCGGGACGACCCGGCGCTCCACGGCTGGAAGGCGACGTTCGACGGCGAGGGGATCGTCCTTCCCGAGGGCCGCGCGGCCGACCTCTTCGCGAAGCCGGGCACGGCGTACGTCTACCGGATCTACTACACGAACTGGCTGCTGAACGTGGTGACGGAGCCGGAGGGCACGCCCGGTGCCGTGCTCATCCGCGCGCTCGAACCCGTCGAGGGGATCGAGCGGATGCGCGCCCTCCGGCCGCCGTCGATCCGGCGCGACCGTGACCTTACGAACGGACCGGGCAAGCTGACGCAGGCCCTCGGCATCAACGACGCTGCCTTTCACGGCACGGACCTCACAGCGCCTCCGCTCTACTTCGCCGACGACGGCGCGGCCCCGCCCGTGATCGACACGTCGGCACGGATCGGGCTGACGCGGGGCGTCGAGAGGATGTGGCGGTTCTTTGTGCCGGACAACCCGTTCGTCTCGCCCGGCGTCCCGCGCGACGTCCGGCGGGCGCGCCAAACGAAGCGGGGCGGGACGCCGTTGTAGCGCCCCGCCCCGTTCCTGCGTTCCTTTCGGGGTGGCCGATCAGATCGAGCTCGAACGCGGGTCCCGCTGCGAGGTCGCGGTGCCGGGCTCGCGCGGGTCCGGCTTCAGAGCCTCCGGCGCGTCGAGATCGCCCTCTTCGGCGCGGTCGCGGAGCTTCTCAAGCTGCTCGCGGGCGATGTCACGCCCGCCGATCCCGAAGGCGATAGCAGCGGCCACGGCGATTGCGCCAAGCGTGAGCCCGAAGGCAAGATTGATGATGGAGTCGGCGAGGCCCATCTGCTTCAGCGCCATCGCGCCGGCGAGCACGAGGATCGCCACGCGCGAGGCCACGGCGAGGACCGTCGCCTGACTCGTCTCGCTCGACCTCACAGCGGAGTAGGCGAGGTTTGCGAGGTAGAGGCCGACGGCGAAGATGGCGAGCCCGAGGAGGACGCGCCCGGCGAGGACCGTAAACTCGGCGATGAGCACGGCGAGCACTTCGAGGTCGAGGGCCGATGCCGCTTCGGCCGACGCGAAGAGCATGATCCCCACGAGCACAACGATGCCGACGATGCCCGACGGCGTCCGCGTGTCGAGCCGGCTCTCCTCGGCGGCGGCTCGCGGTGCGGTGGTGCCCGAGGTCGTCGCGTCGTGTGCCCGAGAGAACCCGATGGCCTCGAAGAGCCGGTTGAAACCGATCCCTTCGAGCACGTTCGCCACGAGCGAGGCGAGGAGGCGTCCGACAACGTAGGCCACGACGAGGATCAGCGCGGCCACGAACACGCGCGGGATCGCCGCGAGGAACACGTTGAGCATCGCGCTCGCCGGCCGCGTCACGGCCTCCACGTCGAGCGCGTTGAGCGCGGCGACGATGACGGGGATGAGCACGAGGACGTAGACGATGAGCCCGACGAGGTCGGAGAGCCGCCGTGCACCCGTGGCGCGGTCGAGCCCGAACCGCGCGCCCAGCCGGTCCAGCCCGGCCGCGGCGAGGAGGTTCGAAACGATGTTGCGGAGGACTTTTGCCACGAACGCACCGATCACGATGATGATCGCGGCCAGCAGGAGGTTCGGCAGGAACCCGATGATCTCGTTGACGAGGTCGCGGATGGGCGCGAGGATGCCCTCCAGCCCGAGCGCGCCGAGGATGGCCGGGAGGAAGAGGAGGAGGACGAAGTAGTAGACGGCCTCGCCCAGCGTCTTCGCTACCGAGGTGCCGCCCGTGACCGAGTCGGACGTTGATGGCGTGGTCGAGGCGGGCGTCGTGGCCGCGCCCGGCTCGCGCTCGGCGCGGACGGCGGGCGTAGCATTGTCGTCGCCGGCGCTACGGATGCGCTCGTCCACGTTCGCCGCGTGGAGGGCCTTCGTCGTGAGCATCCGCAGGAGCGAGGCCACGACGAAAGCGATGAGGGCGAGGACGGCGGCGCCGAGCAGGCGCGGTAGGAACGCGAGGATCTCGCCGACGAGCCGGCTCAGCGGCTCGCTCACCGCCGCGAGGTTGAGCGCGTCGAAAGCGGCGATGAACACGAAAATCATCACGAGCCAGAACACTCCCTTCGAGATGTAGCGCTCGGTGGGGATCTCTGTCTCCGGGCGGTCCGAGAGCGCCGAGGCGATCCGGTTGTCGAGCGTCGTGCGGCGCAGCCCCTTCCGGGAGAGCGATTCCACGATCTTCGCCACGACGTAGCCGACGATCAGGATGAGGACGAAGACGATGATGTTCCAGAGCGTTGGCCCGAGGGACGATTGGATGGAGTACAAAAAGTCGTTCATGAGGGGCGGGGTGTGATGGGCAGGAGTCCGTCCGAGCGGTCAGCCTGCGGGCTGGGCCGCGACGGGGTTATCCCGCTAACGTAGTGTATATGCCGTTGGTTCGGCGGAACGTGACCCGGCCTGTGGGGCGTACCAGCCCTCCGCCGCTCCAGAGTCAAACCCGACCGGGCGCCCTCCCCCCTCCCCCCCCCCCCGCCTCGTGAAAGCTCGCCTCTTCAAGACCTGGGACGACCTCCGCTCCAGCTATTGGTTCGTCCCGACGCTGATGACGCTCGGGGCCATCGTCCTCTCGTTCCTCACCACCTACTTCGACGGGCGGATCGGGCCGGACTGGATCGAGAACGTCAACTGGCTCTCCGGCAACAAGCCCGACGGCGCGCGGGCGCTGCTCTCGACCGTGGCGGGCTCGATGATCGGGGTGGCCGGCGTCACGTTCTCGATCACGATTGCCTCCGTCGTCTACGCCTCCGGCCAGTACGGCCCCCGCCTGCTGACCAACTTCATGCGGGACACGGGCAACCAGATCACGCTCGGCACCTTCATCGCCACGTTCCTCTACTGCCTCCTCGTCCTGCGCACGGTCCGCTCGGCCGACGAGGCACCCACCGGCCAGACACCGGCCGAGGACGTCATCGGCGCGTTCGTCCCGCACATCGCCGTCCTCACGGCCATCGTCCTCACGCTCGCGAGCGTGGCCGTGTTCATCTACTTCATCCACCACATCCCCGAGAGCATCCACGTCTCGAACGTGATCGCCGGCGTGGGGCGAGACCTCAACGAGAAAGTCGACACGCTTTTCCCCGAGCGGATCGGGCAGGAGCTGCCTGGGGCGTCCCCACCGGATGCGCGGTCGGAGATGCCCGAGGCGTTCTACGACGAGGCCGAGTCCATCCGCGCCGTCACGACCGGCTACCTCCAGGGCGTCGATGGGGACGCCCTGCTGGAAGCGGCGTGCACGCACGACCTCGTGCTCCGCATGAAATACCGACCCGGTGACTTCGTAAGCGAGGGCGAGGCGCTCCTGCTCGCGTGGCCGGCGGAGCGCGTCACCGAGGATGTCTGCCACGAGCTCCGCCGCAACTTCGCGTACGGCCGCCACCGCACGGCCCTCCAGGACATCCGCTTCCTCTTCAACGAGCTCGTGGAGATCGCCGCCCGCGCGCTCTCCCCCGGCGTCAACGACCCGTTCACCGCGATCAGCTGCCTCGACTGGCTCGGGAGCACACTCAAGCTGATCGCCCGGCGCGACTTCCCCAACGCCGTCCGCTACGACGAGCAGGGCAACATCCGCGTCGTCGCCGAGCCGACGACGTTCGCCGAGTTCATCGAGATCGTCTTCGACCAGCTCCGCCCCTACGTCGCCGCCGACCGCAACGCGGCGCTCCACACGCTCCAGATCATCGGCGAGGTCGGGGGGGCCACCGAGGAGCAGGAGCGGGCCGACACGCTCCGCCTCGCCGCCGACCGCCTCCTCGCCGCCTGCGAAGAGGCCCTCCCTCACGCGTCCGACCGCGAGCTCATCCGCACGCGCCACCGCGTCGTCGCGCAGCTCCTCAGCAACCAGGATTCGTACGACGCCCTCGCCGCGCAGCACGACTGGTTCGGCGGCACGGCGTAGAAGGCGGCGCGGGGATGACTGGGAAAGGAAGGAGGGAAAGCAGCGGTGTAGACCCACGCTGAGCCCCAGTGAACGCGGCGAGGTGGGAACCCGGCGCGGCGGCGGCGTACCTTTGCGCTCCCCTTTCCATCCGCCGTTTGCCCCATGTCCGACCGCCCGACCTCGTCCGAATCGACCCGCCAGGACTTCCTCGACTTCTTCCGCGCGAAGGGCCACGAGATCGTCCCCAGCGCCCCCCTCGTTCCGCACGACGACCCGACGCTGCTGTTCATCAACGCGGGGATGAACCAGTTCAAAGACGTGTTCCTCGGCACCGGCTCGCGCCCGTACGACCGCGCCGCCGACACGCAGAAGTGCCTCCGCGTCTCCGGCAAGCACAACGACCTCGAAGAGGTGGGGATCGACACCTACCACCACACCTTCTTCGAGATGCTCGGCAACTGGAGCTTCGGGGACTACTTCAAGAAGGAGGCGATCCGCTGGGCGTGGGAGCTACTCGTCGACCGCTGGGGCCTCTACCCCGACCGGCTCTACGCGACCGTCCACGAGGGCGACGACGCGCTCGGCCTGAGCGCCGACGAGGAGGCCGCCGACCTGTGGAAGAGCGAGACGTCGATCCCGCACGACCACGTCCTCTACGGCGCGACGAAGGACAACTTCTGGATGATGGGCGACACCGGCCCCTGCGGCCCGTGCTCCGAACTCCACATCGACCTCCGCCCCGACGCCGAGCGCGCCGCCTCGCCGGGCGCGGACCTCGTCAACCGCGACGACCCGCGCGTGATGGAGATCTGGAACCTCGTCTTCATCCAGTACAATGCGCAGCCCGACGGCAGCCTCGAATCGCTGAAGGCGAAGCACGTCGATACCGGGATGGGCTTCGAGCGGATCTGCGCCGTGCTCCAGGGCAAGTCGAGCAACTACGACACCGACCTCTTCGCCCCGATCCTCCAAACGCTCGCCGACCTCTCGCCGCGTGCCGAGATCGGCGGGTACGACGCCATCGGCGGGTTGCCGGAACTGGAGGCCGAGAAGGTCCGCATCTCGATGCGCGTCGTCGCCGACCACATCCGCACGCTCGCGTTCGCGATTGCCGACGGGGCGAGCCCGAGCAACACGGGGCGCGGCTACGTCATCCGCCGGATCCTGCGCCGCGCCGTCCGCTTCGGGTATCAGGCGCTCGGCTTCCGCGAGCCGTTCCTCTACAAGCTCGTCGAACCACTGAAAGAGAAGATGGGCGAGACGTTCCCCGAACTCGCCGAACGGCAGGCCGCGATTGAGCGCACGATCCGCGCCGAGGAAGAAGGCTTCCTGCGAACGCTCGCTGACGGCATCGCTCTGTTCGAGACCGTCGTCCCGTACATGAAAGAGGTGCAGGTGACGCCAGACGAGGAGCGCACCAACACGGAAGGACATATTGAGGACGATATGCAACACGACCGTGCGATGCTCGACCTCGTCAGCAAAGCGTACCCCGGCGTCGCGACAGACGACGCCCTGGCGCTCTTCGCCGAGCAGGCGCGGTCAGGGCTCATCTCCGGCGACATTGCTTTCCTCCTCCACGACACTTTTGGCTTCCCCGGCGACCTCACGGCGCTGATGGCACGCGAGCAGGGCTTAGGAGTGGACGAGGCACGTTTCTCCGAACTCATGGAGGAGCAGCGCGAGCGCGCCCGTGCCGCCGGTACCTTCGGCGTGGATCACTCCGATGTTGAATTTTGGCATGTCGTCTCAGACCAGAAGGGTTCAAAGTTCGTTGGTTACGACACCCTTGCTGTCGAGGATGTCAACATCATCAAGTCTCGCAAGGCAGGTGAACGCTTCGAGGTCGTTTTAGACAGAACGCCTTTTTATGCGGAGTCGGGAGGGCAAGTGGGTGATACCGGCCACCTTGTGATCGATGGCGAGCAGATTCAAGTCGTCAATACGACGAAAGATGTCATTGGCGATATCGTCCACACTCTAGATCATCGTCCTAAGGCTTACTTCAGCAACAAGCAGCCGTGGGAACTCCTTGCAGTCGTCACCGCAACGGTCACCGCGAGCACGCGCCGCGAGACGATGAAGCACCACACGGCGACGCACCTCCTCCACGCCGCCCTCCGCGAAACGCTCGGCGAGCACGTCCAGCAGAAAGGCTCGCTCGTCGCACCCGACCGGCTGCGGTTCGACTTCTCGCACTTCGAGCGCGTCACGCCCGAGGAGCAGCGCACCGTCGAGCGCCGCGTGAACGAACTGATCCAGCAGAACATCGAGGGCTGCATCGAGACTGAAATCCCCATCGCCGAGGCCAAGCAGCGCGGCGCGATGGCTCTTTTCGGCGAGAAGTACGGCGACACGGTCCGCGTCGTCACGTTCGGGCCGGAGGTGTCGGTCGAGCTGTGCGGCGGGACACACGTCGGCGCGACGGGCGAGATCGGGCTGTTCCGCATCGTGAGCGAGGGCTCGGTGGCGAGCGGCGTCCGGCGGATCGAAGCCGTCGCGGGCGAGGCCGCGCTCGACCTCATCGAGCACGAGCGCGCCACGCTCGACGCCATCCGCGCCCCGTTCAAGTCGCTCCAGAAGCCCGTGGATGAAGCCGTCGCTGACGTGCTCGACGAAGTGAAGGCCCTCGAAAAGGAGATCGCCGCGCTGAAGCAGGAGCAAGCGGCGTCCGGCCTCGACCGCCTCATCGATGAGGCCGAGGACGTGGACGGCGTCCGCCTCGTCACTGCCGACATCGGCCCGGCCGACATGGACACGCTGCGAGAAGCGGCGACGCAGTTCCGCGACACGCTCGGCGCGAACGCCGTCGCCGTCCTCGGCGCGGCCGATCCCGAGGGCGACAAGGTCTACCTCTCCGCCAGCGTCTCCGACGACCTCGTGCAGCGCGGCGTGCAGGCGGGCACCCTCGTCGGCGCGCTCGCCAAGCGCGTCGGTGGCGGCGGCGGCGGGCGGCCGACGCTTGCCACGGCGGGTGGACGTCAGCCGGAGAACCTGCCAGACGCCCTCGGCGCAGCGGCGGATGCGCTGCGGGAGATGCTCTGATGAAACGCCGACTCACGATCACCTCCTTCGACGAAGTCGAAGTGCCGATCACCGCGCCCGTCACCAAGTTCGGCGGGCAGCCTGCGTGGGTCGAGGAGCCTGCGTGGCCGCTCTCCCGGTCCAGCGGCCAACCCATGCGGTTCATCGGTCAGATCGCCCTCGACCCGGACCTCTTCGGCGGCGACGGCGAGCGCGTGGCGTACCTCTTCATGACCGACGAGCCCGACAATTTCGGCGCCGCGACGTGGGCACCGGACACGGGCGAGAACGCCGTCGCCGTCCAGCCGGGCGATCCGCCGCCGGTCGAGACCGCCGCACTGACGCACGGCCCGACGCTCTTCGGGCTCGACGACTTCGGCGACGACCATCTGGAGCGGGAGTACGCCGTCGCGCTGGAGCCGAGCGAGGACCCCGACCCGGTTTCGCCCGAGGAGATGCGCATGTGGGACGGCGCACAGTGGGAGGCGCACGAACGGGCCCTTGCCGGTAGCAAGATCGGTGGCGAACCGTTCTGGGTACAGGACATCGAAGTGCCGCCCGGCGGCCCGTGGCGGCTCCTCCTCCAGCTCGATACCAACGACCTCCCGTTCTCCGTCAACTTCGGCGACGCGGGCGTCGGCTACGCGTTCCTTTCCGAAGACGGACGGCGCGGGGCCTTCCTCTGGCAATGCGGATAAATCGAACCCGAACCATGCCTCGTCACCTCCCGCTCGTCTTGTTGCTGCTCGCTGGCTGTGCCGACATGCAGCCCGACGCTCCGGCTGTCCCCGCCACGACTATCGCCGACGACGCCCCAGCAGATTCGACGGCCGACCTCGCCGCGTTCTTTCCCGACAGCACGGTCGGCACGTTCGTGCTTTACGACGCGCAGAGCGGCGTCACAACACGCTACAACCCGGAGCGAGCGGCCGAGCGCCGGACGCCGGCTTCGACGTTCAAGATTTTCAACTCGCTCGTCGCCCTCGACGCGGGCGCGGTGGCGGACGAGCACGAAGTCGTCGAGTGGGACGGCGTGGAGCGGCAGTTTCCGCAGTGGAACGAGAGTCAGGATCTGGAGACGGCGTTCCAGCGCTCGACGGTGTGGGTGTATCAGGAGATGGCGCGGCGTGCCGGGCGCGACACGCTTCAGGCCGCGCTGACGCGCGAGGGCTACGGCAACGCCACCATCGGGAACGCCGTGGACCAGTTCTGGCTCGACGGCTCGCTGCGCATCTCGCCCGACGAACAGGTCGCCTTCCTCCGGCGTCTCCGCGCGGGCGACCTCGGCTTCTCCGCACGCGCCATGGCCACGGTCAAGCGCATCATGATCGCCGATACGACGGGCGGGGTCGTGCTGCGCGGCAAGACCGGATGGGCACTGACTGAGAACGAGAACCTCGGGTGGTGGGTCGGCTGGCTCGAACGCGGCGATGACGTGTTCTTCTTCGCCCTCCAGGTTGAAAGCGACGATCCCGACTTCGACATGCGCGGCGCTCGCAAACCCACTGCCGAGCGAATCTTCGACCACCTCGGCGTGCGCTGACGCCTTGCGAAACGGCCGGGTGCGGGCTACCTTCCATGCGCCTCTCGCGCCGCTCTAACCCACCCGTGTCACCGTGTCTGCCTCGTCCAACGGTCACTCCACCTACGACCACCTGCTGGCGACCGCCCATCGCAAGGGCGCAGGGTTCATCGTCCTGATCGACCCCGACAAGCTGAGCGAGGACGCCCTCCCGGCCTTCGCCGAGCGGTGCGTCGGAGCGGACGTGGACGCCCTCTTCATCGGCGGCAGCCTGATGCACGCCGTCGAACTCGACCGCTACGTCGGGGCACTCAAGGCGGTGACGGACCTCCCCATCGTCGGTTTCCCCGGCACGCTCTGCCAGATCGCGGCGTCGCTCGACGCCGTGCTCTACCTCTCGGTGGTGAGCGGGCGCAACCCCGAACACCTCATCGGGCAGCACGTCCACGCCGCGCCCATGATCCGCCGACTCGGGATCGAGCCGATCGCGACGGGCTACATGCTCGTCGAGAGCGGGCCGATGACGACGGCGCAGTACATGAGCGGCTCGGCCCCCCTCCCTCGCAACAAGCCCGAGATCGCCGCGGCGACGGCGCTCGCGGCTGAGATGATGGGGATGCGGCTGCTCTTCACCGACGGCGGCTCCGGAGCGGAGCACCCGGTGTCGGAGGAAATGATCGGCGCGATCACCGAAACGTGCGCGATCCCGCTCGTCGTGGGCGGCGGCCTACGCACGCCGCAGGCGGTCGCGCGGAAGGTGGCGGCCGGCGCGCGGTTCGTCGTCGTCGGCAACGCCATCGAGCAGAACGGGGACGCGAGCTACATCGCCGACCTCGCGGCAGCGGCGCACGCGACCGTCCCACAGCCGCTGGGGTAGCGCGGCTGTCTCCTTTGAAGGTGGGCCAGCTTTTCACGTTTGGGAGCGCAGCGACCACGTGAGAAGCTGGGGGTCCGCTACGGCGTGCTCGTGATGGCCGTTTCGAGTTGGCGCACCATTTCGGCCGGTTCGGTCGTCGGGGTCTGGCAGGCGTAGTGCTCGCAGACGTAGGCGGTCGCTTTGCCATCGCGCATCGTCTGCGCTTCGGTGTACGGAGCCACTTCGGTGACCTCGCTCCCATCCGGCGGACGGAGGTGGACGACGGCGTTCGGGAGGTAGCGGCTGCGCAGCGCGTCCAGCAGTGCCACCGTGTCGGCTGCGCCCGGCTCGCCCGCGATCGTGACCTCCTGCGCCGGGCCGACCCCGAAGGCGAGCGCGCTCATCATCATCGTGTGCGCGATGGGGTGCTCCGCCACCGCACCGGACGACCGCCCGATCCGCTCGGCGACCTCTTCCAACTCGGCCTGCCCCGTGAGGCGGCCGAGCCGGAGGTTGTTGAGGAAGGCCACGGAGTTGCCCGACGGGATGGCCCCGTCGTAATACTCCTTCTGCCGGACGAGCAGGGCCTCGCCGTCGTCGGGCGAGAGGAAGAGGCCGCCGTGCTCCTCGTCCTCGAAGTGCCGGAGCATCGTCCGGTTGAGGTCGAGCGCCGTGCGGAGGAAGCGTGTCTCGAAGGTCGTCTGGTAGAGTTCGACGAGTCCCCACACGAGGAAGGCATAGTCGTCGAGGAGCGCGGGGATGCCGGCGTGGCCGTTGCGGAAGCGGTGGAGCAGGCGACCGTCGTCCGTCCGCATCGTGCCGAGAAGGAAGTCGGCGGCCCGTGCGGCGCGGGCGGCATACTCCGGTTCGCCGAACGCACGGGCCGCTTTGGCGAGCGCGGCGATCATGAGCCCGTTCCAATCGGTGAGCACCTTGTCGTCGAGGAGGGGACGCGGGCGGCGCGCCCGCACGTCGAACAGTTGCTCGCGGATTCCGTCGATCCGCTGGCGCAACCCCTCTTCCGGAGTATCGAGGCGCTCGGCGGCCTCGGCGTCGTCGACGGTGCGGAAGAGGACGTTCGCGCCGGTCATCTCGCGCGTGGCCTCGTCGCGGAAGTTGCCTTCCCGCTCGACGTTGAAGAGGGCGGCCGTGATGACGCCGTTCCGCTCGCCGACGGCCTGCATGAGTTCCTTCCACGTCCAGACGTAGAATGCGCCCTCTTCTTTCTCCCCCTCGGCGTTGAGCGAGTCGGCGTCTTCGGCGGAATAGAACGCGCCCTGCTCGCTCGTGAGGTCGCGCTCGACGTAGGAGAAGATCTCTTCGGCCGTGCGGCGGTAGACCGGGTTGTGCGTCGCCTCGAACGCCTCGGTGTACGCCATCGTCAGAAGCGCCTGGTCGTAGAGCATCTTCTCGAAGTGCGGCAGCTTCCACACGCGGTCCGTCGAGTAGCGGTGGAAGCCGAAGCCGATGTGGTCGAAGATGCCGCCGCGCCGCATCGCCCCCAACGTCTCCTCGACCATGTGAAGCGCGCGCGCGCCGACGAGGGTCTCCGGCCCGAGGCGCTGCGCTTCGCGAAGCAGGAAGAGGAGGTTGTGCGGGGTCGGAAACTTGGGCGACCCGCCGAAGCCGCCCGCCTCGGGGTCGAACCGACCGGCGAGGCCGTTGTAGGCCGCCGCGAGCGCGTCCTCGCCGAGCGCGTCGCCCGCCGTCTGTTGCGACAGTCCGTTGCGGATAGCTTCGGTGATCTGCTCGGCCGAAGCGTCGACGCGCTCGCGGTCTTCGTCCCACGTCGCGGCGATCTGAGGGAGGAGGTCCATCATCCCCGGCCGGCCGCCGCGCCCGTGCTTCGGGAAGTACGTGCCGGCGAAGAACGGCTTCCGGTCGGGCGTCATCAGGACGGTCATCGGCCAACCACCGTGCCCGGTGAGCGCCTGCGTCACGCTCATGTAGAGGGCGTCCACGTCCGGCCGCTCCTCGCGGTCCACCTTGATGGCGATGAAGTGCTCGTTGAGAAGGCGCGCCACCTCGTCGTCCTCGAACGACTCGTGCTCCATGACGTGGCACCAGTGGCACGTCGCGTAGCCGACCGAGAGGAAGATGGGCTTGTCCTCGCGTCGCGCTTTCTCAAACGCCTCCTCGCCCCATGGATACCAGTCGACGGGGTTGTCGGCGTGCTGGAGGAGGTAGGGGCTCTGCGTGTCTGCGAGACGATTCGGCATGGGCGGAAGGGCACGGGGATGAGGGGACGGGGCGATACGACACGCCCACGCCCGCGTTCCGGCGAGGGGCCATCCCGTAGGGGCACAGCGCGCTGCGCCCCTACCATCCCTACCATCGGGTCAGCGCGTCGTCGTGCCCTCGTCCTCGGCCGTCGGCCCGCTGCTCGCAGTCCGCTGCCCCTCTGGACCGCCATTGCCTGCAAACTCGCCGGGGCGCGCCCGCGCCTCGGGCTTGCCCTCGGTGACGTTCTGAAAGAACCGCTGCGTCGGGTACGCGAAGTCGATGTCGTCGCGCTCGCCGAAGGCGTCGAGGATGGCCTCCCACAGCACCTCCTCGCTGCCGCGCCGCCGCCGGGGCTCGACGAGGTAGCGGATCGTGAACCGGACGCCGTCGTCGACGACGCTCGTGTAGACGGTCGGGGTGAGCTTGGAGTAGAAAATCATGAACTCCTGCGCAGCCTGCCGCACCTTCCGCTCGGCGTCGGGGCTCAACTCCTCGGCCTTCTCCTGAGCGATCTGCAGGAGGATCTCCTTCGTCGCCCGCCAGTCGCTCTCGAACGTGACCACGATGGGGATCTCGTTCCAGATGTAGGGGAAGCCGCGTGTGTAGTTCGTCACCGGCTCCGTGAACGCCATCCCGTTGGGGATGTGGATGATCCGGCCCGTCGACTGCGCCGCCCCCGTCGGCGTGCCGATCTCGAGGAGGGTGAACTGGAAGAGCCGCTGGTCGATCACGTCGCCTGCGAACCCTCGGATCTCGATGCGGTCGCCCGGCCCGAACGGCCGCCGCCACACGATGAACCCCCACCCGGCGACGTTCGTGATCGGGTCCTTGAGGGCGATCGCGATGCCGGCCGAGACGAGGCCGAGGAACGTCCCGAGTTCGCCGAACTCGTCGATCCAGATGCGCCCGACGATGAGGAATCCGAGCACGACGATGGTGTAGCTGGCCGTCTTGCGCCACTGGTACTGCGAGCGTACGTCCGTCGTCCGCTTGTTGATCACCCGAATGACGAACGCCCGCGCGACGCCCAGCACGACGACGACGCCCAGCGTGCTGAGGAGGTGGTCGAGCGTGGCCTCGCTGAGCCCCGTAGCCCCTTGCAGCCACAGGTAGAACTTGGCGAACGCTTCGGTGACTCGGCTCATCAGGTAAACAGGTGGGTACGGCCGCAAGGTACAGCCACCGCCGCTCCATCCGTGCCGACGCGGCGGGGCTACGCCCTCAGAACGTGCCGCCGAAGAAGACGGCGTTGAGGAAGAGGCCCTGCGTCCCCCACCAGAACGCTCGGAAGTTCGGGTCGAAGTCGAAGAGGACGACGTGGCCGCGACCGAGGCGCTGCCCGACAATCGCCGCCGCGCCGCCCAGCCGAGCGAGGTTCGGCGACGAGATGTACCCGCTCATCAGCGGGTCCTCGGCGTAAACCGCGACGTTCGTGCCGGGCTTGGCGGAGCGGTCGAACATGAGCGTATTGCTTTTGAACAGCGGCAGTTGCGCCCCGTGCCCGAACGCGAGCGGGTGCGTCGTGTCGAGCGCGGCCTCGAAGATGGCCCCGCCGATCACCTGCGCGCCCCGCGCATCCGACACCTCGGCATAGGCATAGCGCGTGCTGTCTTCCTCCGCCTTCCGCTTTTCGAGCTCTACGAGGCCGTGCTCAGCGGCACTGCTCGCGGCTCCCTCGGTAACGATGAGCGTGCCGCCGTTCCGCACCCACGCTTTCAGCTTCTCCGCTACGGCCTCGTCGAACCCTCGAAAGGTGCCGACGACGGCGACAGTGTTGTAACGGCTGAGGTCGGCGTCGGCGAAGGCATCGCGGTCGAGGAGGGAGACGGGCAGTCCGGCCCGCTCCGTCAGCAGGTGCCACGCCTCGCCGACGCTGTACGAGTCCGTGCCCTCACCCGCGAGGAGCGCCACGCGCGGCAGGTCCAGCACCGGCATCGACCGGCTTCCGAGGTCCGGCCCGCTCGGCGTCAGCCCGCTGTCGATCCACATGACATCGACCTCGTCCTCCTGCACGGCGTCGCTCACGAGGGAATGGACGGCCTCGGCCTCCACGTCCGCTTGAGCGAGCGGCACCACGAGCGTCCCGCGTCCGAACGCCCGCCGCGTACCGCCGACCGTCACCTCGAAGGGCTCGGTGGCGAGCCGGACCCGGACGCCGGCCTGCTGCAGCCGGGCGAGCGCGCGCGGGGCGAACGCCTGCCCCCACGGGATGAGATAGGCGTAGTCCGCGTAGATGAGCGCCGCGTAGCGCGGCTCCCCGCCGAACCTCGCGCCCTGTGGCGCCTCCAGGTCTACCTCCTGGCCGAGTAGCCCGTCCACGTCACGCGTCATCTCGGCGTAGCGAACGCCGAACGCGAGCGGCAGCGTCCACGCCGAGACGTCGTAAAAGAGCGAGTCGCCGAACGCGGTCACGCGCTCCATCATCGCTTTGAGGAGCCGCGCCTGCGGCTGGGCGACGGGCACGACGAAGGCCTCGCCCGGTGCGAACCGCTCGCCGCCCGCCTCGACGGGCTGCGCGAGGTCGTATACGTGGATCCGGTGGCGCGTCAAAAGCTCGGCGAAATGCTGCACCCGCGTCCGGTCGCCGTCGAGCCCGACCACGTAGCCCTTCACGTCCGACGCGCGAGCGAAGTCCGAAGCCCCGGCGTAGAAATCGCGCTGGTGCCGGAGCATCGGCTCCCGGAGCGCCACGACGGCTTCGAGCGACGAGAGCGACGCGGCGAACTGGTTGCGGATCGTCGCCGCGTAATCGAGCCGACCGTTTGCGGTCGCGGCAGCGAGGGCGCGGCTCGAGGCCTGCTCGAAGAGGATGCCGACGCCGCCGTTCACGTCGGGGTACGTCGAGCCCTTGCCGTAGTAGAAATCGTCGAACGACTCCTGCGAGTAGTAGAGCGAGCCGATGCGGTCGAGCGCGCGGGCGTGGTACATCGCGATCTCGCCGGTGAGGTCGAACGTGGCGGCGGGCGTGTTGGGGTTGTTGCGGCTCGGGATGCCGGGCTGGAAGAAGAACGTGGCGTCGCCGCCCATCTCGTGGAAGTCGGTCGAGAGTTGGGGCCGCCAGCGATGCCAGAACGCCATCCGCCCGACGGACTCGGGGTGCTGCATCAGCAGCCAGTCGCGGTTGAGGTCGAAGAGGTAGTGGTTCGTCCGGCCGCCGGGCCACGGCTCGTCGTGCTCGCGGTCCTGCCCGTCGAGCGACGGGAAGCCGGCCGTCCCGCCCCGGTTGCCGTTGACCCAATCCACGAAGCGGTCGCGCCCATCGGGGTTCAGCATCGGGTCGATGAGGACGACGGCGTGGTCGAGCACGTCGTCTACGGCAGGTCCCTGCCCGGCGGCGAGGTGGTAGAGCAGGAGGAGCGCGGCCTCGGTCCCGCTAGCCTCGTTGCCGTGGACGCTGTAGCCCATGTACGCCACGGCGGGCATCGCCCCGAGTGCGGCGTCGCTGACGGACACAGGCGCGTCGGAGAGCCGGAGGTTCGCCTGCCGCACAGCTTCCAAATCCGTCCCCGGCGCGGCGACGATGGCGTGGACGAGGGGTCGCCCCTCGTACGTCCGTCCGTGCTCGCCGAGCGTCACGCGCGGGCTCGCCGCCGCGAGCGCTTCGAAATAGCGGACGACCTGCTCGGGCCGCGTGTGCATCGTCCCGATCTCGTGCCCGATGACCTCCTGCGGCGTCGGAATCGCCGGGTCGTAGCTGGTGACGCCGGGGGCGGTGAAGTCGGCCGCGAGCGGGAGGTGCTGCGCGGAGGCGGCGGGCGCGGCGACGAGGAGCAGAGCCAGATAGGCGGTGCGGGTGAGCATGCGGCCGGTGATTGAAAACGGGTAGGGGCGCAGCGCGCTGCGCCCCTACCAAAACGACGATGGTGTAGTATTCGAACTAGGAATCGGCCGGCGGCGGCGCGACCTCGGCATCCCCTGGCGGCGCATCGGCGCGTTCCTCCGCCGCGGCTTTCTCACGAGCCGCGAGGTCGATGAGGGCGCCGAGACACTCGGTCGTGAACGCCTCCGGCGTGCTGGCGACGACGTTCCCCTCGATCACGAGCTTCGGGACGCTATGAATCCCGGTCGCCTGGATGATCTCGTTCTGCTGCTGGATCAGCCCGACGTACTTCCGCGCGGCGATCTCCCGGTGGACGTACGCCGAGTCCATCCCGATCTGATCGGCGAACCGAGCGAGGCCGCGCAGGACTATCCCTTCGCCCGAGGGATCACGTCGCGCTGCGGCGAACGCCTGCTGGTTGTCGAACTGGAGGTTGAGCATGTCGAAGAACTTGCCCTCTTCCCCGGCGAGGTAGAGGGCCTGGACCTGCGGGACCGAGTAGTCCCAGATGGGATACGGCTTGTAGTAAAACCGCGCCTTATCTCCGAGTTGCGGGATGATGCGTTCGAGCTGGTCGTGCAAGCTCTTGCAGTGCGGGCAGTTCGGATCGAAGATCTTCATCACCCGAATCGGGGCGTCAGCGCTGCCTTCGTAGGGCGTCTCCATCGTGAGGAGCCGGTCGAAGTCGCGGAAGCGCGGCGTCTCGACATCGTAGCGGCACTCGGCCGAGACCCCGCCGGCCGCGCGGGCATTCTGAACCGACCCGTCGGCACCCTCCGTCCGGGCGAGCGGGGTCGGCGCATCGGCGCTCCGCGTGATCAGCACGTCGGCCCCGGCGAGCACGACGAGGGCGACGGCAGCGATGGCGTACGGCCCGAGCGCGGCGCGGAGCGCGACGGTCGGGCTCGCCCCCTTGAAATACTCGACGAGGTGGAGGACGAAGAGCGTCGCCACGGTGAGCGACGAGAGGAGGCAGAGCACGCAGAACTGCCCGAGCACGAACGCCTGCACGCTCACGAGGTAGAGCACGAACAGAAACCCGATGCCGACGACGGCGAAGCTGGCCTTCCGCAGCATCTCGCTCGTGGGCGGCTGCGCGACCGCCACGCCGAACCTGAGCGCGGCCAACGCCAAGTAGAACAGCGCGCCCCACGCGAGCAGACTCACCCCGAGGAACGAACTGTAGATGCTGGAGGTCACACTGGCGCAGCCGACGGCGGTCTCCGCGCTGCCCGCGCCGGTGCAGCCGTAGACGAAATCGGCCTGCTGCTGGACCCAGAGGTGGACCACGACGAGCACGCCGAAGAGCGCGAGCGCGAAGATGGGAAAGTTGAGACGGGGGCCAGTTGCCGGAGCCGCCGGTTCGGGAGTGCGAGCCATGAAAGTCGGGGGTGGCGTTGCTGGATGGACGCGAAATATACGGCTTCGCCTTACGGCCGGAAATGACGTAGGGGCACAGCGCGCTGCGCCCCTACAACGTAATCACTGGCTTCGGCCGTGCGCGTCAGGTCTGGATCACGCCCGGATTGAAGGGCGGAATGTCCGGGTTGTGGTCGGCCATCTCGATGCCCGTCGCGAGCCACTGCCGCGTCGTCACCGGGTCGATGATCTCGTCCACCCACAGCCGGGCGGCGGCGTAGTACGGCGAGGTCTGGGCCTCGTAGCGCGCCGTCATCTCGGCGAGGAGCGCCTCCTGTTCGGCCTCGCTGATCTCCTCCCCCCTCCGCTTCCGCGTGCCGAGTTCGATCTGCAGCAGCGTCTTCGCCGCCTGCTGCCCGCCCATCACCGCGATCTGCGCCGTCGGCCACGCAAGGATCAGGCGGGGGTCGTAGGCCTTCCCGCAGAGCGCGTAGTTCCCCGCCCCGTACGAGTTGCCGATGACAATCGTGAACTTCGGCACGACGGAGTTGGCGACGGCATTGACCATCTTCGCCCCGTCCTTGATGATGCCGCCGTGCTCGCTCCGCGTGCCGACCATGAAGCCGGTCACGTCTTGGATGAACACGAGGGGGACCTTCTTCTGGTTACAGTTCATGATGAACCGCGCGGCCTTGTCGGCGGAATCGGAGTAGATCACACCGCCCGCCTGCATCTCGCTCGTATGCGCCCTCTTCCCTTGCTTCGCCATCACCACGAGCCGCTGGCTGGCGACGATGCCGACGCTCCAGCCGTCGATCCGGGCGTAGCCGCAGAGGAGCGTCTGGCCGTAGTGCGCTTTGTACTCCGTCCACGAGTCGGCGTCAACGATGCGGGCGAGGACTTCGCGCACGTCATAGGGCTGCTGCCGGCTCTCGGGCATCAGGCCGTAGATCTCTCCGCCGTCGAAGGCCGGGGCGATGGGCTCGGCGCGGTCAAAGCCGGCGCGGGGGCGGGCACCGAGGTGGGAGACGAGGTCGCGGATCGTGGCGAGGCACGTCTCGTCGTCGGGCATCTTGTAGTCAGTGACGCCGGAGACCTCCGCGGTCGTCGTCGCCCCGCCGAGCGTCTCGTTGTCCGTCGTCTCGCCAATCGCGGCGCGGACGAGGAACGGCCCGGCGAGGAAGACGGAGCCCGTGCCATCCACGATGAGGGCTTCGTCCGACATGATCGGGAGGTAGGCTCCGCCCGCCACGCAGGAGCCCATGATCGCGGCGATTTGCGGGATGCCCATCGAGGACATCCGCGCGTTGTTGCGGAAGATGCGGCCGAAGTGCTCCTTATCGGGGAAGATCTGGTCCTGCATCGGGAGGTACACCCCGGCCGAGTCCACGAGGTAGACGATGGGCAGCCGGTTCTCCATCGCGATCTCCTGCGCGCGGAGGTTCTTCTTGGCTGTAATCGGAAACCACGCGCCCGCTTTCACCGTGGCGTCGTTGGCGACGATCACGCAGAGGCGGTCGTGGATGCGGCCGAGCCCCATGACGGTGCCGCCGGACGGGCAGCCGCCCTCGTCCTCGTACATCTCCCACCCCGTAAAGAGACCCAGCTCCATGAACTCGGTGCCCTCGTCTACGAGCGCGGCGATGCGCTCGCGGGCGGTCAGCTTGCCCCGGCTGTGCTCGCGCTCGATCCGCTTTTTACCGCCGCCGAGCTGGACGCCCTCGGCCCGGTGTTCGAGCTTGTCGAGGAGCGTGCGGTAGTGCTCGGCACGCGCCTGGAACGGTGCCCCTTCGGGGGCGGGACTGCCGAGCGTGGTCGTGGAGGCGACTTCTGCCATCGGGATACGAGAGACGGGCGATGCGAGAGGATGCGGCCGAAAGTAGCCACCGTGCGGCCAAAAAGAAAGGTCCGCCCCGAAACGAGGCGGACCCTGGCCTGGAGCGGCGGCAGCGTTAGATCAGGCTGACGACCTTCTGGCGGATATCGGGGCGTGGGTCGCCGGTCTTCGCATGGATGAGATTGACCATCTTGGTCAGATTCCCCCGCGTCTTCTTCATCTCTTTATCGTCGAACTCGGCCCCGGCCCACGTCTCTTTGATCCGGTCCCGAATCCGATACCACTGCTCGTTCATCCGCTTGGTCGCCATGCTGCCTCTTAAAGTGGTTAGTGATATTGCGTTTACTTTATCTCTTACGGGCCAGAGCGGGAAAGGTTTTCTGCCGACTACTTCGGGAAGGCGAGTAAAACGCGCAACGCCCAGCTCCACGAAGGGCCGGGCGTTGTCAACTCGCGTAGAGAGTACCCGTCTTAAATGACGGCACTCATCTTCTGCATGATCAGAATGCGATCTTCGCCAGTCTTCTCGTGGATGAGGTTGACCATCTTGGTCAAGTTACCGCGCGCCTTTTTCAGCTCCTTCTCGTCGATCTCGCCCCAAACGGCGAAGATCTGCGACTTCACGCGGTTCCAGTTCTGCTCCATGCGCTGCTTGCCCATGCGTCTCTCTCCCTGATTGGTGGTACGTAAACGCTCCCGTCGAGCCAGAGGGAGTCGATAAGCCGATTTCCCGCAGGCTCTTAAAAAGTACAACGTGGTTGCCCGTATGGCAAGTATGTGTGCGCCCGCATAGCGCATCCCCCATCGTTTCCACGCCAACTTCTACAACCCGCCCGCGCTCTATACATATCCCCTGTCCTCTCCCCGCCTGAACTAGCAGCCCGCTTCCCGTGCCCGACAACCCCTCTACCATCGCCGTCGGCGGCGGCGGAATCAGCGGACTGGCCGCGGCGTGGCACCTCCAAGAACGCGGGGCCGCCGTCACGCTCTTTGAGGCGAGCGACCGGACCGGCGGCGTGATCCGCTCGACGCGGCAGAACGGCTTCCTCGTGGACGAAGGACCGAATACGCTCGTCGCCCGCACTCCGGCCGTCGCGGACGCCATCGAGGCGTTGGGGATCGAGAGCGAGCGGGTCCCGGCCAACGATGTCGCCGATGCGCGCTACGTCGTCCGCGACGGCCGCCTCGTGCGCGTTCCGACCTCGCCCTCCGGACTGCTGACGACGCCGCTCCTCTCGATGGGAGCCAAGCTCCGGCTTTTGCGCGAGCCGTTTGTCCGGCCGAGTCGTGAGGACGACGAGTCGCTGGCCGATTTCGTGCGGCGGCGGCTCGGGCCGGAGGTGTTGGACTACGCTGTCAACCCGTTCGTTGCGGGCGTCTACGCTGGCGATCCCGCGCACCTTTCGACGCGCTACGCGTTCCCCACGCTGCATGCCCTCGAACGCGAGCACGGCTCGCTGGGGCGCAGCCTGCTCCACCGCGTCCGCCACCGCGCCGACGCCACGCCGAAACCGTCGCGCCACCCCTTCTCGTTCCACGATGGAATGCAGACCTTCCCCGATGCCCTCGCCCGCCGTATCGGCGACGACGCGATCCGGCTCCGCGCGCCGCTCGTCGCCCTCCGCCGCGACGCTGACGGCTGGCGCGTCACCACGCAGTCCGACGGCGCGACGCGCGAGGAACGCTTCGACGGCGTCGTGTTCACAGCCCCGCTTCATCGCCTACCTGATATCGATTTCGAGACGGATATCGATCTCGCCCCTCTCGCGGAGGTCGTCTATCCCCCGCTCTCCGTGCTCGCCCTCGGCTTCCGGCGGGCGGATGTGGGGCACGCGCTCGACGGCTTCGGAGTCCTCGTGCCGGAGCGGGAGGCGCTGAATCTGCTCGGCGTCCTCTTCTCCTCGACCCTCTTCCCCGGTCGCGCGCCCGCCGGTCACGTGCTGCTGACCTGCTTCGTCGGCGGCACGCGCCACCTGGACCTCGCCACGCGCCCGACCGACGACCTCGTGCGGCTCGCCCTCGCCGACCTGCGCTCGCTCCTCGACGTGCGGGGTGAGCCCGTCTTCGTCCATCGCGTGCTGTGGGCGCGTGCGATTCCACAGTATCACGTCGGGTACGGGCGCGTCGTCGCGACGCTGGACGCGCTGGAGGCGCGGCATCCCGGCCTCTGCTTCGGCGGGAACGTCCGGCGCGGGATCTCCGTCGGCGACGCGCTCGAAACCGGGCTGGACGCGGCCGAGCGTGTGCTTGATACAGCCTGAGGCTACGCTCGCCCGGTCGTCCCGCCCACGGCGAGGTACTGGAGGAGCTTCCGCTTCGCCACCGGCAACATCGTCTCCTCGACCGGAAACTGAATGTCCGTCGCCACACGATACGTGGCCGGATTTGGCAGGTCGGGGTGGTGTTGTACGAGGAATTGCTTGAGCGCGTGCGGCAGCGCATTCGCCGGCACCTCGTTCACCGAGGTCGTGCGGAGGCTGCGGAAGCGCTCGTCGTGGCGGGTGAAGATGGAGACGGCGTAGCGGACGACGCGGAGCACGCGGCCGTCGGGCACGAGCAGGTAGCCCTCGTTCTGGTACGGGGGCACAATCCCGACGGCCTCGACGGCGGTGTGCTCGTCCACGAAGTCGTAGATCGCCCGCCCCTCCTCGATGGTCGCCTCGATGAGCGGGAGCGCCCACGCGATGAGGAGTTCGAACAGCAACCGGGGCTCGGGCTCCCCATAGCGCAGCACGCCCTTTTCCAGATCGATCCCGGTGAGGGGCCCCTGCCCGCGCAGCGCGTCCGACCCTTCCCCGATCTCCCGCAGCGCCGTTCGCAGGTGGATCAGGTCGGCGAGGTGGGGATAGACCTGGTTCTGCCCGAAGGCACGGCGCACCTGCTGGAGGCCGTGGAGCACGTGGTACCGACTGGCTTCTTCGTCGCGGGCTCCGGTGAAAAAGGCAAGGTCGAGAGCGGGCATAGCTTGAAAAGGCTGGTGGACGGAAGAGGGTACGCCCCTTCATCCGACCTTCGCAAATACCACGCCGCTTGTGACAGGTCCGAAAGATTTGCCCTACAGCCCGAGCCAGTACGTCGCCTTGACGAGGAAGACGTTATAGACCTCACCGTCCACGATCCCCTCCAAGCCGCGGCCGAGGTCGAAATCGCCGACGGGCTCGAACCCGTAGCGTTCCTGCTGCCACACGAAGAACAGCGCCGAGCCCGGGCGGTACTCCCACCGCAACACGGCGTTGCCCTGGACGGCGAACTCGTTGAAGTCGGAACGCGTGCGCGGGCTCTCGCCATCGGCGTAGTCGTCGAACGAGAACGTGCCGGGCTCGCGGAAGGACTTGTAGCCCGAGAACTCGCCGGCGGCGATGAACGGGCGGGCGTAGAGCTGGAGCGTGAGGCTGGGCGTGAACGTCCAGTTCAACCGGGTCTCCAGCGCGAGCGTCGTGAGGTCGAGGTCAGAGAACACGTAGCGCCGCCCGAAGGTGGCCGTCGCCGTCTCATCGTTGAACGCGCCAACGTACTGGTCAGTGCGGAAGGTGTGGGAGAACTCCGGCGCGAGGCGGATCTCGACCGACGGGCTCGGCCGCGCCGTGAGCCCCACCTCCACCGTCCGCTCGAAGCGGCCCGACTCGTCCCAGCGGCCGAGGAAGGTGGCGTCGCCGAAGACGGGCAGCCGGCGGTCGGAGAAGGGTTGGAAGAGGGCGTTCCAGGTGGCGGGGCTGCGGGCGACAGGGCCGCCGCGCGTGAGCCGGTCGTTGTACGTCTCGGGCTGGTAAAAGACGCGGGCGTTGAAGCCCCAGAGGTTGCTGAACTGCACCTGGTTGTGGAGCGCATAGAACGCGTCGAAGCGCTGGCCGCCGTAGTTCCAGCTCTGGATCGTGAAGCCGTAAATCTGGTAGAACCGAAGCCAGTCCGGAGTGGGCTTCTGCTCGCGGTAGTTGATCCGGGCGGTGAGCGTGCGGGCGTCGGCGCGGGTCTGGAAGCCGAGGTCGTTCACCTCGAAGCCGGGGCTGATGAGGTTGGCCGTGACGGACCCCGTCCAGTGCTCGCCGGCCGTCCGCGCGAGCGACACCTCGGCGAAGTACCCGTCGAGGCTCGTCGCCAACGGATCGAGGTCGAGGTAGTCGGCGTCGGGGCGCTGGTAGTAGCGTGCGCTCGCCCGCTGAGTGGAAGCAATCCGGAGAGAGTCCCCCCCCACCCGGCTGACCGAGCCGACGCCGCTGACCGTCCACCGCCGCTCCGCCCACGCGTGCTCGAAGTCCAGCCCGCCCACGTACGCGCTGCTGTGCAGGAGTGGGGCGAAAGCGGGATCACTCATGTCGCGGTTGACACCGGTGACGAGGCTACCGACGACCGTTCGCCCGCCGCGAAAATCACGCTTGATGCGGCCGGCGACGTAATTCGCCCAGGGCTCGACGAGCGGGCGCTCCTCCTCCCCCAGCCCCGTGCTGCTCACGTCGAGGAAGCGGGCGCGCTCCTCGGTCGTCACCGCATCGAGCGCCCCGATCGACCACGCGCCTACCTTGCCGCTGACCTTCGCTGCCGTCGCGATCGTCGTCTGCTGCGGGACGTCGACGAAGATGGAGTCCCCGCCGAAGCCGCGTAGGGGCTGCCGCCCGATCCGACGGGAGTAGAAGAACGTCGGCGTGTGGCGGGTCTGGTAGGTTCGCGTCCGGCCGAACTCGAAGATGTCGGTGCCTTCGAGGAAAAACGGCCGCCGCTCCTCGAAGAACGTCTCGAACGCCGTCAGGTTGACCACGGCAGGATCGGACTCGACCTGTCCAAAGTCCGGGTTGATCGTCGCGGTGAGGGTGAGGTTCGAGGTGATCCCGTACTTCACATCGGCCCCCGCCGAGCCGAACACGTCGTTCTCATTATAGAACGGGTCGGCGGCGTTGCCGGGCTCCCGCGTCAGCCGCGCAGCGACGTAGGGCTGGATCTCGAGCCCGTTCGGTGCGTGGAGCCCTTCGAGCCCTTCGAGCCGTCCGAAGCGGGAGACGTAGCGGTCTTCGTCTGGCCGGATCGGTGCCCAGTAGGATTCCTCCCCATTCGACGGGATCGAGCGCTGGAACTGGATGCCCCACGCCTGCGGCCCCTCAACAGTGCGGAAGCGGAGTTGGGAAAGCGGGATGCGGAACTCGGCCGTCCACCCCTCCGCCGTGCGGTGTGTGGCGACGTCCCAGACCGCGTCCCAATTCCAGTCCTCGAACGTGTCGTTGTAGAGAAGAATGTCTTGCTTCACCCCGGCCGCCGTCACGGCGAACTCGAATGCCGTCCGCTCGTCGTCATAACTGTCGATGCCGACTGAGACCCGGTCGCTGACGACGAACTGGTCCCGACGGCCCATCCGGGCAATCATCGTGGTGGGGTCGCGGACGGAATTGCGGAAGCCGACATAGAGTGCCGCGTCGTCGTAGAGCACGTAGGCTTCCGTGCGCTCACTCGCCGGCTGGCCGACCTCGGGCTCCTTCTGTGAGAACCCCGTCGCCGGTTGAGCCAGGCTCCAAACGGCCTCGTCCAGCCGCCCGTCCACGTTCGGCCGCTGTGCCTCGTTGATACGGACCGCACCAATCACGTAGCGCTCGACGCTCGCCTGCGTTGTATCGGCACCTACGGGCCGCACAGCGCGAGCGGCCAAGTCATTCGTCTGCCCAACGGCGGCGGTAGGCATGACCCAAATGATCGCCGCGCCGGTGAGAAACCGTAGAAAATCGCCCATCTGAAGTCTGCTCCGTGTGTGCCCGCGTCTGTCCTCCCCGCCCCGCTATGAACGCGGCTCCAGATGAACTACTCCGGGGCAAGCCCCGGAGTATCGGTGCTATCTCTCCTCGTTGGCAAACAGATCAACCTGCCCCGCATTGCCTCGGTGCAGGCGCTCGTATTCATGCTCGCGCCCTTGCTCCT
>JBBSMX010000028.1:0-35156 GCA_038232935.1 Rhodothermales bacterium | reverse complement strand
TGGACTCGGCCCGCCGACCAACCTGGCAAGCATACCCGCAAGCGGCTGCCCATCGAGGACAAGGAGTCGTTTCGGTGGATCGAGAGTGGGACCCGCTCCCGTCAGGTACTCCCGGACGGCGTCACGCTGACGAGCGTCGCCCTCTCCGCCGCCGGGCAGCCCGCCGACGCCGCGGCCGTCGCCGCCCGCTTCGCCGGGGCCGGCCCCCGCACCGTCGCCCCCGTCCTCGACGCCCTCGCCGAACTCGGCCTCCTCCGCACCGAAGCCGACGGGGTCTTCACCGCCTGAGCAGGCTACAGCTTCTCCAGAAACTTGCCGATCACGGGGTCGTAGATTTGAGACTAATCCAGCACACTGCACCGATGGCTTCGAAGAAAAAAGATATCGTCCAAGTCAAGAACCCGCGTTCCGGTCACTACGTCAAGATCGACCGCACCGAGGGCCGGATTCTCGCGCACAAAAAATCGGCGGGTCCGTACGCGAACATCCCCGTCGCGCGGAAGCGGAAGGCGTCGTAGCGTGATCGTCTACCGCCCTACCGATGGCGACGCCCACACAGTCCCCATCGCCACGCGGTGCCGGACGTGCTTCCTGATGACGCAGCTCGGCGAGCCGATCCCCGACGGACTACAGGGCATCAGAGATCGTGTCGAGGCGGTCTTCGTAGCCGAGGGATTCGACGTCATCGACGCGGACAGCATCACGACGGGACGAGACTTTCTCCATAAGATTTGGGAGATCATCGCCTCGGTGCCTGTCGGCATCGCCATTGTGCCCGAGGGAGCGAAGCCGACGACGCTGGCGAACATCTTCTACGAGGTAGGACTCATGCAGGCACTCGGCAAGGAGACGCTCGTCGTCAAGGCTCCGAAGGCAACGGTGCCCTCTGACTTCGTGCGGACGGAATACGTGGTGGCAAACGCATGGCTAGAGAAGAAGCTGAAAGCGTTCGCTGTGAGTCTGCACGAGCGCGAGATGCACTACGGACACGTGGGATCGCTCGTGGAGAACAATCCCTTGCTTGCCCTCGACTATTTCCGCCGCGCCTACCTCCTCTCGGGCGACGCAACGTGGAGGGAGCAAGCGGCGGCAGTGCTTGAAGCGTCTGACCTCTCGGAAAGAGCTACCGATAGCGTGGAAATGATTCTGGCCTCGTTCACCCGCGAGACGAACTAGGTCGCGGCCAGCAGGAAGCTTGTCGCCGCCCGCTTCGCCGGAGCCGGCCCCCGCACCGTCACCCCCGTCCTCGACGCCCTCGCCGAGCTCGGCCTGCTCCGCACCGAAGCCGACGGCGTCTTCACCGCCTGAGCCCGGCCGTCGCGCTGCACCTGATGGAGCCCGTCACCCTTGCAGCAGCGACTCCGCGCCGTCGATCCACACGGGCGTGCCGGTGATGTGGCGCGAGCGGTCCGAGGCGAGGAAGAGCGCGAGCTCGGCCACCTCGCTCGCCTTCCCCGGTGCCCCGTCGGTCAGCGGGATCGCGCCCGCCGGATACTCGACGGGTTCGCCGGCCTCGGCCTCGTCGCACCGCTCCGTGCTCTCCTCGATCTCCGTGTCGATAGCGCCAGGGCAGATCACGTTCACGCGGATACGGTGCTTGGCGAGTTCGAGCGCGAGCATCTTGCCGAGGGCGAGCTGCGCCGCTTTCGTGCTCGCGTAGGCCGTCGCGCCCGCGCCCGTGAACCGCCGCGTGCCGTTGATCGAGGCCGTGATGAGGATGGCCCCGCCGTCCTCCCGCTTCAGCAGCGGCACGGCGAAGTGGATCGTGTGGTACGTCCCGGTGAGGTTGATGTCGATCGTCTTCTTCCACTCGTCCGGTTCGAGTTCGTCGATGGGCGCCCACACCCCATTGATCCCAGCATTCGCAAAGACGACATCGAGCCGCCCCCATTCGTCGTCGATCTGCCGGATCGCAGCCTCGACCTCGTCCGCCTTCGACACGTCGGCCGCTACGACGAGGGCCTCGCCGCCGTCGGCGCGGATGGCGTCGGCGACCTCGTTCAGATCGTCCTCCGAGCGGCTCATGAGGGCGACGCGCGCGCCGTGCTGCGCGAAGAGGAGGGCGGTGGCCCGGCCGATGCCGGACGAAGCGCCCGTGACGAGGGCGACGCGGTCTTGGAGTTCCATGAGGAGTGACGGGCTGAGGAGATGAGGGGCGCCGCTGAGTACCGATCCGCACGCGGCGTCGTTCCTCGGTGCACCAGCGTCCCCCTCGCCGAGGCTGTCATCGATGGCTTCTATCCAACAACCATAGGAGTTACGCCGTTGGCCCCCGCCCCCCTTGGGGGGCTGTCGCGCAGCGACTGGGGGGGTCTCCGGGGCTCGGCCAACCCCCTCCGTCCCGCCCCCGGCGGGACACCTCCCCGAGGGGAGGAGTCTCTCCACGGCGTACGTCCTAAACCGGTCATCCCGGCCCCCGAGCCGGGACCCACCGGCTGGCTTTATCTATGGGTCCCCGCCTTCGCGGGGATGACTCGTTCAGAGGGTAGGCGGTATACCGGATCTGTACTACCCGAATCGGGTGGTGACACAAAGATGACACCGAGTCTCCGTAGCGTGGCGGCGTCCCCTGTCCACCTGCCTTCCCCGATCATGCCTCGCATCAACCCCCTCAGCCGACGCCCGCAGCAGCGCCGCCTCGTCATGGCCGTGCGCGGCGCCGCCGGCACCGGCAAGAGCGTCTTCGCCGCCTCCCTCGCCGACGCCGACCTCGGCCGCCTCTGCTTCTTCGACACCGAGCGCAAAGGCCGCCTCCTCCCCGGCGCCGACGGCTCCACGTTCGACGCCATCGAAGTCCAGCACCCCGACGAACTACCCGAGTTCATCGATTGGGCGCTCGACGGCGAAGGCCGCGAGCAGGACTACGGCTGCTACGCCCTCGACTCGTGGGCGATGTACTTCGGCCGGAAGCACCGCCAGACCATCCAGGCCGTCCGTGCCCGCACCAGCGACCTCACCGCGCAGCCCTCCGCCGAGGAGTTGCAAGCCGATCAAATGGTGCTGCAAGAAGTCCTCCGCCGGCTCTGCGTTGACTCCGGCGCGTGCGTCGTCATCACCGACCAGATCGCGGCGAAGGGGAAGGAGGAGCGCGAGGAGAACGAGATGGGACAGGTCCTCCCCCTCACCACGGGCGGCCTCGAATACTTCGTCGACGTGATGGTCGAGCTCGCCCTCCGCGTCGACGGCTTCGAGACGGTCCGCGTGGCGACGGTCGTAAAGTCGAACGTGCCGGACCTCCCGGTCGGGCTCGAAGTGAAGGACCCCACCTTCCGCGACTTCCTCGACCTCGTGGGCGCAGGACCGCAGCCGCAGGCCGTCCCCGAACCCGCCACGCTCGCCGAGCCGGCCCCGACGCCCGCCCCGGCCGGTCCGACCCTCGACGACCTCCTCGCGACGGCCGCACGCTACGGCATCGAACGCACGGCGCTCCTCGTCGCCGCTCGCCACTACTGCAATGCCACCGACCTCGACCACCTGACCGCCGAGCAGGTCGAGGGCCTGCTCGACCGGATGCACGCCCGCTACGGCTCCGTCGGCGGCGACTCCGCCGAGGTGCTCGATGAGTCTGTGGAGGTGAAGGCGTCGAAGCGGAAACCGAAGACGGCGTAGCCCAGCGACCGTCGACGTAGACATGCCGGAGCCCACCCCGCACTGTGCGAGGTGGGCTCCGTTCGTTCTGCAAACGCGGATCAGGCGAGCTCGACAGAGACGACGTGCTTGCCGAAGCGGTAGCCTCCCGTCTGCGCGAGCACCTGCGCAGCGAACTGCTCGGGCACATCCACGAGCGTCTGCCGGTGCTGCACGCTGATCTTGCCGATGGCCTTGCCGGGGATGTCGGCGGTGCGGGCGAGCGCGCTCACCACCTGCGAGGGCCGGACGTTCCGGCTCGTGCCCGCGTCGAGCGCGAGCCGCACCATGCCGTCCTCGTGGGACGCCGCGTCGTGCGAGCGGGACTCGCGGTCCGGCCGGTCGTACCGATCCTTCCGCTTGCCCTTCGGCGCGGAGCCCCGGTGGGCGCGGAAGTCCGCCGCACCGATCTGTTCGAGAGCCGGTGCTTTCTCCTCACCCCGGGCGAGTGCGAGGGCGGCGGCGGCCACGTCCATCGGATCGCGGCCCTCGGCGACGAGCGCCATGACGAGCTTCCGCTCGCGGTCGGACGCCGCGCCGTCGAGCTGCGCCGTCACCCGCTCGGCGAAGCGCTGCTCCCGCTGCGCCTCCACTTCCTCTACCGTCGGCAGCGTGGTGGCCGTCATTTTCTGCTTCGTGTACGACTCGATCTTCTGCAGCTCCCGCCGCTGGCCCGGCGTCACGAGCGAGATCGCCACGCCCGACTTACCGGCGCGGCCCGTCCGCCCGACGCGGTGGACGTACACCTCGGGATCGCGCGGCAGGTCGTAGTTGAACACGTGCGAGATATGGTCGATGTCGAGCCCGCGTGCGGCGACATCGGTGCCGACGAGGATCGAGAGCCGCCCGTTCCGAAACTTGCCCAGCACGGCCTCGCGGGCGGGCTGGCTCATCTCGCCGTTGAGGGCTTCGGCGGCGTAACCGCGCGCCGCGAGCGCATCGGCGAGGGTGACGGTCCCGGCGCGTGTGCGCGCGAAGACGAGCGCGCTCTCGACCGGCTCCGCTTCGATCAAACGGGCGAGCGCCGCCGTCTTGTCGCTGCCGTGGACGGTGTAGACCCGCTCCTCGATCGCCGCCGCCGTGCGCTGCTTCGACCCAACCTCGCACGTCTGCGGGTCGCGCATGTACCGGCTCGCGAGGCGGCGGACGCCGTGGGGCAGCGTGGCCGACATGCAGACCGTCTGGCGGTCCGACGGCGTCGCGTCGAGGATGGCCGCGAGGTCCTCGCTGAACCCCATCGAGAGCATCTCGTCGGCCTCGTCGAGCACGACGGTGGTGACATGGCTCAGGTCGAGCGCGCCCTGGTTGAGGAGGTCGAGCAGCCGCCCCGGCGTGCCGACGACGACGTCGATGCCTTTGCGAAGCCGGTTGATCTGGCGGGTGTAGGCCTGGCCGCCGAAGATCGGAAGCACCTGCACGCCGAGGGCGCGGCCATAGGTATAGACCGCGCTCGCGACCTGGGTGGCGAGCTCGCGCGTCGGGACGAGGACGAGCGCCTGCACGGACCCCTCGCCGACGGCGAGGTTGCTGAGAGCGGGAAGCGTGAATGCGGCGGTTTTGCCCGTGCCGGTCTGGGCCTGGCCGATCACGTCCTGCCCGCTCAGCATCACGGGGATGAGGGCAGATTGGATCGGGGTCGGTTGGGTGTAGCCGAGTTCGGCCACGGTCTGCACGAGGGAAGGGTGCAGATCGAACTGCGAGAAGGAAGAATTCAAGGGGACTCCTGCGTGGGGATGAGCGATCCGGGGCATGCCTTTGCAGGCGATGCGATGGCGTATTCAACAGCCGACCCGGTTCACACGCGTGAGTCTTTCTGTTGCAACCAAAACGCCCGTTTAGTCGGGCGGCCCTGTGAGATGAAGCAGCCCTCTCAACCCGCCTGCGCCGCCGAGGATGCATCCGCCCTGTGACGACTCGTAGAAGAACCGTTCGCCGACAGGCCCCGCGCCTGTAGCACCATCGTGCCAATCTGATGAGGTAGTGGCGTTTGGCCCCCGGTGTCTTATCGCCCTGTTTATGCAGGGCGATACAGACGCCACGACGGCTCACTCACTACGACTCCACCAGCCATGCGACTTTCTCCCACCCTCCTGCGCGTCGTTCCTGCTGCCGCGCTCTTCGTGTCGGTCCTCGCCCTCTCCGCCTGTGATACGGCGGACCCCGGCCCCCGGTACACCCGCGCGCTCCTGACGGACTACGTGCAGGAAGCGATGCCCTTCGCGGACTTCAGCGGGCAGGCGTGGGACGTCTCCTCCGGCCCCGACGCCGTGTTCGTCCTCATGGATGCGAATGACGAAGAGGTCGCGCGGAGCCAGACCTACCCCGACCTCGCCCCGGCCGACCTCCCGCTCCGCTGGAGCTTCCTCCCCCGCCCCGAAGTCACCGACTTCGACGCCGCGTACTACATCGCGCTCTACGATGAGGACGAGACCGGCGAGGACAACACTGTCCTCACCCTCATCGCGACGACGGCCCGCTTCACGCTCCAGGAGTTCGCCGCCGCCGGGTTCGCCACGACGTACACGTTCGAGAGCGTGAGCGATACGCTCGCCTCGCGCGTCGAAATCCGCTGGGAAGAGTAGGCGCCACACGAGGAACAGCACGCCGCCCGGAGTCTAACGGACGGCTTGCCGTCTCCGCGATCTAGAAGCGCCAAGTGACGGACAGACGAGCTGTGCGGGGAATGACCGGGTGGTAGTGGACGTCCTCGACGCCGCCGGGAGATTCCCCCGGCAACCGCGAGGTGTAGAAGTAGCTGACGTCGGCGTCTTTGGAATCTGTCAGGTTCAGCACGTCCAGCGTCACGGCCACCCGACGGTATCTGTAAGCGGCTTTCACATTCAGCAGCGTGGTCGCCGCCGCCTCGACGCGTCCGTCGGCCGTGAGTGGGCGCGGGCCGAAATGCCGAAGTTGCAGGCTCCCGAACAAACCCGTGGAGCGGCCTGCGTAGATCCCTCCGCTAACGATCCGCCCGATGGAGTTCTCGATCCGGTCTTCCTCCGGATCGCCCTCGGTGAAGTGCGACTCGGTGAGTGCCACATCTAGGGTGAGGTTCAGCCAGTCGGTCACCTCGTAGTAGTTGTTCCACTCAATGCCGTAGTGCTCGCTCGCATCGCTCGGCTCGGTGCCTCCGGCGTCGCCGACGAAGACGAGCTCGGACTCCAGCGCGATGGTCCAGAGCGCGAGCGTGGATTGGAGGCCCGGAATCGCCGCCGTCCGGGCACCAACCTCCGCGCCCTGCGTCCGCACCAGCGGATCGACCGGATCGACGGCCTCTCCACTCACAGGATCGAACCGAATCGTCGTGCCGCGTGCGTCGTTGCTGTGGTAGCCGAGGCCGAGGTTGAGGTAGAGTTCCGTGTCGGCCCATGGGCCGAGGGCCAGGCCGAGCTTGGGGCTGGCGATGAACGCCGTCTCGGTACCGGAGTTGACTCCGAGGTCGCTCGCTACGTCGAACCGGAACACATCGCCTCGCACACCGACCGTCGTACGCAGCTTGGAAGTCCACCGCGTCTCGTTTTCGAGGTACGCGCCCACACTCGTCTCGGCGACCTCGTCGTCGCGCACGGTGCCGATGCGCGCGCGACGGCTGGTGTTGAAGAGCCCGACGTCGAATATCTGGTCGTGACGCAGCTCCGCGCCCAGCGTGTTCGTGTTGCGCTGGCCGAACCAGCGAGTGAACCACTCGTGCGAGACGTCCGCACCTGCGTAGAGGCGCCGGTCGGCCTGCTCGAACTGATCTCCCTCGATGGGGTTGTCGAGAAAGTAGGTGAAGTTGGAGAACAGGTTGAGGTGGTAGTACGCGGCGTAGGCGTTCGCCTGTGTCCGCGCGGCCCCCGGCGTCGCGTGCTGCCACGCACCGACGAGGGTGTAGCGGCCCGTCGTGCCGCCATTCGTGGGATCGAGCGAGCCGAGGCGCGAGACCTGCCCCTGCTCTACGGCGCGCCGGGCGATCTGATCGGTGGCGTCCCAGTCGTTGTGGTAGCCCATCGCCGTGAGGGAGTAGCCGTTGGAGGCGGTCCCGGTGGAGTACTTCACGACGCCGCTGGCGAGGGCGCTGTTCTCCGGGTTGACCCACGGCCCGTCGTAGTAGCGGGCGCGCACGCCGTAGAGCAGGTCCCCGCCACCGAGCCTCGACGAGTTGGCGAACAGGCCTTCGTAGTAGTCGTCGATCCCGCCCTCGACCTTCGCGATGCCCGCGTCGAGCCGTCGCGCGAGCCGGATCTCGGCGTGCCCGGCGGTGGCGAAGTCGCCCGCCGCGGCGTCCTGCGGC
The DNA here is from genome assembly GCA_038232935.1 of Rhodothermales bacterium. Classification (GTDB taxonomy): domain Bacteria; phylum Bacteroidota; class Rhodothermia; order Rhodothermales; family JANQRZ01; genus JBBSMX01. The sequence continues at coordinate 27,256 of JBBSMX010000028.1, read as the reverse complement.
CCCTTCTCGAAGGCGATCCCTTCGATCAGCTCCGGGATCAGCCAGTTCAAATCGAGGTAGCCCTGCCCGTGCGCGTGCGTCGGCAGGTTGATCGGCACGCCCTCGACCGAGGCCGCGAAGTCGGTGCCGTGGTCGAGGTTGAACCCGCGGAGGAAGAACTGGTTGGCCTTGCCCGAGCCGCTATGCTGGGTCACGATCGTGCCCGGCACTGTCTCCAGCACTTCGCCGACGCGGAGCAGGGGCCGCGCCGCGAGCTGCGCCTGCCCGACCCGGCCCTCCGAGGCTGCCCCGGCGATGCCGACGAGGTTCGCCGCCCGGCCTTCGACGAGGATCTCGTCGAGCCCGGTGGCGCTCGGCGTGAGGGCGACGTCTACGCGCGCCGCCGCGCCGGCCCGCACGGTGACGGACCGCGTGACGGCTTCGTAGCCGATGAAGCTGGCCCGGAGCGTGTACGTACCGGTCGGAACGTCGGAAATCTCGAACCGCCCGTCCGTGCCGCTGACGGTACCGCGCTCGGTGCCTTCGAGTACGACGTTGACGCCGGTGATAGGCGTCCCGTCCTCGGCGTCACGGACGCCTCCGGCGATGGTGCCGGCGGACTGAGCGCGGGCCGGTGGGGTGATGCCGACGCCCACCATCAGGGCGCACAACAGGAGTAAAGCATACGTCTTCATGGTCCTTCCTCGCGAGGTGAACGGACGGAGGGGGCAGACCGCCCGCGCCGCGCGCCGCCGTTGCGTGAGGACGCACCGGGGGCTCGCGTTCGCGTAGCGATCCTGTGGCACGGTGCCCTAGCGCACCGCGCGACCACGATCCCAGCGTGCCCGGATCCCTTACACGAATCCGAGCGCGACCGAGGCCGGGCTGAGGTCCACCACCCCGCTCCCGAGCACGCGCAGTCCTTTGGCCTGGCTCGTGCTTAAGATGTGGGGCAGGCGGGATCAGCTCCGGCGAGGAGGAGGGGTTTCGACGGGAAGGGCTGTGGAGAAGAGGGCCGTCGCGGGCCGGACATCGTCCCGGTCCTGGACCGGCGGCGGCGCAAGCACAGGCCCCGCGAAGAAGCAGTGCTTGTCGAGCGAGACCGTCAGCAGGGCCGGGGCACTCGGGGCCGGGTCTCGCTGACTCTCGTGGGTGTGGGCACGCCCGTGGTGCTCGTGCTGCGCATTCCGTGGCGGCTCTGCGTCGTGGTCAGCGGAACGTTGATGGTGGCCGGACTCGTGGTGGTGTGGAGCGCCGCGATGATGCTCCGATGCCTCGTGGTGCCCCGGAGCCTCTGAATGAGCGAGGTGGGTCGGGTGCGCAGGCGGAGGCCGGAGATCGGCCATCCGTTCTAGCCCGTGATGCTGGCTCAGGAGGTGGAGCATCAGGTGCCAGCCGTGCCCGGCCGACGAGCCGCACAGGATGAGGAGATAGCCGACGAGCACGAGCACAGCGAGTCCCTGCCGGACCGGCGAGGGCTTCGCGTTGCTGCGGCTTGTGTGTCTTCGGGACATCGTGGCTTACGCCGGACTTCCGGTGCGGCAGGATCAGGCGGTAGCCGGTGAGCGGTAGTCGGTGAGCGCCCACACGATCAGGATGCCCAGCCCCATCGCGAAGTAAAACCACATCGCCACCCCCTCGAACAGCACGAGCCCGAGCACCGCGAGCACGACGCCGACCACGAGCTCGACGATCCCGTGCAGTGGGAACGGAACGACGCGGGCGACGCCGAGCGGGAACGCGGTCAGCAGCGTCATCAGCAGGTGGACACCGGCCAGCAGGTACGACAGCGTCGCTGCAAACCCGATCAGCCCAAAGAGGGTCGGCGCGAGGAGGAAGACGACGACCACGATGTAATCGAGGACGCCGTGGAGCCAAGGGGTGATGGGCTTGGTCATGACACAGGGGAATTAGGATGACGATTGGGGAAACATAGCATATTGCGTTTCCACAACATACGCTGCGACCCTACTCACTGATGGTGGCCTGTCGGACAGGTTCGCTTTCACCGCCGAGCGCAGCGAGCATGTCTCGGGCATCCCGCGCTGCCGTCGGGCTCTCGACGCGGAGGTGGTTGGCGAGGGCGAGTTGGACCTGACGGGCGGCCTCGGCCCGGTTGCCGGCGGCTTCGTAGATCACTCCGGCGCGGTAGTGAACCATCGCATCGCCCGTGCCGAGCCGCATAGCGCGCTCGATGTAGGGGATGGCCTCGCGGGAGCGGCCATTCTTGTGGAGCGCCCACGCATAGGTCTCGTTCGCGTGGAGGTGGCCGGGCCGCCGCTCGACCTGCCCGCGTGCCATCTCCAGCGCGTGTTCGACCTCGATGCCGTAATCGAGCATAAAGTCGGCCTCCTCCATATCCACGATCTCGCCGATGCTGCGGTCCCGGGCGAAACCCTCGCGGACCTTCTTGGCGGTCTCGTCGGCGCGGGCCTCGCCGCCGCTGGCGCGATAAGCCTCGGCGAGCCCTTCGAGGTATTCGGCGCGCGGGGCCATGCCGTGCGCGGTGCGGTACTGCTGGGCAGCGCGCTCGTAGTCGCCCGTAGCGAGGGCGGCGTGGCCGAGCCCGGCGACGGCGTAGGCGTAGTCCGGCCGCTCGTCGAGAATGCCCTCGAAGAGATACGCGGCCGTGTCCGGCTTGGCGGCGGCGAGGTAGAGATTGCCGAGGTTGTAGAGCGCCCACGCGCGGTCGGCGTGGCCGCTCGCGCCGGCGTCGGCGGCAAGGCGCATGGCGGCGATGGCGCCGTCCCCGTCGCCGTGCAGCTCGCGGAGGTACGAGGCGCGGGCGTACGACGCGATGCTGGGCTTGATGGCGAGCATCGAGTCGGACGCAGCTACGGCGGCGTCGTACTCGCCGAGCTCGACGAGGGCGTCCACGAGCACGCCGTACGAATAGGCGTGGCGCGGGTGCTGCGCGATCATCCGTTGGGCGAGGTCGCGTGCGTCCTCGAAGCGGTGCAGCTTGTTGAAGAGCGTGCCCTGCAAGAGGAGGGCGTGGTAGTTATCGGGGTCCTGGCGGAGCGCCTCGGCGAGCGCCTCGCGGGCGGCGGGGACGTACTCCGTCTCGCGGCCCGTCGCGTTCGCCTGCTGGAGGAGGGCCTGCGCGAGCGCGACCCGGCTCTCGACGTCGCGGGGTTCGCGGCGGAGCTTCTCGCGGTAGAAGGCGATGGAGGCCTCGGCATTGATGAACTCGGAGGCGGGGAGCACCTCGCGCGGCCCGTCGGGGAGGTCGGCCACAGGGGCGTGCCGGGCGGTCCAGATCGAGTAGCCGGCGAAGGCGACCGCGGCGACGAGCGCGACGGGGAGGAGGAGGCGAAGAGGGGATTTCATAACAGAGGTGGGTGCGTGCAGGTAAAAAAAGAGCGAGCCGCCGCCCCTCCGATCCGGGGGAATCAGGGAGCGGCGGCTCGTCAGCTCCCGCGGTACGCTAGGCGCAGCGCGGGATGGGGACGATCAATGGATCAGCGTCGCTTTCTTGGTCGAGACCGGACGGCCGTCGACGGCGAGGCGGTAGAAGTACGTCCCGCTCGCTAGGTTGCTCGCGTTCCACTCCACCTCGTAGGTGCCCTGCGGCTTCTGCTCGTCCACGAGCGTGTCCACGAGCCGGCCGCGGATGTCGTAGACCTCGAGTCGCACGTCGCCCGGCGAGGAGACGTGGAACTCCACGTTCGTCCGCGCGCCGAACGGGTTCGGGAAGTTCTGGTCGAGGATGAACCCCTGCGGCACGCCGACCCCGATGCCGGGCTCGACGTTGACCGGGAACGGCGGCGCCTCGGCCGTCACGTCGCGGACGTAGTCGAAGCCGCGCTGCGGGTTGGCGAGGTACGGGAAGTCGTCGCGGAGCGCGATGTCGTTCTTCGTCGGCCCGGCCACGAACGTCAGCTCGCTCACGAGCTGCGGCGAGGCGAGGTCCGAGTAGTCGCCGGCCGTCGCGTCGTCTTCCGGCAGGCCGACGGCGGCGAGCACGAGCCCGGCCACGACTTGCAGCTCGATGGTCGTCACGTCATCCTCGAGGCGGCGGCCGTTCGGGAAGCCGTCCATGTGGGGGATGAACTCGAGCATCGCGCTCTCGTTGAACGGCGCGGCGGTGAGGCCGAGCGCGGCGGCGCGGATGAGGCCCTGGAAGGCGTACGTGTCGAACTCCTCCGAGTCGCGGTCCGTCGTCGGCGTCGCCATGTTGAGGCGGAGCATGTCGCCGCCGTAGAGGCCGTCCCCGGGGACACTCGTGATGGGGAGGAAGTTGTGGATGAACGGCTTGCCCTCAGTGAAATCGAGGTCTCCGTCGTTATCGGTGTCCGCCACGAGGCCGGGCTTGCCGGTCGCGAGTTGGTACGGCGCGGCGTTGGGGACGCCGAAGTAGAAGATCGGCAGGATGTCCACGCGCCGCGGTTCGCCTTCACCGATCAGGGCTGTCGGCACGCCGGGCTGCGTCGGCCGCGTCGGCACGGCGAAGGCTGACCCGCTGATGTCGAGGGTGCCGTTAGCGATGAGCGGCAGGACCGCGAACGCCCCGTCAGCGCCGTTTGTGAAGTCGAGGCCCGAACCATCGTTGGACGGGTTGCCGTCACCGTCGAGGTCGAGGGCGGGGTACGAGTTCATCTGGATCTCGAGGGCGTCGCTCAGGCCGGGCACGGCCGGGCCGAACATCCCGTTCCCCATGTAGAGGCCGAGCTCGGGGTTGACGAAATACTCGGCGAAGGACTGCTCGGCCGTCGAGTACGGGGAGGTCGCGTTCCAGCGGTCCTTCTCGCCGATGGGGATGATGACCTCGTTCGTGAGCGGCATCCCGAGGCGGGAGACCTGCACGAAGGGGCCGGAGAACGTCGGCGCGGAGCCGTCGGTGGAGAGGGTCCGGATCTGCCGGCGGCTGGCCGAGGCCCACACGCCGATCACGAAGTCCGGGTCGAGGATGTTCGCGGCTTGGTTCCCACTCATCCCGTCTTTCTGGAGTGTCGAGATCGGGAGACGGAGGACGATGGCGTGCGTGTTGAAGCCGGCCACTTCGTCGCGGGCGTTGTTCGGGTTCGAGGGGTCGTCGCCGAAGTCGTCGCGGAAGTTGCCCACGTCGAAGATGCCGCCGAGGTCGACGAAGAACGGGTCGTCGCGGGGGCCGACGAAGACGGTCCCGCCGTCGGCCGACCGGATGGCCTGCTGCGTGAGGGCCTCGTACGTCGTCCCGAGCCCGACCGTCCCGTTCTCAATCGACCGGGGCCCGACGTTGACCGGGGGCACGTAGCCGTCCGTGAAGAGGGTCTGGAAGGAGGCGCCGCCGTCGACGCTCTTCTCCATCGTGTACGTCGCCTTCAGGTTCTCCTGCCCGAGGCGGATCTTGAAGAACGTCGTCGGGTCCTCGTTCTCGAGGTCGAACGTGAAGCGGTACGTGATGTCGTCGGTCGCCGAGCCGAGCGGGCCGGCGGAGGTCTGGTTCTTGACGTGGATCTCGTAGCGGACGTTCTCGCCGAAGTTGTGGTAGTTCGGTCCGCCGGACGGCAGCTCGAGCGGAATGTAGTTGGCGACGATGACGACGCTGTTGTCGTCGCTGGGGTCGCGGAAGGCGTAGACGTCGGTGTTGTCGGCGAGCGGATCGCTGGCGATCATCGGTGCCTCGCGGTGACTGGAAGCATCGGTGAAGCTCGGCGCGGCGAGCCCGATGGCGAGGAAGCCCGCGATGGCCGCCACGAGGGCGACCGTGGACCGGCGAGAGGAGGTAACGGTAGACATAGTGTCTGGGGGAAGATGAGAGGTGGCACGTCGCTCAGAGCAGGGCTCCGGCGGACGGCGCTCCGGTGGGAAGGGCCTGGCGCGAGCGGGCGGCCGAGCGATGACGAGAGGAAATCCCAGAATCGGAGAGGCGTAGCTCACGGTATGTCCTAAGAAACCGGAGGCGTCGCCGATCTACAAGACCAATCGTTGTTCAACCTTTGTTCATGCCACCACAGACCCTGGGCATAGCTAGCCGAACCAAGCGCGGCGGAAGCTCTCTGCCTCCAGCTATAAAACGCCGCCGCCGCGACCGGAGACTCCGGCGCGGCGGGACGTGCAAGCAGTGATGAAGGATTTTCGTGTCGCTCCCCGCAGGGCGGGGCGAGCTGTTGCTCTGAGCGCGTCCCGAAGGACAGCCTCAATATACTGCACACGGGCCGTCGGTTCCCCTCAGTACCGCATCGTGACGGACTTGCGCTTGAGTGCCGAGAGCCAGCGCGTGATGTCGATCCCTTTCGGGCAGGCCTGGACACAGTTGAAGATGGTGTAGCACTTCCACAGCCCGTCCTTCGAGTCCACGATCTCTAGCCGGTCCTCGGTCCCCTGATCGCGGGAGTCGAACGTGTAGCGGTACGCCTTGAGCATCGCGGCGGGGCCGAGGTAGTCGGGGTCGGCCCAGGTGCTCGGGCAGGAGTGGGTGCAGGCGCCGCACATGATGCACTTCGTGGCGTCCTCGATCACGGCGTGCTGCGCGGGACTCTGGAGCCGCTCCTTCTCCGGCGGCGGCGTGTGGTTGACCAACCACGGCATCACGGCGCGGTACTTCTCGAAGAACCGCGTCTGGTCGATCACGAGGTCTTTGATGACCGGCGCGGCGGGCAGCGGCTCGAACGAAATCGTCCCGCCGTTCTTGCCGACGAGGTCCTGAACGAGGATCGAGCAGGCGAGCTTGTTCTCGCCGTTGATCTGCATGGCGTCGGAGCCGCAGATGCCGTGGGCACAGCTCTTGCGGAAGGTGAGCGAGCCGTCCACGTTCCACTTGATGTGATTGAGGAGGTCGAGCGCCCTGTCCATCGGGTCGGCTTCGAGGGCGTACTCCTCCCAGTGTGGCGCGTCGTCCGCCTCCGGGTTGTAGCGCTTGATCTTTACGGTGAGGTCCATAGGAGGGTGGGGGGTGCGGAAGTGTGGGAGGGGACGCTTTTCTCGCCCTTCGCCCCTACTCAATACTTGCGTTCTTTCGGCTGGAAGCGGGTGATGATCACGCTCTTGTAGTCGAAGCGATAGTCGCCCCCGTCGGCCCAGTAGAGCGTGTGTTTGAGCCAGTTGTCGTCGTCGCGGTCGGTGTAGTCCTCGCGGAGATGGGCACCGCGGCTCTCGGTCCGGTTGGCGGCGCTGGCGGCGATGGCTGTCGCGTAGTCCGCCATAAAGCCGATCTCGACGGCGTCCATGAGGTCGGTGTTGAACTTCGTCCCCTTGTCACCGATGACGACGTTCGCGGCGCGCTTGCGCAGGTCTTTCAGATCGGTGAGGGCTTCGGAGAGGGTCTCGTCGTTGCGGAAGACGGAGACGTTCTTCATCATCGTCTCCTGGAGATCGGTGCGGATCGAGACGGCCTTTTCGCCCTCGGCACGGGAGAGGATCTCGTCGAGCATCGCGCGGGTGCGGGCCTCGGGGTTCTCGGGGAGCGGGCGCTTCTTCTTCCCGTCGCGCTGGATCTCCTCGGCCATCGCGATGCCGGCGCGGCGGCCGAACACGACGAGGTCGAGGAGGGAGTTGGTCCCGAGCCGGTTGGCCCCGTGGACGCTCACGCACGCGCACTCGCCGACCGCATAGAAGCCGGGCACGACGTCGTCCTCGCGGCTCGGCCCGGCGACGACCTGGCTGTCCACGTTCGTCGGGATGCCACCCATGGCGTAGTGGCACGTCGGCGCGACGGGGATCGGCGTCTTGATCGGGTCGACGCCGAGGTAGACGCGGCTGAACTCGGTGATCTCGGGCAGCTTGTTTTCGAGCACGTCGCGGCCGACGTGCGTCATGTCGAGCACGACGTGGTCTTTGCCGTTGATGCCGCGGCCCTCGCGGATCTCTTTGTAGATGCACTGCGAGACCATGTCGCGCGGGGCGAGGTCCTTCACCGTCGGCGCGTAGCGCTCCATGAACCGCTCGCCCTCGGAGTTGCGCAGGATCCCGCCCTCACCGCGCGCGCCCTCGGTGATGAGGATGCCGAGGCGGTAGAGCCCCGTCGGGTGGAACTGGACGAACTCCATGTCTTCGAGCGGAAAGCCCGCGCGGAGGGCTATCGCGAAGCCGTCGCCGGTCCCGGCGTGGGCGTTGGAGGTCGTCTTGAAGGCGCGGCCGTAGCCGCCGGTGGCGAAGCAGACGATCTTCGCGTGGAAGGTGTGGACCTCGCCGGTGAGGATCTCGTAGGCCACGATCCCGACGACGGCCCCATCCTCCTCGCGGAGGAGGTCGAGCATCTGGTACTCGTCGTAGAACTTGACCTCCTTCTCGGTGCAGCGGTCGTAGAGCGTGTGGAGGATCGTGTGGCCGGTGCGGTCGGCGGCGTGGCAGGCGCGGCGGACGGGGGCCTCGCCGAAGTTGCGCGTGTGCCCGCCGAAGCGGCGCTGGCTGATCTTGCCTTCCTTCGTGCGGGAGAAGGGGACGCCGTAGTGCTCGAGCTCGACGATGGTGCGCGGGGCGTCCTGGCACATCTGCTCGATGGCGTCCTGATCGCCGAGGTAGTCCGAGCCCTTCGTCGTGTCGAAGGCGTGCCACAGCCACGAGTCCTCCTCCTCGTTCCCGAGGGCCGCGCCGATCCCGCCCTGCGCCGCACCGGTGTGGCTGCGGAGCGGGTGAAGCTTGGAGACCACAGCCACGTCGGCACCGCCTTCGCGGGCGTAGAGCGCCGCCATCAGCCCGGCCCCGCCGGCTCCGACGATTACGATGTCATGGGTGAAGGTCATATGCTGTTAGCTGTTGGCTTTCGGCCTTTAGCTCTTCTCCCTCAGCCAACAGCCAAGAGCTAAGAACCATTAGCTTCTAAAGGTTCAGCCCCGCCACCGTCACCGAGTACGTCCCGATGACGAAGAGCACGAGCGCCAGGCCCCACGAGAGCGTGATCGCAGCGGCGCGGACCATGTCGTTGCGGATGTAGTCGGTGAGGATGTTGTTCAGCCCGTAGAACCCGTGGTGCAGCGCGAAGAGGAGGAAGAGGATGTTGAAGCCCTTCCAGAGCACCGCGTAGACCGGGTCCGCGAGGCGGAGCATGAGGATGTCGTACGGCGTCGCGCCGTGGGATTCAGCCGGCGGGTGCGTCGGACCGGGGATCTGGTCGGCTTCGGGGTCCGGCTGCTGCGTCGGGATCACCCGATTCTCCTCCGGGGCGTGCCGGCGCTCCACCTCCTGCCGGGCGCGGACGGCCGCGTTCGCCTCGTCCGAGTAACCGGGGAGCACGCCCGCCTCGGCCTGCTCGGCCGAGACCACGTCGTGCGAGATCGACGCCGTCGTGCGGTCGAAGTGCTGCACCCAGAAGTGGGTGATGAGCAGGAAGACGAGGAACGTCCCGGTGATCCGGTGCAAGAACCACTGGAATGCACTCGACCGGGCCGACTTTCCGTATTTGCTGGGCATGGCGGGAAGCTTTTAGCTAGTGGCTGTTGGCTTTTAGCTGGGGCGGGAGTACCTACCAGCTAAGGCCAACAGCTAAAAGCTCATTCAGGAACCGAAGTAGGAGATCAGGGCCGCGATGCTCGGGTAGCCACCGACGATGAACAGCAGCGCCGCCACCGCGCCGAGCGTCCAGAACAGCTTCTTCTGGTTCGGGCTCCACCCGAGGAAGTCGATCAGCACGATGCGTAGCCCGTTGAGCGCGTGGTAGACCACGGCCCCGAGCAGGAGGAACTCGCCGACCTTGAAGATGGGCGCGTGGTACTCCGTGATGAGCGCGTTGTAGGCATCCGGGTTCGTGACCGCCTTAAGCCCCCACACATGGATCACGAGGTAGCCGACGAGGGCGAGCCCGGTGAGCCGGTGGAGCATCCACGCGAACATCCCCGTGCGGATCTTGTAGCGCGTGAACGTCTTCGGCCGAAACTCTTGAACGGTGGACGAGGCCATGAGGGCGTCGGGTTGGGATGGGGGCAGGCGCGGTAGGCGCAGCGAGCACGACCTACTTTCACTTATTCCTGAAAGCAGGTCCGAGCGTTCCTAGCGCCGGTCGAAGTTATAGCGAAAGAGGGCAGGCCGAAAGGTACGCGGTAGCCCATCGCCGCGCCACACAAAGAGAGGGTGCACCGCCAGCAGGGCCGGCCGGTGCACCCTCCGTAGCGAGGCCGGAGCCGCTAGCGCTCGGCGATCGGCGCGACCGTCTTGTCGCGCGGGCCGACGTACTCGGCGCGCGGGCGGATGAGGCGGTTCTCGGACCACTGCTCCAGCAGGTGTGCCGTCCACCCCGTGATGCGGCTGATCGCGAAGATCGGCGTGTAGAGGTCGGGCGCGATGCCGAGGAGGTAGTAGACCGAGGCGCTGAAGAAGTCCACGTTCGGGTAGAGTCCTTTGGCATCCTGAACCTGAGTCATCATCGTCTTCGACGTCTCGTACCACCAGCGGTCCCCCTTCTCGTCGGATAGGTCTTCGAGCATATCGCGCAGGATGATGGCGCGGGGGTCGTACGTCTTGTAGACGCGGTGGCCGAAGCCCATGATCTTCTCCTTCGCGTCGAGCTTCGCCTGCACGTAGTCGGCGGGCGTTATGCCGCTCCGCTTGATGTCCTGCAGCGTCTCCATCACCTTCACGTTCGCGCCGCCGTGGAGCGGCCCTTTCAGCGCGCCAATGGCGCCGGTGACGGCGGAGTACATGTCCGAGAGCGTCGAGCCGATAACGCGGGCGGTGAAGGTGCTCGCGTTGAGGCCGTGCTCGGCGTGGAGGACGAGCGCGGCGTCCATAATGGCCTCGGCCGCCTCGCCAGGCTCCTCGCCGTTGAGCATGTAGAGGAAATCGAACGCGGCAGAGCCCTCGCCCTTCGGCGCGACCGGTTCCTGCCCTTTCCGAATGCGGTCGAAGGCGGCGACGATGGTCGGCATCTTGGCGGTCAGCCGGATCGCGTTGCGGTAGTTGGCGTCGTGGTCGTGGGACTCGGTGTCCGCGTCGAAGTCGGCCAGCATGCTCGTGGCCGTGCGAAGAGCGGACATCGGGTTGGCATCCTTCGGCGTGTGGTGCCGGAGGTGCTCGATCACGGCGTCGGGGACGGCGCGCTCGGCCTGGAGCTGGGCGTTCAGCTCGTCGAGTTGCGACTGGCTGGGGAGCTCGCCGTTCCAGAGGAGGTAGGCCACCTCCTCGAACGAGGCGTTCTTGGCGAGGTCCTTGATGTCGTAGCCACGGTACAGAAGCTCGCCTTCCTGTCCGTTGATGTAAGAGAGTTCGGTATCGAGGGCGACGACGCCTTCGAGGCCGCGAGCTTTGACGGGAGCAGAGTCTGCCATGAGAGAGGATAGCGTGTATCGGTGGACGAGAGCGGGCGGCGGAGCGTCGAGCAAGAGGCCGCGGACACGAAAACAAGTCGCCCTGTATGCGCGTTTGAGGCTTAGAATATACGTGGACGACCGGGCTGATCGGGGGAATTACCGTTAAAACGAATACCCTCCGGAGAGACGGAACCGCTCACAGAGCATCAGGGCCGAGGTTCGGCTGCGAACGGCGTTGCGGAGGGGAGCCCACCCCTCCCGAGCGGTTGCAGACGGGCACCGGCCGGCCTTAGTTTCCCGTGTTAATCTCCCCCGGAAAGCTCGGCGGAGATGCCCCTTTTTCCGAGCTGCGTACGCGCCGCGCCGGGCGCTCGATGGAGCGGGCCGGCCCCTCGCAGCCTCTGGTGCCGGGCCCCACAGGCCGTCTCATCGGCGCGCGGTTTTCCCCTGCACACCTGGGCGCACCATCATTTTTCTGCTCTGCTGAAGCTCCTTTCGTTTTGCTGATGCACCGCGTTTTTCAACTGATCGCACGCCTGATCGAGACCGCACTGGCTGGGCTCGACCGCTTCGGCTCCGTCCCCCGCGGGTCGGACCGTTCCGGTTCCCTCCGCCGCGCTCGGCCGTCCCCCGTGCTCCTCGCCCAACCTGCGACCCCGTCGCTGGTGGCCCCGGAGCGCGGTGCGGGACGGCATCGCCGTATCGGACTGGCTCGCTCGGACCGGCGCTCGCGAGTGCCCTCCCGGCTCCCCTTCCCGTGGCGTGCGCCCTCACCCTCTTTCTATGTCCAAAGAAATCATCATCAACGTGACGGGAGAGCACTCCCGCATTGCCATTGTGGAAGATGGGGAGCTGGTGGAGCTCTACATCGAGAATCCCGAGAACGTCCGTACGATCGGCGACATCTACCTCGCCCGCGTCCGGCGCATCCTGCCGGGCATTAAGGCCGCTTTCGTAGACATCGGCCAGAAGCAAGACGCCTTCCTCCACTTCTCTGACCTCTCGGACAACCTCCCGGACCTCCTCGAGCTCTCCGAAGGCAAGATGCCCGATTGGTCCACGAAGTCCCTCCCGAAGGCACCGAAGCTGGACGAGGCCAGCGGCTCAGACCTCGAACTGGAGACGCCTGAAGAGCAGCGCGCTGCGCGCCGCCGCCGCGACCTCAACCGGGCCACCAAGAGCCGGCGCGGCCGGGGCAAGAAGCAGGAAGAAGCGAAGCCCGAGGCCTCACCCGAACCGCAGGCCCAGCAAGATCAGCCCCGAGCGGAGCAAGAAAAATCCGGCGGCCGCCGCGCCAAGAACGAGCGCTCCGAAGGCCGCTCCCGAGGCCGCCGCGTCGAGCCCGATCCGCAGAGCCGCCACATCCAGCCGACCCCTCCGGAGCCGCCCGTGAGCTCGGAGCTGCCGGACAGGCCGCCGCAGATCCTCCCGCCCGACGCCGTCGCCCCACCTCCGTACGAGCGCGCGTCCAACGGCGAGCCTGCCACAGAGCCGGCGGCTGATATACGGCCCGAGGCTGACGAGCAACCCGAACGCCCGAAGAAGCGCCGGGGACGGCGCGGCGGGCGCGGACGCAACCGCGAGCGTACGCAGCAGGAAGATGAGCGTGCACAGCAGGAAGAGACGCAGCACGCCGACGAGCAGCAGCCTGCGATGGAGCAGGCCGAGCAGGAGGAGGCCAAGCCTTCGCGGGGACGAGGCAACCGCTCGCGCGGCAAAAAGTCCGACGAATCCACCAACGCCACACAGGCCGCGGAAGCCCCCGCAGCGCAGGACACACCGCACGACAACGGGGAGCCTCACGACGACGACTCGGCCCGCCGCTCCGGCTCGGCCCGGCAGGGCGCGCGTCCCTCACGGCAGCCCAAAGCCGAGCGCTCGGTCGAGGTGAAAACCGACGAGCCGAAGCCCAGAGAGAAGCAGGCCGCGAGCACGCCGTCGCGTTCCTCCCGCTTCGTGATCGACCTCACCTCGAAACCCAGCCGCGTGAGCCGGGACGACGCCGAGGAGGAGGAAGAGGAGGAAGAGAAGGGCTCCTCGCGTGGACGTCGGCGCGGCGGGCGTCGCCGCAGCGGACGGGGGCGCAGTACCCCGGACGCGAAGAAGTCCAGCGACTCCAGCGGTTCGGACAACGGCGACTCGGACGACAGTGACAGCACTACATCCAGCCGTGGCGACGGATCGAGCCGGGGCAGCAGCCGGGATAGCTCGTCCAACCGGGGCGGCGGATCGGGCCGGGGGCGTGGGAGCCGGTCTTCCTCGAACGGAAGCTCCGGCAACGGCTACGGCCGGCCGGAGAAGTACCTCAAGCAGGACCAGAAGCTCATCGTCAAAATCACGAAGGAGCCGATCTCCGCGAAGGGGCCGCGCGTCTCGACCGACGTGTCCCTCGCGGGCCGCTTCCTCGTGCTCATCCCGCAGGCGGACTACGTCGCCGTCTCGAAGAAGATCGAATCTGCGAAAGAGCGGCGGCGGCTGCGCGCCCTCGCCCGGAGCCTCTTGCCCGAGGGCTTCGGCCTCATCGTCCGCACCGTCGCCGAGAACCGCGACGCGAAGGCGCTCGACACGGACCTCCGGCTGCTGCTGGAGAAGTGGCGCACCATCGAGGACCAGTTGAAGCAGAAGCCGAACGCGCCGAAGGCGCTCTACGCGGACGTCAACATGGTGTCCTCCATCATCCGCGACCTCTTCAGCGAGGACTACGACCGCATTGTCGTGGACGACCCGAAGGTGCACAAGCACGTGAAGAACTACGTGCAGGCGGTGGCCCCACAGATGGCACCGCTCGTGATGCTGCACAAGAGCAAGGAGCACGTCTTCCGCACGTACAAGATCGAGCGCGACGTGCGCGCCGCCTTCGAGACGCGGGTGCCGCTGCCGGGCGGCGGCTACCTCTTCATCGAGCACACCGAGGCGATGCACGTCGTGGACGTGAACTCGGGCCGCGCCGGGCGCGGGCTCTCGCAGGAGGAGAACTCGCTCCGCGTCAACCTCGAAGCCGCCAAAGAGGTCACGAAGCAGCTCCGGCTGCGCGACCTCGGCGGCATCATCTGCGTCGACTTCATCGACATGCGGAGCCACAGCGCGCGGCAGAAGGTCTACGACGAGTTGAAGAAGCAATTCCGCAAGGACCGCGCGGTGACGAAGCTGCTCCCGATGAGCGATTTCGGCGTCGTAGAGATCACGCGGCAGCGCCTCCGCCCGAGCATCACCACGACGACGAACGTGGACGACCTCCCGCCGCTCGAAGACCTCCCCGAGCCCGAGCCGAGGCAGGCGGACATGCTCGCTACTGAATCCTTCGCCGTGACCACCGAGCCGGCACTGACGGCCACGGAGGTCGTCGCGAAGCTGGAGCGCTGGCTGGCAACGTACCGCACCGAGGTGCAGGATCAGCACCGGAAGCGGCCGATCCTCGTACGCGTCCACCCGTTCCTCGCCGCCTACCTCGACCGCGGGATCCCGAGCACGCTCACCCGCTGGCGGTTCCGCACCCGTCTCAAGTTCCGGCTCGACGTGGACGAAGCGGCCTCGCCCCTCGCCTTCGCCGTCCTCGACGAGAAGTCCGGCAAGAACCTCACCCGGAAGTACGACAAGTGATACGGGATGCGTGAGATCGGGCGTCACCGTCGGAGTCGGGTTCACGCATCACGTTGCACCGATGAAACCGCAGCAGATCGTGAAGGCGATGGAGGAGGCCGTGCAGCAGCTCGGCGTGGAGGTCCGCCACGAGCGCGGCAACTTCCGCGGCGGCCTCTGCACGGTCGGCGACGAGACGTTCGTGGTGCTGAACAAGCGCCGTCCCGTCGAGGCCCACCTCGCCATCCTCGCCGAAGCCCTCCGCACGCTGCCCGTGGATGAGGTCTACCTCCGCCCCGCCGTCCGCGACGCCATCGAGGAAGCCTGGGCCGCCCGCGCCGCCGGCCTCACCGACGACTTCGAGGCTGAACGGGGAGACGATGAAGGGTGACACGCCTCGGGACCGCACCCTGCGAGTCACCCTGCTCGGCACCGGCACCTCGACGGGCGTTCCCGTCATCGGCTGCGGCTGCCCGGTCTGCACCTCCGACGACGTGCGCGACGCCCGGACACGCTGCGCCGCGTACGTCCGCGCCGACACGGATCACGCTGAACGCGGCGGGCCGGACGGCCCCGTCCACCTCGTCATCGACACGGGGCCGGACTTCCGGCAGCAGGCGCTCCGGCACCGGCTCCCCCGCGTGGACGCTGTCCTCTTCACCCACCACCACTTCGACCACGTCGTCGGGCTCGACGATCTCCGGCCTTACTTCTTCGACAACCGCGCCCCCATCCCTTGCTACGCTGACCCCGGCACGGCGAAAGTCCTGCGTCAGATGTTCCAGTACATCTTCGACCGGTCGTATCCCGGTGCTTCGCTGCTGGAATTGCACGAAGTGGACGGCCCCTTCACCGTGCGGAGCCGCTACGCCCCGGAGGCCACAATCGACGTCACCCCACTCCAAGCGTTCCACGGGAAGCTGCCGGTCCTCGGCTACCGGATCGGTCGCTTCGCGTACCTCACGGATGTGAGCCGGCTGCCGGAGGAGACCGTCGCGCAGCTCGACGGGCTGGACGTGCTCGTGCTCGACGCGCTCCGCCGCACGCCGCACCCGACGCACTTCAGCATCGACGAGGCCGTGGCCGTGGCCGAGCGGGTCGGCGCGCGGCAGACGTACTTTACGCACATGACCCACAACGTCCTCCACGCCGAGGAGGACGCCCTGCTGGAAGCGGAAGCCGGCCCCGGCGTCGCCCTCGGCTACGACGGGCTGACCTTCGACGTGGGCACGTAATCCGAACACGCCGTACAGACGCCGCATGCCGCGTCTCTCCCATGCGCCTCCTCATCCTCAACGGCCCCAACCTGAACCTGCTCGGCCGGCGCGAACCGGAGGTCTACGGCTCCACGCGCCTCGCCGACATCGAGGCCGGATTGCGTGCGTCGTTCCCCGATCTCGACCTCGCCTTCGCCCAGCACAACGGCGAGGGCGCGCTGATCGACGCGCTCCACGCAGCCGAGGCGGACGGGGTGGCGGGCGTCGTGCTCAACCCCGGCGGCTACGCCCACACCTCCGTCGCGCTCCACGACGCCGTCGCGGCCATCGACGTGCCGGTCGTCGAAGTCCACATCTCCAACGTTCATGCGCGCGAGGCTTTCCGGCACCGGCTCGTCGTCACGCCGGCCTGCGCCGGGCTCGTCGCCGGCTTCGGCGTGGCGGGGTACGGGCTGGCGGTGCGGTATTTTACAGAACACGCATCGTAGGGGCGGACCTGCGCGTTCTCTTAGCCGTGATGGCGTTCCCCACCAGGGCGGGGATGAACCCCGCCCCTACGGACGCTCTCCTCATCCTCTCATCTGTTTCGAGCTCGTGGCCGGATACAAAGGGCACCTCGCGGGTGCGATGGCTTTCTTTGGAGTCTACCTCGCCGGGCTCGCGTTCGTGTTCTCCGTCGATCAGGCGTACCAGCGCTTTACAGGGCTGGAGCTGATCGGCGTGCCGGCCGTGCTGTTCGGGCTCTGCCTGATGTTCGGGCTGTGGCCGGACGTGGACACCAACTCGAAGGGGCAGAACCTCTTCTACTCGATCTTCTTCGCGAGTGACGCGGTGCTGATCGTGACGCGGGAGTTCCAGTGGGCGGCGTACCTCGGGCTCTTCGCGATCCTGCCCGTCCTCGGCAAGCACCGGGGCTGGACCCACACGTACTGGGCGATGCTGCTGATCCCGTCCCCGCTGCTCATCCTGCCCTACCTTCTCTTCCCCGACCGGCCGTTCGCCGGGCTCCCGTTCTACGGCGCTGCCGTCGTCGGCTACTTCTCGCACCTCTTCATGGACGGCCTCGTGGTCCCCTTCCCGAAGCGAAGCTCCCGCCGCCGTGCCCGCCGCTGACCCCATGCCCGACGCTCCCGATGAGGACCTCCCCGGCGACCCGCCACCCCGCACCCCCGGCGGCGACGAGTTAGAACCCGCCACCTCGCCCGGTGCCGACGCCACGCCGGAGGGCGCGAGCGAGGCAGCGTTCGAGGCTGAGGCTGCGCTGATCGTAGATGGGAAGGCCCCCGGCACGGAGCACATGTCCACCGGAGAGCGGCGCGAGAGCGCGGCCGGGCTCGTCGCCGGCGGCATCTTCTTGAGCCGGATCATCGGGTTCATCCGCGAGCGCGCCATCGGCTACTTCTTCGGCGTCGGAGCCCACGCCGACGTGTTCCGCGTGGCGCTCCGCGCGCCGAACCTGCTCCAGAACCTGCTCGGCGAGGGGACCATCTCGGCGGCATTCATCCCGATCTACAGCCGGATGCTGGAAGAGGGGCGGCCCGAGGATGCCGGTCGCTTCGCCGGGGCCGTGCTGGGCTTGCTGGTGGCACTCGTCGCTGTGCTCGTCACCGTGGGCGTCCTGCTGGCCGAGCCGCTGACAGCGCTGCTCCAGCCCGGCTGGCTCGACGACACGGCGAAAGTGATCGCGGGTGAGCTGGCGGTCAACCGCTTCGACCTCGCGGTGCAGGCCATCCGCATCACGTTCCCGATGACGGGCGTGCTCGTGCTGAGCGCGTGGGCGCTCGGCGTGCTCAACAGCCACCGGCGGTTCTTCCTCCCGTACGTCGCCCCCGTGCTGTGGAACGTCGCGATTGTCGCCGCGATGCTCTTCGTCGGCTTCACGGTGTTCGAGGACCCGTTGGGGCTCGCCGAGTTGGACGTGGTGCCGGTGCCGGCGCTGAACCGGCTGCTCTTCGCTGGGATCATCGGCGCGGCCGTGGGCGGCGTCCTGCAGTTCGGCGTACAGCTCCCGGCCGTCTTCAGCGTGGTGCGCGGCTTCCGCTTCTCCGTCTCGACGCAGGTGGAGGGCGTGAAGCAGAGCTTCCGCGCGTTCCTGCCCGTGCTCGCCGGGCGCGGCGTCTACCAGATCTCCGGCTACATCGACCTCCTGCTGGCCGGCTTCCTCGCCGCCGGGGCCATCGCCGCGCTCACGAGCGCGCAGGTGCTCTACATGCTCCCGATCTCGCTCTTCGCGATGAGCGTCGCCGCGAGCGAGCTGCCCGAGCTCTCGCGGCTCACCGAGGCGCACCGTCACGTCTTCCTCGAACGGATCGACCGCTCCATCCGGCAGATCCTCTACATGGTCATCGCGACGGCCGTCGGCTACCTCGGCTTCGGCTTCCTCGTCGTGGCGACGCTGTATCAGACGGGCCGGTTCGGGCTGGAGGACACGTGGCTGGTCTACTTCGTCCTCGCCGCCTTCACCCCCGGCCTCGTCGCCACGACGATGGGCCGTCTGCTGCAAAATGCGTTCTACGCCCTCGACGACACGAAGACGCCCGCGAAGATCGCCGTCATCCGCGTCGTCGTCTCCATCCTGCTCGGCGCGACGCTGATGTTCGTGCTCGAGCCCGCCGCGCTCGCCGATCTCCTCTCCAACGTCTTCGGCGGCCCCTTCGACGGGCTCCGCGCGGAGAACCTGCTCACGGTGCCGGGCCTCGTAGGCATCCCGCAGGAGGGCCGGCCGCTCCTGCTCGGGGCCGTGGGCCTCGCGCTCGGGGCGAGTGTGGCGGCGTGGGTGGAACTGAGCCAGCTCATCCGCGCGCTCCGGCGGCGCGTGCCGGAGTTCCGCCTGCCGTGGGCGCGGATGCTGCAAATGCTCGGCCTCGCCGGGCTCGCCTCGATCCCGGCTGCCCTGCTGCGCTGGCTCGTCCCCGCCGAGCCGTTCCCGGTCTGGCTCTACGGCCCCGCCATCCTCGGCGTCTTCGGCGTCGCCTACCTCACACTCGGGCACGTCCTCGGCTTCGAGGAGGGCGAGTCGTGGGTCGGCAAGTTCACACGGCGTTTTAAGAAGGACTGATCCGAGGCGTAGAGGCGCAGCGTGCTGCGCCCCTACGGATACCGCGATGAACGACCTTGTCCACGATGCGCGCGCCATCTTCGACGCCGCCGTCGCCGCCGTGATGCCTGCCGGGCTACTCGATGCGGCCGCATCGTGGGACCCACCCACTCTCGATGCGTACCGGCGCGTCGTGCTCGTCGGCGCGGGGAAGGCGGCGATGGCGATGGCGGGCACGCTCGAAGCCCGGCTCGGGGATCGGATCGACACCGGCCTCGTCGTGGTGCCGCACGGCTACCGGACCACGCTCCAGGCGGGGCAGCCCGCGCCGCAGCGGGTCGAGGTCGTCGAGGCGGGCCATCCGGTGCCGGATGCAGCAGGCGCGAGGGCCGCGCAGCGCACCCTCGGCCTCGCCGAAGCGCTCGGCCCGGACGACCTGCTTCTCGTCGCGCTCTCGGGCGGCGGCTCGTCCCTCTGGCCCGCCTTCGCCGAGGGCCTCTCGCTCGACGACGCACAGCAGACGTTCCGCCTGCTGCTCCACTCCGGCGCGGACATTCACGCCGTCAATACCGTGCGGCGACACCTCTCCGAGATCGGCGGGGGCAAGCTCGCGCGTGCTGCCCATCCCGCGACCGTCCTCGCGCTCGTGATCTCCGACGTCGTCGGCGACGACCTCGCCGTGATCGCCAGCGGTCCGACCGTACCCGACCCCACGACGCTCGCCGACGCCCTCGCCGTGCTCGAACGGTTCGGGTTGATGAAACGGGTTCCGGCGTCGGTGCGGGCGCATCTAACGCGGGAGGTATCGGCTCCCGAATCGCCTGATTTCGAGCGCGTGCAGACGATGCTCGTCGGCTCAAACCGGGACGCGCTCGCGGCGGCGCGGGCCGAGGCCGAGCGGCGGGGCTACGTCGTCCGGCTGCACCCGGAATCGCTCACCGGCGAAGCCCGCGAGGTCGGGCGGCGCTTGGCACGAGCGGCACTGGATGTCGAAGCGAGCGCACCGACGTGCCTGCTCTGGGGCGGCGAGACGACGGTGACCGTCACCGGCGACGGGCGCGGTGGGCGGAACCAGGAGCTCGCCCTCGCCGCCGCGCTCGAACTCGACAGCCTGCCCCGCCCCAGCGGCGGGGCCGACCGCGAGGTGCTCCTGCTCAGCGGTGGCACCGACGGCATCGACGGGCCGACCGACGCGGCCGGGGCGTGGGCGACTCCGCAGACCGCCGCGCGCGCCCGTGCCCTCGGCCTCGACCCGGAGGGCCACCTCGCCCGCAACGACGCCTATCCGTTCTTCGACGCGCTCGGTCAACTCCTCCGTCCGGGACCGACGCACACGAACGTGATGGACGTGCAGATCGCGCTCGTCCGCCCGTAGCTTGGCCGAGAGACAACGGCGCTGCCCATGCTTATCCGTCTCTTCAGCTTTCTGCTGCTCGGCCTCGCCGCCTGCGCGGACGCCCCGACGCCGGAGCCGCCGCCCGTCGCGGTCGCTGCCGACACGCTGGACCGCCGCGTCGCCATCACCTTCGACGACCTCCCGGCTGTCGCCCTCCCGAGCGGGGCGCACTGCGACCGCGCCGCGCTCGACGCCTTCACCGACCGGCTGCTGGCGCAGATTGGCAACGTGCCGGCGCTCGGCCTCGTCGTGGAAGAGCGCGCCTGCGACGACACCGACCTCGTGGCCGGCCTGCTCACCAAGTGGCTCGACGCGGGCTACGAGCTGGGCAACCATACGGCCTCGCACCCCGACCTCAACCGCACGTCCGTCGCCGACTACACCGCCGACATCGTCGAAGGCGAGACGGTGACGAAGCGACTGCTGGCAGAGCGCGGCCAGCGGATCCGCTACTTCCGCTACCCCTACCTCCACCCGGGCGATACGGCCGAGAAGAAAGCGGCGGTGGAAGCCTTCCTCGCCGAGCGCGGCTACACGAACGCGCCCGTCACGCTCGACAGCGACGAGTGGGTCTTCGCCCGAGCCTACGCGCTCGCGGCCGAGCGCGGCGACGCCGAGCTGATGCAGCGGATCGGCATCGCCTACCTCGACTTCATGGAGGCCATCGTCGCGCACTTCGAGGGCTGGTCGGTCGAGGTGCTCGGGGCCGAGCCGCCGCAGGTGCTCCTCGTCCACGCCAACCTCCTCAACGCCGACTACTTCGGCGGGGTGAAGGCGATGTTCGCGCGGCGCGGCTACCGGTTCGTCACGCTGGAGGAAGCGTTGGCGGACCCGGCCTACGCCCGCCCCGACCCCTACGTTGGGACGAACGGGATCTCGTGGCTGCACCGCTGGGCACTCGGCGAAGGCATCGAGTGGCAGTGGGAGCCCGACGCGCCGGAGTGGGTGTGGGATATTTACAAAGCGGGCTGAGTGTTACCGCGCTTGGCAGATGATCCCGTTGTGCGCTTTGATGTAGCCCGCGCGGAGGACGTCGAACCCGTTCTCGTAGGCGTAGAGGCCGAGCTGGCGGGCGTCCATCAACTCGCGGTAGCCGTAGTTCATGATCTCGCCCATCGCGAGGTAGAACATCTTCGAGCGGAGCTGCTTGCGCGGCGTCGTCATCACGGCGTAGCCGCCGGGCTTGAGGAAGCGTCGGTGGAAGTCGAACACCTCGGACTTGTGGCTGTCGGGGAAGTGCTCGATGAGGCCGATGGAGACGACGACATCGAATTCGCGGCCAAAGCTCAGGTCTCGGATGTCGGCCACCTCGAAGTCGATGTCGAAGTCGGGGCGGTGGTACGTGTCGTAGCCGCCGGTGGCGCGGTTGTAGCCGAGGAATGGGTAGGCCTCGGGGAACCGGCCGAAGCGGTCGGTGCGGCAGAAGTCGTCGTAGTCCACGAGCACAGCGTGGCCACCGGGATACATCGCCATCAACTGCATCGCCTCGTAACCGTCGGCGGCGCCGAGGAAGAGGATGTTCGGGCGGTCGAGGCGCATCCCGTCGAAGAGGGCGCGTTTGCCGCGCGGGTCCCACACGGCGTCCTCGACGAGGTGGACCTTGTTCCAGATCTTGAGCTGCACGAGCTCCTGCACGACCTCCCGCGCTTCGGCGAAGTCGAGCGCTTTGAGGTGAGCCTGCAGTTCCGCTTTCGCGCGCGCCGTCGCCTCGTCCACGTCCTGCTCGAAGAGGCTGTGGAAGCGTCGGTTGAAGTGCTCCCACTGGACCGGCACCGGCATCGCCGCGTTGTGCTCGGCCTCCCACGTCTCCCGGTTCTTCGAATAGTTCGTCACCTCGTACGGGCGGCCGACCTCGCGCCACGTGAGGCGGGGCCAGTCCGTGGCCGAGAGGTTCTCGAACAGGTCCGGCGGGCCAGTGAGCGTGTCGTAGCGGTACGAGCCGTAGCCGCCCGAGGCGGCATCCGTGGCGAGGCCGGTAGCGTCGAGTGGGAACGCGGGCGGAGCTTGCATGGCGGGGGACAGCGAGAGGGAGCGGGGCACTCCATGATACGCGCAGCCCCGTCGGAGATCCCCGGCTCCGGCCGACCGTCGTACCTTCGTATCCGTCCCCTCCGAATCCCCACTCAGCGATCCGAAACCGGACGATGGGCCGCATCACCCGCACCGGCGAGACGCCGGCCAAGAAGCGCAACGCGCACGTCCGCTCGTGCGCCGAAACCCTCCGCCTCCTCGCCCAGAAAGACCTCGGCGGCCCCGGCAACGGGGCCTTCGACGCCGAGGCGCAGGACATGGCGGCGTTCCTCGTCTTCCACCTCCGCGGCATCTACGAGACCATCGACGAAAGCGCCCATGCGTGGGACGACCGGAACTACTGGAAGAAGGCCGAGGCGCTGCGCGAGACGTGGCGCTGGAGCCGCACGGCCGCCCGCGAGTTGGAGGCGCTCGTGCTCGCCGACCGCTGGGCCGAGGTGCCGCCCCTCCTCATCGGCCTCCTGCCTCACTTCAGCGGCGTCACCATCCACCAGCTCACCCGCGACGCCGACTGGTGGTGCGGCGCCCTCCGCGCGCTGAAGCGCCAGGCCGCGTGAAGCCGCTCAACTTCCCCGACACCGGCCCCTTCGACGTCCAGCGCCACGACGGGCGGCTCGTGATCCGCGACGAGGTCCGGCGCAAGTACGTCCGGCTGACGCCCGAGGAGTGGGTCCGCCAGCACCTCATCCGCACGCTCACCGAGGCGCTCGGCTACCCGCTCGGGCTGCTCGCCGTGGAGAAGAAGCTGGACGCGGTGGGCGGCCCGCGCCGCGCCGACCTCGTCGTCTGGGGGCGCGGCCCCGGCGGGCAGCACCAGCCCCTCCTCATCGCCGAGTGCAAAGCGCCGACGGTGGCGCTCACCCAGACCGTGTTCGACCAGGTCTCGCGCTACAACACGGTCACGCTCGCGCCGCACCTCGTCGTCACGAACGGGCAGGCGCACTACTGCTGGCGCGTGGACCGGGCCGCCGGTACGTTCCACTTCCTCGACGCCATCCCGCCTTTCCGTGCGCTGACGGAGCAGCCCCGTTGAGGGGATCCGTCGCAGAAAAAAGCGAGAAGCGAGAACGGATCGGCCGGCGGCGCTTATCTGACGAGAACCGACCGAGCACCCGCTCCCCTCACCCCATGACCCGTCGCCTCCTGTTTCTCGCCGCCGCCTGCACCTTGCTCACCGCCTGCGCGAACGAGCCCACCCCGCCGCCCTCCATCGAGCCCGGGGCGGCACCGTCCGCCGGGCCTGACACCCTTTCGAACGCGTTCGACGTGCGCGGCGTCTACCTCGGCGTCGCGTTCGACAGCGCCGCCGCCGTCATCGATCACGAGGCCGTCCCCGGCTTCATGGGCGCGATGCGGATGCAGCTCCGCGTCGCCGACCCGTCCGAGCTGCGCGGGCTCCGCGTGGACGACAAGATCCGCTTCCGGCTGGCCGACCCCACCGGCGACGGGTACGAGGTGAGCGGCATCGTCAAGCTCCCGCCCGACACCCCGTTGAAACTGGCCGACTACGGGCCGGCCGGGGTGCCACTCGAGGACTCGGTACCCGACACCACGGCCTCCGCGCCCTAGCCTTGCGCCGCCTCGCTCGAACCGGCGAGAGGGGATCTCAGGGGCTTTACGTCGTATATCGAGGCAGCGTTTTGCTTATTCGCGGCGGATCTCCGTTCTTACCTGCCGCGTCCCATCCACGATACACGCTCTCCACTTCTCCCTGCCCGGTTTCCTATGAGCTCTATCACCGAGCGGCTCGCCGCCCTCCTCGAATACACGCCCCCTTTCGACCACCTCTCGCGCGCCGAGCGCCAGAGCCTCATCGGCGATATGACGCTGGAGATCTACGAGCCGGGCGAAGTCATCCGCGAGCAGGGCTCCGACATCCACCGCGCCCTCTACGTCGTCGAGTCCGGCCTCGTCCGCCTCTACGACGCCGACCAGAACCGGCTCATCAACATGGTCGGCGAGGGCTCCCTCTTCGGCTCGTACGGGCTGCTCCAGGGCGGCATCCTCCCCTACGAGGCCAAAGCCGTCGAGCCGACCGTCTGCGCGCTCCTCTCGGCCGAGCACTTCCAGAACTTCTACAAGCACGACCCGACGTTCGCGGCCTACTTCGACGAGGACCTCAAGCAGTACGTCCGCACGCTCGACACGGAGATGGACGCGAGCGGCGCGTTCCTCCTCTTCGACACGAGCCTCGCCAACGTCGTCTACCACGCCGCGCTGACGTGCGGGCCGGACGCGACCGTGCAGGAGGCCGCCCAGCTCATGCGCGACAACGAAGGCGATACCGTCCTCGTCGTGCACGACGGGAGCGCGATGGGGCTCGTCACCGAGGGCGACCTCGTCAACCGCATCATCGCCGCCGGAGCCTCGGCGAGCACGCCGGTGATGGACCTCGTCGAGCGCCCGCCCATTACGCTCAGCGGGTCCGCCCGGCTCTTCGACGCCGTCCGCGTGATGATGGAGTACCGCATCCGCCGCGTCGTCGTCACGAGCGACAAGAAGGACGACGCCCGGCCCATCCTCGGCATCATCTCGGCCGAAGACATCGCCCACTTCCGCGGGCTCGACCCCGTGGCGACGGTCGAGCGGCTGGAGAAGGCCCGCTCCGTCGGCGAGCTCGGCACGATCCGCAACGAGTCCAACCGCCGCCTCTTCCGGCTCTACCAGCAGGGCGTCCAGAGCGAGGCCCTGCTCGAAGTCGTGGCCGAGATGGATGACCAGCTCAAGGCCCGCCTCCTCCACCTCGTCGAGCGCGAGGCGCGCGAGGCACAGCCGGAACTGGCCGTGGACCTGCCGTGGGCGTGGATCGCCTTCGGCGCGCCCGGCCGGCGCGAGGCCGCCCTCTACACGAGCCAGTCCAACGGCCTCGTCTACGCCGACCCCGGCTCCGACGACGAGGCCCAGCGCGCGGCCGACTGGTTCGCCTACCTCGCCGAGCGGGCCGTGGAGGCCCTCGGCGAAGTGGGCATCCGCCCGAGCGACTCCGGCATCCTCGCCTCCGAGGAGGCCTTCCGCCAGCCGCTCGCGCAGTGGATCGCCGCCTACGACCAGTGGATCGCCGGGGCCGACGCGAACGCCTCCCTCCGCGCCGCCCTCTGCTTCGACCTCCGCCCCATCTACGGCGACGACGACCTCGTGGATAGCCTCCGCGACGCCATCCGCACCCGGCTCGACGGGGCGCGCCGCTTCCTCGCCCTGCTCATGCGCGAGGCCACCAAGAACCGCCCGCCGATCTCGTTCTTCGGCCGTTTCGAGCTGGAGCGCGATGCGGGAGACGAGGGGCTCAACCTCCGCGAGCGCGGGCTCAACCCCATCGTGGACATCGCCCGCGTGCTGGCGCTCGAGACGGGCTACCTCCGCTCGACGAACACGTTCACCCGGCTGCGCCACCTCCGCGAGTCGCTGCCGGACCTGGAGCGGGAGGAGACTGCCCTGCTCGGCGCGTTCGCCACGCTCTCGGACATGCACCTCCGCGCGCAGATGCAGGCCGCCGAGACCGGCGTGACGCCGAGCGACCTCATCGACCCGAACGACCTCCACAAGAGCCAGCAGAACCTGCTGAAGGAAACGTTCAAGAAGGTGGACAAGGTGCAGCAAGCCCTCCAGGATCGCTACGAGCGCAGATAAAGCCACGCGCCTTCAAGCCTCGCTTCGATGAAGAGGTAGGGTGGCAGTTCCACTCAATCGTTGGTTCTGCGGCCTAGCCCTAACCCAACCAACAGTCTTCACTATGCCTGGAAAGGATATGAGCATCTACGATGATGTGGCAGGGCTGGAGCGCTACCTAAATTTGCCAGCGGGATCTCTCAGGCAAATTCCGATCTACGCAAGAGTTCCTGCAGTAGACGCCATCCTGAAGGTCCGAGAGATGGAAACGTCCAGCCTGTTCCGACCAGGTCTTTATTACATTGTATTAGCAGACTTGGTTGGCAACACCGCTTTCAATTCTAAGTATGGAGATGCAGAGGGCGACGTTAGAACAGAATGGTTTCAGACCTGCGTTGTGCAGGCGCTAGGCAGTTTTGATATAGAAAACTATGTTGCTTTCAGCAAAACTATAGGAGACGCGTCACTCTTGATGTTCTCGTCATTCAGGGACGTATACGAATGGTCGACGGCTCTCGACGATAAATTGTCCGGTATGACAGATGAATACCCTGAGAGCCTAGAGATCAGAGGAATTCATACAGAAGACGGGTCTCTTGACGAGCGCCTTGAAGCCTTTGAAATGCGAGCGAGAAGACTTGTCCACCTTGGCGAGGTCTCCTACAAAGAGCACAGCGACCCACTATCGCTAGCCGTGAGTCAAACATTCAAGATCGAGAAAATATTCTCTGAGACACATCTAGGGTGTACCCAGCCGGTGGCAGATGCTATTAGGCCCAAGCTGGGGGAGCTAGGCCTCCACCTTGTCGACAACAAGCCCATTGTTATTCCGGGCTTGGAATCAGAGTCGATGACCTACTATGTAGTTCCACAATAGTGAAGGTCCTGCCTGAGACGCACAGGCCGCAGAACCCGCCAAGGATGACAACCGACGACGCCCTCGCCGAACTCGAAGCGCTCGGCACCGAGCAGAACCGGAAGGTCTACCGCCGCCACGGCGTCGGCGGCGCGCAGTTCGGCGTCTCGTACCTGAACCTCCGCAAGCTCGAGAAGCGGATCGGGCGGGACCACGCCCTCGCCCGCGACCTCTGGGCGAGTGGTAACACACGACGCCCGCGTCCTCGCCACCCTCGTCGCCGACCCGAACACGGCGGACGGCGACACGCTGGACGCTTGGGCCGCCGACCTCGATAGTTACCCGCTGACCGACGCCTTTTCCGAGTACGCGGCCCGAACGCGGTGGGCG